>DATFTG010000057.1:0-8211 GCA_035262265.1 Gemmatimonadales bacterium
CACCCGACCCGGCTCTGGACGGTCTCACTGGTGCGATCGTGGGAGATTCTGCTGGGCTCCCGGCGGGTGCGCATCGGACTCGGGACACTCGGCAGCGTCGCGCTTCTGCTGGCCCTGTTCGCTCCCCTCTCCTGGCTGAGGTTCCTCTCCCTATGACTCGAGTCGTCGCGCTGCTGGCGCTCGTTGCAGCCTGTGGCGGCAATCCGCTCCCCGAGTGGAAGACCGATCCCCAGCCGGGGCCGAATTCCAAACGGGTCGATCACCTCGAGAGGGCTAACAGCACGCTGGCCTGGCAGCGCTCGCCCTATTTCCGGGTGGATGACAAGGTGCAAACGCCGATCTACCTGATCGTGGCCGATGACCGCACCGCGTGCATCGTGACGCCGGAGGATTGGACGATCGCCAACCACGGGGACTTCTATCCGTGTCCCGATAAGTGGCGCATCCCGCGGCCAGCTTGAGCAGGACTCTCATCGTTGATCTCCAGATCGGAGAGACTCGTGGCCTCGATAAACGCATCAGCTCCCCAGTTCCTCGTCGCGAAGCTCGATGACTCACTGACGTTCTACGAGCAGCGCCTCGGCTTCTCGCGCGACTTCGTCTACGAAGGCTTCTATGCCAGCGTGTCACGCGATCGCGCCGTCATCCACCTCAAGTGTGCGCCCAAACTCGACGCCGAGCGCGCCCATCGTAGAGCAGAAGAGCATCTTGACGCCTTCCTGGCCGTCTCGGGAGTCGACGAGCTGCACCAGGAGCTCGTCGGCCGGGGAGCGCGCATCACGAAACCACTCGAGCGGGAGCCCTGGGGCACACGGGATTTCCATGTCGAGGACCCCGATGGCTACATCCTGTGTTTCTCGGAGCTAACCCAGTGACTGCAGCCATCCGATGAGGGCACTGATTTGTGCGGTCTCGATCGGGTTGGGGTTTGGTAGACTCGGCGCGCAGCAGAATGCCTGGCAGCCAGCCCCGGGGCACACGCAGATGGCGCTCTGGCCCGGGGCAGCACCGGACGCGCCGAGCGGGGCGGTGCCGGATGCCGAGTCGACGCAGGTGGTGCCGGGTCCCGTCGCCGGGAAGCCGTGGGTCGCCGTCTACCATGTCTCGCGACCCACATTGACCGTGTACTCACCGCAGGGCGCGAACACCGGCGCCGCCGTGATCGTGTTCCCCGGCGGCGGCTACAACATCCTCGCCATCGACCTCGAGGGAACCGAGGTCTGTGACTGGCTCACGTCGCAGGGCATCATCTGTGTCCTGTTGAAGTACCGCGTACCGGGGTCAGGGCCGCATTGGGATCAGCAATGCCGCTGCGAGGTGAAACCGAAAGCGCCGCTCGCGCTGGAAGACGCGCAGCGGACGGTGAGCCTGGTGCGCTTCCACGCCGCCGAGTGGCACATCGATCCCAAGAAAGTCGGTGTGCTCGGGTTTTCGGCGGGTGGACACCTCTCAGTGGACGTCAGCAACGCCTACGACAGGCGGCGCTACGCAGCGGTCGATGCGGCCGACAGCGTCAGCTCGCGTCCCGATTTCGCCGTGGTGCTCTATCCGGGGCATCTCTGGTCGCCCAAGGCCAGCGGCCAGATCAATCCCGATATCCACGTCACCGCCCGTACGCCGCCGACGTTCCTGCTGCAGGCGCAGGACGACCATGTGGACTACGTGATGAACACGATCGTGTATTGGCACGCGCTCCAGCGCGCCGACGTCCCCGTGGAGCTGCATGTGTTCCCGCACGGCGGCCATGCGTTCGGACTGCGGCGCACGGAGCAGCCGATCACGGCATGGCCCGAGCTCGTGCAGACGTGGCTGCGGTCGATCGGGATGGTCCCGCAGCAGCCGAAGTGACCTAGCGGGGTTGCTCCTTGCTCCCCAACCACAACAGCGCATCGACGATCAGCTGATCCTCGTCCGGATTCCCGAACGTGTGCGACAACGTGCGGTTCGTCGTGTCGTACTTGTGCTCGTAGTCGATGTCGTTGTGACCCATGTTGAAATAGATCATCTTGTACTTCCGATTGGTCCACACCACGGGGTAGTAGCCGCTGTGCCAGATCTCGTGCGGCTTCGGCCCCGTCCCCAGCGGAAAACTCGTCGAGTCGATCGACACGAGAATGTCGATGTCCGGGTTCCGCCGCAGATCCTTCTCCCAGCGATACCACTCGCTCGGCGCGGAGGTGAACGTCGCCGGCAGATGCCGGGTCGCGGGGTGGGCGCGATCCTCCACGCGCAGCACCGCCGCCGTCGGTCGCCAGGTGTTGCTGACGTACGACCCCGCGCCCAGAAACACGTTGTGATACCAGTCCCAGTTGGCCGGCACCGCAGACGGCGTCAGCGCGAAACCGGCAAAGTGAAACCCCATCCAGGCGCCGCCACGCTCCATGTACGCCTGAAACGCGGCGCGCTCGGCGGGATCCTCGGGACGCGTGTCGAGAAATACCACTACGTCATAGTGCGACAGGAAGGTCGCGTTGAGATTGCGCCAGTCGGAGGTGGTGTCGAAGCGGAAATCATACCGCTCGGCCATCTGCGGGAACCATTGCACCGCCTCGTGCAGGAAGCTGATGTGCGCCGCGTCCTCCCTGCCGGTAAAGAACGCGATCACACTGAACGCCGCCGCTATCCGCACGGCGTGCCTTGGCGCGAATCCCAGCTCCGCCATACAATCCACGACGCATGCCTCCTCGGCTCATCGTCCGCCGTCTCGTCCTCGCCGTTGCCCTGCTGCTGCTCCTGGGCGCGGCGTGGACCGGACTCCACAACGGATTCAGTCTCCTGTCGGCTTCACAATCCGGTAGCCAAAAGGTACAAGCGGTGGCGCAGATCGCCTTCGGGCTGTTCGCGCTGCTCGGGCTCGTAACCAGTTTCACCGCTCGCCGCTTTCGGCCCGTGGTGCTCGCCTGCTTCGCCCTCAGCTTGTGCGTTGCGTCAGGGATGTTTGTGGTTGCGTGGAGTCGCAGTTCGGTCCTGGTGGGAATCTTGACGGGAGCGGTAGCGTTTCTTGTGGCCTGGGCTATCATTGGAGCGCTCCGTCAGGGGCTTTAATTCACACATGAATTGGATCGTCGTCCGCTGCGGCCGATCAGGCCGCAGCTGGTGGGCGCTCGCCGGCGCCCGGGTCACTGGTTCATCCGCATCCCCCACCTGGAGGCGTTCTTGAGACTGATGCACAAGGGAGCACTGGCCGCGTTCGCGGGACTGTTCGTCGCGACGCACGCGGTGTACGCGCAGATGCAGCAAACCGCCCAGCCGACACTGCCCGCCAACCTCGCCGCGACGCGCGCGGCGCTCGACAAGTACCAGGACCCCATCGCCGCGATTCGCGACGGCTATTTCTCGACGGTCGGGTGCGTCGACTACCCGAAGGGCGGCGGCGGCGAAGGCCTGATGCCCTACAAGGTGGGCGGTATGGGGGTGCACTTCCTCAATCCCGCCCTGATCGGTCCGACGCTCGACTCGCTCAAGCCTCAGGTGCTGATCTACGAGCCCGTCGGCGACCACTTGAAGCTCGTGGCCGCGGAGTGGTTCATGCCGACGGCACTCTCCAAAGAAGCCCCGACGGTCTTCGGTCAGAAGCTCGACGGCCCGATGGAGGGGCATGCTCCGATCCTGCCCGCCGAGCTGCACCACTGGGACCTGCATGTGTGGCTGTGGAAGCCCAACCCCAACGGGCTGATGCATCCCACCAATTCGAACATTCATTGTTCTGACGGCCCGTACACATTCCACGAAATGGCCACCAAGATGGTGGACCATTAGCTGGAAGCATTTCGGGGGCGGCCGATGCTGGCCGCCCCCGCTGGCGCTCGGGTCACTCCCTCGAAGCTCACGGAGCCGTGAATGATCCCGTCTCGCGCAGCTTGTGCAGTCGTCCTCTTCGCTCTCGCGACACCGCTCTCCGCGCAGCAGAGTCCGCCACCCGTCGACTCCGCCACGGCGACGACGATCCGGCAGCTGCTCGCCATCACCGGGAGCGGCAAGCGCATGGTGCAAGGAATCGAGACCATGGTCCCGGCACAGCGCGCCGCCAATCCGCGCATCCCGGCGGCTTTCTGGGACGCATTCCTCGCGCATGCACGGCAGGACACGACGCGGCTCCTCGAACAGCTGATCCCGATCTACGCCTCCCACCTGACCGCAGCTGAGCTGGAAGGCCTGGTGCGCTTCTACCAAACCCCACTCGGCCGGCGACTGGCGGAAGTCCTGCCGCTCATCATGCAGGAGAGCATGCAGGCAGGTCAAAGCTGGGGAGCGGGGATCGGCCGGCAGGTCGCCGAGAGCCTGGCGCAAACAGGCCTCCAGTTCCCCAGCCCGTAATGACTCGTCCGACCCTGAACCCAGGCGCTCTCATGATCCGACTTGTCGTCACCTTGCTCACCCTGGCAGGCACGATGGCCGCGCAGACCCCGGGTCAGTACGCCGACGTCAACGGGCTCCACATGTACTACGAGCGGCATGGGCCAACCGACGCGAAAGCGCCGCCGCTCCTCCTGCTGCACGGCGGCGTCGGCGGCATCACGATGTTCGGCCCCAACCTCCCCGCGCTGGCCGCCGGGCGGCAGGTGATCGCCGTCGAGCTCCAGGGCCACGGCCACACCGCCGATATCGATCGTCCACTGCGCTTCGAGCTCATGGCCGACGACATCGCCGCGCTCGTGGCGCAGCTCAAGATCGCGCAGGTCGACGTGATGGGGTATTCGATGGGCGGCGGCGTCGCGCTGCAGGTCGCGATCCGCCATCCGCAGCTGGTGCGCCGGCTCGTGGTCGTTTGCGAGCCGATCAAGCGCACCGGGTTCTTCCCCGAAGTGCAGGCGGCGTTCGAGCACATGGGGCCGGAAGCGGGCGCCGCGATGAAGCAGTCGCCGCTCGCGACGATGTACCCCAACGTCAACTGGGCCACGCTGTTCACCAAGATCGGCGACATGGCGCGGCAGAATTACGACTGGTCGGCCGATGTCGCGAAGATCACGAGCCCGACGATGCTGATCTTCGCCGACGCCGACGCGGTGACGCCGGCGCACATGATCGAAATGTGGGGGCTCCTGGGCGGCGGAAAGCGGGACGCCGGTCTCGACGGCTCGGGCCGCCCGCCGGGACGGCTGGCGATCGTTCCGGGGACGACGCACTACGACATCCTGTCGACCGACGCCGTCGCCCGACTGGCGGTTCCGTTCCTGGACCGGCCGTGATGTGACCCGGCAGAGCCACACGCGGGTATTCCCCGACATGCGGGTTTTCGCCGTCGTGCTGTTCGCGTTGGCCTTTGGCTGCTCGCCGCCGACCGCCCCCGACATCCTCGGGGAGTGGGGCGGCAAGGAGGCCAGCCTTGCCCTCGCTCGCGACGGGGGGACGCTTTCCTACCCGTGCGGCGCCGGGACCATCGACTCCACCTGGAAGCTCAGTTCCGGCGGACAGTTCACGGCGACCGGCGAGCATTTCTTCGGCGGCGGCCCCATGCCCGTGCAAGGCCGTCCGCCACACCCCGCGAGCTATGCCGGGACCCTCGCCGGCGACCAGCTGACCCTCTCTGTTACGTTGACCGACCTCAACCAGACGCTCGGCCCATTCCATTTGATCCGTGGTGGCGCACCGGTCCCCGAAATGTGCGTCTGAGCGGTTTGCCCTCCCCGTCGTCACAGCTATGATTGCGATCGATCCTGCTCCACCGGGAGGCAACGATGCACTGGATGCGATGGCTGGGCGGATTCTGCGTGATCGCCGCTCTTGGCTCGGGTATCGCCGCGGCACGGCGCCCTGGGGCGGCGTCAAAGCCCCAGACGCCGGTTGGCACCTGGAAGCTCGTGACCGCGAAGGCGAACGGTAAAGCGGTCGACATCCCCGCGGGGACCACGGTCCTGAAGCACGTCACCCCCACCGATTTCGTGTTCGTCTATTACACGCAACAGGGCCTCATCACCGTCGCCGGCGGCGGCCACTACACCTACGATGGAACGCGTTACGCCGAGTCGGTGGAGTACGGGGTCGGCGAGGGAATGGCCCCCTACATCGGGAAGACGCAGGCCTTCACGCTGCGCATCGCGGACGGGCGCTGGTACCAATCCGGTACGGAAACCGACGGGACGGCGGTCGAAGAGGTGTGGGAGCTGGCCCGCTCAGCCCAGCATCCGGCCGATCACTAATCCGGCGAGCAGTGCGGTGGCCGCAATCAGCAACAGCAGCGTCCGCTGCATCCGGGGTTCGTCTTCGGGCGCCGTCATCGACCCGGAGCCGCTGAAGAACGTCACTGCCTCGAGCGCCCCGCGCAGGTCCAGCGCGTTGGGAAAGCGATCCCATGGATCCTTGGCGAGGCAGCGCATGATCGCGTCCGCGAGGCCTTTGGGAATCGTGGGATTGAGCTCGCGCAGCGGCACCGGCGCCTCGTTGATGTGCTTCGCCAGCGTGTCGGCGGAGTCGCGGCCCCGGAACGGCGGCCGGCCCATCAGCATGCGATAGCCGATGACCCCCATGGAGTAGATGTCCGAGCGGTAATCGATGTCCGGCTGCCCGCGGGCCTGCTCCGGCGACATGTACTCCGGGGTCCCGACCACCGGCACCGCCGCCGATTCG
Organism: Gemmatimonadales bacterium; assembly: GCA_035262265.1. GTDB lineage: Bacteria > Gemmatimonadota > Gemmatimonadetes > Gemmatimonadales > GWC2-71-9 > DASTHG01. Next base: position 6,568 of record DATFTG010000057.1, read on the forward strand.
TCGACCTGGTCGGTGAGCGCCTTGGCGAGCCCGAAGTCCATGAGCAACACCTTCTGCAGCTCCCCCTCGAGGAACACGTTGGCGGGCTTGATGTCGAGGTGCATCATCTTACTGCGGTGCGCCGCCGCCAGAGCGTCCGCCAGCTCGCTGAGGATGCGCCGCGACTCGAGCGGCGGCAGTCGCGTCCGGCCCAACCGCGCCTCGAGCGTCGTCCCATGCACCATCGGCATGACGTAGTAAATCAGCCCGCCACGCTCGCGGATGTCGTAAATCGGCACGATGCCGGGGTGCCGCAGCTTCGCCAGCGCGATGCTCTCGTTGCGGAAGCTGTCGACGAATTCGTTCGACCCCATCAGGTCCGGCCGGATCACCTTGATGGCGACGAACCGGTCGAGTCGCCGGTCCCTGGCTCGATAGACGCGGCCGAACCCTCCCTGGCCGAGTACCGAGAGCAGCTCGTACTCGGCGTCGAGCACTTCGCGCAACCGGTCGTTGAAAGCGGACACCGAGACCCGCTGGGGTTGCTTGCCGGGCGCACTTGCCGGGTTGACCACCGTCGCCTCGGGGTCGGCGCCGGGAGAGGCTGGCGTGCTCAGCCGGCTTGCCGGGTTGACCAGCGTTGCCTCGGGATCGGCCTTGCGGGCGGTCGGCGTGCCGCACCGGGGGCAGTACAGATCGTCGGCCCCCAGCGTCCCACCACACGCGCCACAGCTGCGTGACACCTCAGCCATTTGGCCTCGCGCGGATCAGCGCGGTCGCGCGCCCGAATTGCTCACGAACGCCAGCCGCTTCCCGTCGGGCGACCACGACGGCACGTTGATCGTTCCCTGCCCCCCGTATACATAAGCGATCACCTTCGATGCGCCGCCAGCCGCCGGCATCAGCCGCAGCAACACGTGCTTGTAGAACGGGTGATCGTTCGGCGCCACATCGGCGGTGAACGACAGGTAGACGATCCACTTGCCGTCCGGCGACAGGTGGGGGAACCAGTTGTTGAAGCCGTCGTCGGTGATCTGCCGCTGGTCGCTGCCGTCGGGACGCATGCGCCACAGCTGCATGCGGCCGCTGCGCACCGAGTTGAAGTAGATGTAGGCGCCGTCGGGGGTGTACTCCGGGCCGTCATCGAGCCCGGGGGTCGTGGTGAGCTTGACCTCGGCGCCGCCCGAGGCGGGAATCTTGTAGACGTCGAACTCGTCGTTGCGCTCGCCGGTGTAGACGAGCCACTTCCCGTCGGGCGACCACCCATGCAGATACGACGGTCCTTTGGCCGTCACCCGCCTGGGCGTGCCGCCCGTTGCGGGCACCGTGTACACGATCGACGCGCCGCTGTCCGCGGCGGTGTGATTGCTGATCGCGAGCATGCGCCCGTCGAACGACAGCACGTGATCGTTGTTGTTGCTGGTCGCGAAACCGGTGTTGATCGCCTGCGGCGATTGCGACGCGAGATCGAAACGGTACAGCCGGCCCTCCTGTACGTAGATCAGCGCCGCACCGTCGGGCGTCCAGTTGGGCGCCTGGAACGAGCCGCTGTAGCGGTGCACCACGGTCGCGTTGCCACTACCGACGTCCAGGATCTCGAGGCTGCTGCCCAGGTAATCGCGATAGGGGACGAGGCCCGGCCCCGCGGGCACCGTGATGCGGACG
>DATFTG010000058.1:0-6164 GCA_035262265.1 Gemmatimonadales bacterium
TCATAACTCCCGGCACGCATCGCCGCCTGCCACCAGGGCGAGTCGCGCTGCACGAATTGAGCGGGGCGGGCGGAGGCGAGCACCACGAATCCGTGGTCCTCGGTGATCACCACGTCGATCAGCTCCGAGCCGCCGACGTAATTGCGCAGGAAGGACTCGAGGTCGGGATCGGCCCCGAGCTGGCGCGTGCGGTCGAAGCGACGCTCCACGTCGGCGGGTTGCGCCTGGTCGAGCCCGCGCGCCACCGCCTGCTGCGAGGCGGTCTGGGCTGCGGCCGCCAGCCAGGGCAGCGCGGCCAGGACATCGGCTTCGTGTCGTCGATCCCGCAGGTACGCGGAGACCGCCGCTGCCACCCGCCCGCCGATCTCGGCGCCGCGCTGGTTCGCCAGGCGTTCGAGGGAGTGACGCGCGCTGCTGCCCGCCGCCAGCCCACCCGTGATGGCGAGCAGGGCCGGGACCGCCACGATGAGCAGCAGCCGACTGCGACCGAGCTGTTGGGGATGCGTCGCCATGGGCGTGGTTCGGCTAACCTACGACGCGTGACACAGCGGGGCAAGTCAATGTAGCTTCCCGCGATATGCACGATGTCCCGAGTTACGATCCGGCGGCGATCGAAGCCGCCTGGCAGGCCCGCTGGGCGGAGCGCCGCACCAATGAGCCCGACCTCGACCGCCCCGCGCGGCCCTACTACAACCTGATGATGTTCCCCTATCCGTCGGCCGAAGGGCTGCACGTGGGGAACATGTTCGCCTTCACCGGCGCCGACATACACGGCCGCTTCCAGCGCCTCCAGGGCAATACCGTTTTCGAGCCGATCGGCTATGACGCCTTCGGCATTCACTCCGAGAACTACGCGTTGAAGGTGGGGATCAACCCGACGCAGTTGATCCCGCAGAACATCGCGAACTTCCGTCGGCAGCTGAAGAGCTTCGGCGGCATGTTCGACTGGCGCCACGAGCTGTCCACCACCGACCCGGGCTACTATCGCTGGACGCAGTGGCTGTTCCTGCAGCTCTTCAAAGCGGGGCTCGCCTATCGCAAGCGGGCGGCGGTGAACTGGTGCCCCAAGGACAAGACCGTGCTCGCCAACGAGCAGGTTATCAACGGGCACTGCGAGCGCTGCGGCACGGCGGTGGAGCAGCGCTCGCTCGACCAGTGGTTCTTCCGCATCACCGAGTACGCCGGCCGACTGCTCGCCAACCTCGACGGGCTCGACTGGTCGGAGTCGACGGTGGCGCTGCAGCGGAACTGGATCGGCCGCAGTGAAGGCGCCGAGCTCGCATTCCGGACGCCCGGGGGACAGACGATCACGGTGTTCACCACGCGGCCCGACACCGTGTTCGGCGCGACCTACCTGGTGCTCGCTCCCGAGCACCCCCTCGTCGACGAGCTCACCGCCGCCGAGCAGCGCCCGGCGGTGCGCGCCTACCAGCGGGAGGTGCAGAGTCGCGATGTCGTGGCGCGCCGCGTCGGCGAGAAGAAAAAGACCGGGGTTTTCCTCGGCGGGTACGCGAAGAATCCCGCGACCGACGAGGCGATCCCGATCTGGATCGCCGACTACGTGCTGATGGAGTACGGCACCGGGGCCATCATGGCGGTGCCGGGACACGACACGCGTGATCACGAATTCGCGACGCAATTCAAGCTGCCGATTCGCGAAGTGGTACGGGTGGAGGGGGAACAGCTGCCCGTCATCTCGGAAGAGGGCGTGCTCGTCAACTCGGGGCAATTCGACGGCCTCGGGTGTCGCGAAGGCGCGCGACGCATCGTCGCCTGGCTCGCCGAACGGAAGTTGGGCACGAGCAAGGTGCAGTACCGCCTGCACGATTGGTGCATCTCGCGGCAACGCTACTGGGGTCCGCCCATCCCGATCATCTACTGTGATTCCTGTGGACCGGTGGCGGTGCCGGAGCGGGATCTTCCGGTCGAGCTGCCCATGATCGAAGACTTCCGCCCCGACGACTCCGGGGTGTCACCGCTGGCGCGCCACACCGAGTGGTACAACGTGCCGTGCCCCTCGTGCGGCAAGGCGGGACGCCGCGAGACCGATGTCTCCGATACGTTCCTCGATTCGTCGTGGTATTTCCTGCGCTACCCGTCGACCGAGTTCTCCGACCGGCCGTTCGATCCGGCGCGCACCAGGACGTGGCTCCCGGTGACTACCTACATCGGCGGCAACGAGCACGCCGTGCTGCACCTCCTGTATTCGCGCTTCATCACCATGGTACTCAAGGACCTCGGGCACGTCGACTTCGAGGAGCCGTTCCCGAAGCTCCGGGCGCACGGCCTGATCATCAAGGACGGGGCCAAGATGTCCAAGGCCCGCGGCAACGTCGTCGTCCCCGATACCTACATCCAGCAGTGGGGCGCCGACACGTTCCGCATGTACCTCATGTTTCTGGGACCGTTTCAGGAGGGTGGGGACTTCCGCGACAGCGGCATCACCGGGATCCGGCGGTTTCTCGAGAAAGTCTGGGTCCTGGCGCACGAGGCGGTCACAGCCCCGGAGGGTCCGGTGGCGCCCGAGGTCCTGACCAAGCTGCACCAGACTATCCGCAAAGTCACGGCCGACACCCCCTCGCTGAACTACAACACGGCGATCGCCGCGATGATGGAGTACGTGAACCTGGTGCGGGAGCGCGACGCGGGAAGCCGCGAGGCGGTCCGGCCGCTCGTCCTCCTGTTGTCGCCCTACGCTCCGCATCTCTGCGAGGAGCTCTGGGCATTGCTCGGCGGCACCGGCCGCAGCGTGTTCGACGAGCACTGGCCGGCGTACGACGAGCGGCTCGCTGCGGCAGGCGAAGTCGAGATCGCGATTCAGGTCAACGGCAAGCTGCGCGGGCGGCTCCAGCTCCCCCGCGGCGCCTCCCAGGACGACGTGGTGACGCGCGCCCTGAAAGAAGAAGGCGTGAAGAAGTTCGTGGATGGGAACAAGGTGAAGAAGGTGGTTTACGTGCAGGATCGGCTGGTGAACTTGGTGGTTTGAATGCAGAATGCAGAATGGTGAATGTAGAATTCTCGCATCCAGACATTCTGCATTCTGCATTCTGCATTCATCATTCGTATTAGAGTAGTTTCGCGATGACGTCTCCAACTACGTAGCCTACCGCCGCAACGCCAACTCCCACCACGAACATGTCGATGCCGCTGCGGAAGACGCCGCGGCCGGTGAAGAAACTGCGCGCGGCGCCTACGGCGAAGTGCGACCCCATCGCGATGCCGAACGCCACCCACACCGCGGCCCGGCCCGACAGCACGAGAAACGGCGCCACCGGGATGAAGGCACCCACCGCCGTCGCCACGCCGGTGACCCAGCCCTCCTTGAGCGGTGTCGAGCGTGCCTCGCCGATCTTCAGCTCCTCGCGCACGCTCTCTTCCAGTGCGCGGGCGGGGTCGCGCATCACCTGCGCCGCCATCGTGCGCGCCCGGTCGGACTCGATCCCCCGCGCTTCATAGATCAGCGCCAGCTCGTCGGCCTCGACCTCGGGCATCAGCTGGATCTCTTCGCGCTCCATCGCGATCTCGTGCGCGTACACTTCCTGCTCGCTCTTCGCCGCGAGGTAGCCGGAGGCGCCCATCGAGAGCGCGTCGGCGAACAACCCGGCGACGCCCGAGATCAGCACGACGTGCGCCGACACTGCGGCGCCGATCACCCCGGCCACGAGGCCGAAGTTCGCCGTCAGGCCGTCGTTGAATCCGTAGACGACATTGCGCAGGAAGCCGCCCGACTCCGTCTGATGCCACGGCTCGGCGCCTTTCCCGGCGAGCTCGGCGAGCGTGCCCGCGTGCTCCGCCGATTCCTTGGCGAGCGTGAGCGACACGGCGCGCGCGTCGCCCGATGAGTCGCGGTGCAGGTCGATGTAGCCTTTGACCTCCCGTCCTTCCTCCCGCAACAACAGCGGCAGGAGGTAGCGAGGACCCAATCGCCGGCCGAGCCACGCCATGGTGCGCGCGTTGAGCGAGGGCTGTGCGAGGGTGGCCGGGAGCGGGTGACCGTGATCGCGCAACAGCTTCGCCCATAGCTCGGTGTGCCGTCGTTCGACGTCGGCGAGCTTGGCGTAGGTGGTGCGCTTCTTGGGGTCGGGCTCGACGCTCGCCAGCACACCATAGAGGAAGGCGGCGTCGGATTCATCCTGGTGGTGGTGCAGCCAGGTCTTCATCTCTGCCGGTGCCATGGGGGCAAGATACTAGGCTGCAACCATTTACGCGCCTCACCCGTAATAGGGCGATGCGGCAGGAGCCACGTGCACCGGATCCCGCACCCCCCGTGCGACCATCCCTACCATCACCGCATCTTAACAAACGACCGATGACGCTCTCCTTGTCCGTCCCCGACATCCTGGTAGCGCGCGCGAAGACCGGAGATCTCGAAGCTCTGGAGGCACTGTACCGCGCCTTCGAGACGCCCGTCTACAACCTCGCGCGGCGCATCTGCCGAGCACCGGAGGACGCGGAGGACGTGTTGCAGGAGACGTTTCTCGAAGTGGTGAAGAGCATCAAGCAGTACCGCGGCGAGGGGCATCTCTGGGGGTGGATCCGCCAGATCGCCGCATCGAAGGCGCTGATGCGGTTGCGTTCCGACAAGCTGCGGGCGACGGACGAATTAGTGGATGAGGCGGCGGGCGCGCCGCCCATCAGTGTGGCAGCGGGGATCGACCTGGAGCGAGCCTTCGAGCAATTGTCGGAAACGTCTCGTGCCGTCGTGTGGCTGCACGATGTCGAAGGGTTCACGCACGAGGAGATCGCGGAGCGGATGGGTCGCACGGTGAGTTTCTCGAAGTCGCAGCTGGCCCGGGCGCACGCGCGCCTGCGGCGCCTGCTGTCGCCGGCGGTGGCCGGCGGTTGAACTGGAGGGTTTGAGAATGCATTGCACGATTGAAGATCTGGTCGCGTTGCGGGACGGCGAGGGCTCGGTGTGGGCGCGCCGGCACGTGGAAGAGTGTGCCGAGTGCCAGGCCGAGCGGGAGCGGTTGTACCAGCGTGTGGCGCAGCTCAAAGCGCTTCCCGCGCTGCGTCCACCGCGTGACCGCTGGTCCGCGATTCGTGATACAGTCCAGGCCGGGCGTTCGCGGCGGCGGCAACGGTGGGTGCGCGGCGGCCTGGCCGTGGCGGCGGCGATCGTCGGAATCATCATCATTGGCCCGATCAACCCGACGCCGGCCCTGGGCGAGAATCTGGCGCAGGCGAAGCAGCAGTCGGCGCAGCTCGAAACGACGCTGCGCGACTACGATTCCGATTCGCGCGTGATGAGCGGTCGCGAGGCCGATCTCACGGCGCAGCTCGAGGATCAGATCGCGGTCCTCGATGGGCAGCTGGCGCGGCTGGGCGATTCGGCGCGCGCCGACGCGCAGCTCGTAGATCTCTGGCGGCAGCGGGTAGACCTGATGCAGCAGCTCCTGCAGGTGCACGTCACCCGCGCCAAGTACGTGGGCCTCTGAGGGCCCCAAGCAAAGAGGAATCATGAAGCGCACCTGGATCTTCACCGCACTGGCCCTGGCCGGCGTCGCCCAGTTCCCGCTGGCTGCACAACAGCCGGCCCCACCCCCGCGCGCCCGCACGCCGCGGCCCGAGGGCCGGGCGTACACCTTCAATTTCAGCGGCAATCGTGGCCGCATTGGCGTGCTCGTCAACACCGTCGCTGACTCGTCGGACAAGGTGGGCGCACGGATCGATGGCGTGACGCCGGGCGGGCCGGCCGACAAAGCCGGGCTCAAGTCGGGCGATATCATCACCCGGTTCAACGGCAAGTCGCTCACGGGCGTCGGCTCCGAGGACCTCGACTCGGATGAGTCGGCCCCCGGGCACCGCTTGATCGAGCTGGCCCACGATCTCGACCCCGGCGATACGGTGAAGATCGAATACCGCCGCGGCGCGGAGACGAAATCCGCCACGCTCGTCGCCGACGAAGCGAAGGGCTGGGCGGTTACCGGCATGGGGCCGATGATGCGCGGCGAGATGGAAATGCCGAAGTTTCCGTTCGCGCTGGGCGACGGCGACGGGCACATGGACATGGACATGGGCATGGGCGCCTTCTGCATGGGCGACGCCTGGTGTGAGCTCGACCTCGTAACGTTGAACAGCGACCTCGGCGATTACTTCGGAGCGAAGGAAGGGGTGCTGGTGGTCAAGGCGCCCGCGGACTCCGGGCTCCCGCTGAAGGGCGG
>DATFTG010000059.1:0-3984 GCA_035262265.1 Gemmatimonadales bacterium
CGCTCGCGCCCGCCAGCGCCGCGGCGTCCGCCGCGCGCTGCGCGTCGGCGTGGGCGGTGTACATCATCCCCAGATCGATGGCCAGGGCCAGGAACCCGAGGAGCGCGGCCATGGATAGCGCTACCAGGACCAGTGTCGCACCGCGTTCCGACCGCACCGAACGCGAGGTCGCGTGCATCCCATCCATGGCTCCGCCTCCTGACTGCATTAGTGATTACCCGGTTGCATCGAGCTATCCCACGGCCAGGTATTCGCCGGACCGGTGGGGAGCGCCGGCGCCTGATCGGTGGCTTCCACCAGCTTCGGGGTCACCACAACGAGCAGCTCCGTCCGCCGTTGCTGCGCATCCGTCGACCGGAAGAACGTCCCCAGGATGGGGATGTCTCCGAGCAGCGGGATCTTCGTCACGTTCTTGAGCATCGTGTTGTCGAGCAGCCCGGCGATCGCCAGGTGCTGCCCGTCGCGCAGCTCGACGTCCGTTTCCGCGCGGCGCGTCAAGAGGCTGGGGATCTGGAATCCGTTCAGCGTCAGCGCGTTCGCGAAGTCGAGCGACGAGACTTCGGGTGCCACGTGCAGGCGGATGCTGCCGCCTTCGGTGATCGTCGGCGTAAACCGCAGCCGGATGCCGAACTCCTTGAACACGATCGTAATCGCCCCGGACTGCGCGCCGCTCTGCACGCTGGGGTAGGGGAACTCCCCACCCGCGAGGAACGACGCCTCCTGGCCCGGCAGCGTCAGCAGGTTCGGCTCGGCGAGGCTGCGGAAGCTCCCGGTGGAGCGCATGGCGCGGATCGCCGCGGCGAACTGCGCGTTGGCGTCGGCGAGAAACAGCTTCATCAGCCCGTCCGACACGGTCTCGGCCGAGTCCTGCACGACGTGCGCGAAGCGGTCCGGGTTCAGGGTCGACAGGATGCTGGACATTTGCTTCACCGCATCGCGGTTGACCTCGGCGAACTGGACCTGCAGCAGGATCTGCCGCCCGGGCGGCGCCTGGAGCTGATCGACGACGACCGCGCCCGTCGCTTTCGCGATGTCGACCGCCTGGCGGTCGACCGCGGGGCTGTGGACGCGACCGGTCAGCGTGACCGTATTCGAGCTCGCGGCGACGGAGATCGAATCGAGCGGAAAGAGATTGCGCAGATAGCGCTGCAGCGCGGGCGCGTCGGCCGTCACTTCGACCGAATAGACGCGGACCGCACCGGCGTTGTCCCACACGAGAAGGCTCGTCGTGCCGAGCTTCTTGCCCGTCACGAGGACTTCTTTCGGCGATACGACGTTCGCGTCCGCGACCGTGAGCTCACCGATGGAGAAGCGCGCCACGGGTGCATCGTAGACCAGCAGCGCCGACGCGCCGGCCGACATCGTGACGACCTTTTCCGCTCCCGACACGACGCGTTGACCCGCCGCCTGGTTCACCCCGAGGGTGCCGAGCAGCACGAGCGCCGCCAACGCGATCCAACCGATGTTCCAGTTCCGTTGCACGGGTATGCCTCGCTTAGAACTTGACCAGAGTACGGACACCGCCCTTGTACGCCTCGACGACCGTCCCCACCGCTTCCGGTGTGGGCGCGCGAGGCCGAGCCGCGGCGTCCGCGCTGGCTCGTTGTCCGGGGAGCAGCGTGCGCACGGACGCCCCGGACGTCCGGACATCGGCCAGGTCGAGCGTGTTGCGGAGCGCGAGCTGGATCTTCCCTTCATTCGACGCCAGGACGAGCGTTTCGGCTTCCTTGGGCGACACGAGCAGCGTGATGACGGAGACGGTGATCGGCTTCCCCTGCGCGTCCTGTTGCACCACCTGTCCGGCCGCCAACACCTGCATGTTCTGCAGCACCATCTGGGTGACCGACACCTTCTGGTCGAGCTGCGGTTGCGGCGGCAGCGTCACGACGACGTCCACCCGCGTCCCGGGGAGCACGAAGCCCGCCACGCCGATCACGTCGTCCACGCGCACACTGACGGCCCGCTGACCATCAGGAATCGTGACCGACAGTCCACCGCCGGCGCCGCGCGGGGCGAGACGCGTGTCGAGCAGCATCTCGTTCGCCTTCACCGAGGTGATGAGGCCGCGGCCTACCGCGTCCTGCGGTGAATGCAGGTATCCGGGGGGCACGGCTTCGCCCAGCCAATCGATCATGCGCACGTCCGCGGCGGACAGGATCGCTCCGAGCGGGAGGTCCCGCGCGGCGACCGCCACCTGGACGCGCGGCGCTTCCGCCGCCATGAGGCGGGGAGTGCGGTCGCGCAGATAAGCGAGCGCCAGATAGGCAGCGGCACCGCCGGATACCAGCGCGAGCAGCAGGATGACCCACAGTCGACGTTGCTTCACCACGACCTCCTCGACAACTCGAGTGCCGGAATCATTCGTTGCGCATCACGAACGTGGAGCGCAGCGTGATGGCGGCCTGTGCATTAGTCCAATGCATGAAGGGCCGCAGGAATACGAACGTGTAGGGAACCTGAAGTGCTACGGTGACCGGGGTTCCCGTCCCAGTCCGCCAACCGCTCAGCGAGATCGTGACCGCGTTTGTGTCGATCGCATCACGAGCCAGCGCCCGCCGGACGATCGCCTTCACCGAATCCTGCGTCGTCGTCGGGTCGGCCACCGCCGCGCTGCGCGCCCCCAACCGGGCCGCGTCGGTCTCCGCGTGATAGATGTTCCACGCGCGCCCGAACTCGAACACCGAAATCATGATCGTCAAGAGCAAGAGCGACACGATCGCGAATTCGACCATCGCCTGTCCGCGCGTGTCGCGGCCGAAACGCCGCACTACCGACTGGAACGTGTTCACAGTGTTGCTCCTCCCAGGAACCACCACGTCAACGACCCGACCGCGATCGCCACACCATAAGGAATCGACATTGCGCCAGGCGACTCCAGCGTCGGCGCGGCGCGACCGAACAGCGCCAATTGTTTGCCGATGGTCAGCGTGCTGCCCAGCGTGCGGATCAATGCGCGCCGCCGCACCGCCTCCATCAACCCCAGCACACCACCCACAGCTGCGATCACGAGGAGCGCCCCGAAGAGGCGATTGGTCCCCATGAAGGCTGCGACAGCCGCGAGCAGTTTCACGTCTCCGCCTCCCAGAATTCCGAGAACGAACGGCATCAGCCCAACCAGGAGCGCCAGACCGGCGGCCACCAGACCATCAAGCATGGGACCCACGCCAGTCGATAACCGCAGCATCAAGCCCGCGATCAATCCCGCGAGCGTCACGACATTCGGGATCCGGCGCTCGCGGATGTCGAACCAGCACGCGGGCCCGATCACCGCCAGGAGCGCGAGCGTTGCGAAGATCGACATAGGTTCGCGACGAGCACCGGCCGAAAGCTGGGGAGCCGGATTTTGGGTCCGGCTCACCCCCAGCCTCCTACCGCCACTCAGTGAGTGGCGTACGGCGTCGCAGGCGTGTTCTGGAGTGAGTCGGCCGCCGTGTTCAACACATTCCCCGTGCTGTTGCGGAGGAAGAGGAACACCGCGATCAGACCAACAGCCACCAACCCCACGATCAGTGCGTACTCGACCATGCCCTGCCCCGACTGATCGCTCCAGAGACGCTGCCACAGCTGCTTCATCGAATCCTCCCGGGCCCGATGGCCCAACGGTGGTGAGCCCGTGTACCGCCACGAGCACTCGGGATGACGAGCGCCATCCGTGGCGTTGGGTCAACGCAACCGCCGTTCCCACGGCCCGCACCACAACGCTCGGGTGGGCGGCGACTCTGCACTTGAGCACAAACCCCCGCGGTTACGCCTGTCGGGAGGCTGAACTGGGAACCGACTTGATTTGGGGGTTTCTTCGGGACTGTCGTGGCTTTCGTGCTGCAGTCGCTGTATCGATGCTACGGAGGTGATGCGTGGACACCGCGCCAGAAAAAGGTAACGGCGCACCTTTGCAACGATTGTGAAACAAGCTAAGGCGTTGTGGTGATTAGTCTTGCAAATTGCCTTGCGGAAACCCGCGAGCACAGCGAAACCGGCGATTCT
>DATFTG010000060.1:0-10207 GCA_035262265.1 Gemmatimonadales bacterium
GCGATTCACACCGCACTGAAAGCGGGTGCGGCGACGGGACTGGCGTTCGTCACCGTCCTCCCCGTCATCCACGTCAGTTACGGCCTCGGCTTCTGGCGCCGCGTCATCGAGCTGCTGCTGCCCGCCCGCACGCGCCGCTCCGAGCAAGCCGCCGAGCTGCCGCTGTCGCGCTGAGCGTGGCCTCCATGGCGTCCCACCCGGAGATCGCCAGCCTGATGTACCACGAGGTCACCGACGACGCGGCGACCACGGGGTTTCAGCGCCCCGGGGCGCTCGCGTACAAGCATTCGACCGCGGCGTTCACGGAACATCTGCGCCGCATCGATGCCGCCGCCGTCGTGAAGCCCGGCCGCGTGGTCGACGTCGACTTCGCACAGCCGGGGCGCCACCTGCTGCTCACGTTCGACGATGGAGGCAAGAGCGCCCTGTTCGCCGCGGACCTGCTCGCCAGGCACGGCTGGGTGGGTCACTTCTTCATCGTCACGAGCCTCATCGGGAGCCGTACCTTCCTCAACGCGGAAGGTGTGCGGGCGTTGCGCAGCGGCGGGCACATCGTCGGCAGCCATTCGCATACGCACCCGATGATCTTTCGCTCGCAGGCGCCGGCGAAAATGGCCGAAGAATGGCGCACCAGCTGCGACATCCTGGGGCAGATTCTGGGTGAGCCGTGCGTCTCCGCCGCGGTCCCGGGCGGCGATATCTCGGAGGAAGTGCTGGAATCGGCGAGCGGCGCCGGGCTCCGCTATCTGTTCACTTCGGAGCCGTGGCTGGTGCCGCGGCGGGTCGGGGACTGCTGGATCCTGGGACGCTACAGCGTGAAGATCACGACGTCACCGGCCCGTATCGAATCGCTGGTCCGATTCCAGAGCTGGACGCGTGCGCTGTGGCGTCGGCGCTTGAAGGTTCTGGCGACCCAAATCGCCCCACCGCTGTACCGCATGTACATCAGGGCTCGATCGACCTGAGACATGTAGCATGCAGGATATCCAATATCGAATGTAGAACCACTTCTACATTCAACATTGGGCATTGGACATTCTACATTTGTGCTTGTCGTCAGTGGCAGCTGTTCGTGCCGCTGTCGGTGAACGTCGACCCCGGCACCCCGATGAACTGCCAGCTGTAGCTCCCCGTCGTCAGCGTCAGCTTCAGAATCCCGAACGTCCGGCCTTCGCGCACTTCGCTCGTCGGGAAGATGTTCGTCAGATCCCCGCCGCTCTCCCCGCCCATCCCGGCGATGATCGTACGAATGCCTGTCACCGGATCGGGACTCCCGTCCGGCTTCATCGGCGCGAGACGCTCGTACACGTGGCGATGTCCGTTGAGCACCAGGTCGGCACCGGCCGCGTACAGATCGTCCCACAGCGGCCGGGCGCTCGTGATCACGGCGCCGCTCGTGCCGGTCGATCCCCCGATCGACGAATACAGCGGGTGGTGCCAGTAGGCCAGCGTACACACGTTCGGATGCGCCGCGAGATCGGCCTTCAGCCACAGCTCCTGCGGTGAGCCGACATCGGTGGCGATGTTGCTGTTGAGCACCACCACGTGCCACGACCCGAGATCGAAGCTGTAGTACCCCTGGCCGGCCGTGCCCGCGGCCGCCCCGAAGTAGGCGAAGTAGGGAGCCGCCGTCGACGAAACATCGTACTCGTGGTTCCCCGCCGAAGGGTGCGTCCGCGACTTGAACGCGCCCCAGGTGGGGTTGTAGCAGTTCTTGTAATCGTTCGACGATCCGTTGGGGTATGCGTTGTCCCCGAGCGTGAACACGGGAGCGCTCGGCATGGCGTTGATCAACGCGGCCGTAGCGGCATCGTTGTCGTTGGCGCAGTCGGAAATGTCGCCCGCCCCGATGAATACGACCGAGGAGCCGACGGCCTCGACCGTGACGGAGGCGGTCTGCGTCAGCGCCACGCCACCCGCCGTCGCCGATACCGTCACCGTCCCGGTGTTCGAGGCCTTCACCGACCCCGTCGCCGCGCCGGTCGCGTCGGTGGCCGCCGACGGCTGCGTCACCGTCACGCCGGAGCCGGTTGCATCGAGGTCGACGGTGGCGCCGCTCACCGGATTGCCGAACTGGTCCTTGGCCGTCACCAAAATCGACGATGGGCTGTTCACGACAACCGTCGTCGGGTTTGCCTGAATCGACGACTGGGTGCCGGAAATCGCGCCCGCCGTAACCGTGATCGTCGGCTTCTGATTGATCACCACGCCGCTCGCCGTGGCCGTCACCGTCTTGATCCCCGCGGACGTCGAGCTGAGGGACCCTTGTGCCACGCCGCTGCCGTTGGTCAACCCCGCCGGCTGGACGATCGAGTTGCCGCCGCTCGCCGTCAGCGTCACCGTCACTCCGGGCAGCGGCGTGCCGCTGCCGTCCTTCACGGTCACCGTGATCGTGGAAGACCCGACCCCCGCCACAAGGGAGCTCGGCGACACGGCGACGGTGGATTGCGACGCGGAGACCACTCCCGTCGAGACGTTGAACGTCCCTGACACAGTGCCCGCGAGACCGGCGGAGGATGCGGCGAGGGTGTACCCGGTCGCCGACGTGTTCACGGTGAGGTTCGGGAACGCCGCGACCCCGTTGACCGCGGCGATCGGACCGTTCCCGCTCAGGCTCGCCGGGTTCATGTTCAGCGCCAGGGTGACCGTGTTCGCGGCGGTCGTCACGCGGTTGGCGAACCCGTCGCGGATCTCGACCTGCACGGCAGGTGACATCGTAACTCCACCGGTGGCATTCGAGGGCTGAACGACGAACGCCAGGCCCGCCGGGGCCGCCGGCTTGACGGTGATGGTGTCGACCTGGTCGATCCCCGTGCCGTCGATCGTCGCCGACACGATCTTGTCTTCCGCTACTGCCGAGCGCAGGGTCCCCTTCGCGACCCCGCTCCCGTCGGTCATCGTGGGCTGGCCAATCACGTTCGAGGAGCCGGTCGAGCCGAGCACGACGGGCACGCCCGGAATCACGTTGCCCTGATCGTCCCTGGCCGTGATCGTGAACGTATCCACGCTGGTTCCGGTGCTCGCCGTGATCGTGTCCGCCACGGCGACGATCGTGGACTGCGACACCGAGACTTCGCCCGGTACGACCGTCACCGCGGCCGTCGCCGTCACCGGCACGCCGTTGACCGTCGCGGAGACGGTCTTCGCTCCCACCAGCGTGGAGCTCACGGTTCCCGTTGCCACACCCAGGGCGTTGGTCGGGCCGGCGGGCTGCACGACGGCGTTCCCGCCCCCGGCCGCGGCGAGGCCGACGGTCGCGCCGCTCACCACGTTGCCGAACGCGTCCTTGGCGGTGACGGTGATCGTCGACGTGAACCCGCCGTTACTCGCCGCGATGCTCGTCGGGGCGGCCGCGATGGTCGTCTGAGCGCCGGTCGCGGCAGCGGCGTTGACCGTCACCACCGGTTGCGCGGTGATCGCGACACCATTGACCGTCGCCGAGATGGTCTTGTCTCCCGCGATCGTCGCGCTCAGCGAGCCGCTCGCCGCGCCAGCGGCATTGGTGGTACCGCCCGGTTGAACGAGCGTAAAGCCGGTGCCCGTGGCCGCGAGCTGCACCGTCGCGTTGGCGATCGGATTGCCGGCGGCGTCCCGGGCCGTCACCGTGATGGTGGCGGCGCTCGAGCCGGTGCTCGCGGTGATCGGGGATGGCAGTGCCGTAACCGTCGTCTGGCTGGCCGAGACCGGACCCGGGTTGATATTGAACGCCGTCGACTTCCCCGCCGTCATTCCCGTCGCCGCAGCGGTCAGCGCGTATCCGGAGCCCGATTTGTCGATCTGCAGATCGTCGAACGTCGCCACGCCGGCCACCGCCGCCCTGGCCACCGTCCCCCCCAACGTCCCGCCCCCCGGATTGTCGGCAATCGTCAGATTCACCGTCCCGGTGAAGGCCGTGTTGACGTTGCCGAAAGGATCCTTCGCCGTGACTGCGACCGCCGGAGTGATCGTCGACCCGGCCACCGCCAGACTCGGCTGGACGGTGAAGAACAGCGCACCGCCGCTCGCGGGCATGACGGTGACGGTGTCGGCTTGCGCGAGAGACAACGCTCCTGCCTTCGCCGAGACGATCTTTTGCTCCGAGACGGTCGAGCTCAGCGAGCCTTGCGCCACGCCGAGCGCGTTGCTCGGGCCGATCGGTTGGGTCAGACTGTTGCCCAATCCCGTCGCGGCCAGGGTGACCACGACGCCCGGAACAGGGTTGCCGAACGTGTCGCGGACAGTCGCGGTGATCGTGGTGGAACTGGAGCCCGAGCTCGAAGTGATCGTCGCCGGCGACACGGCGAGGGAGGAAACCGTCGCAGACGGCGTCGCCGCACTGACCGTGAACCCGGTCGACGTGGCCGAAGGCAGCGATGCCGTCGTGGCGGTCAGCGTATAGCCGGCCCCGGCCCGGTCGATCTGCAGGTTCGCAAAGGTGGCGCTGCCGTTCATGGCCAGCACCCGGGTCGTGCCGGACAGCGTCCCACCACCGGGATTGGTCCCGATGGCCACCATGACGGAATCAGCGAAGGACGGCTCGACGTTGCCGAATTGATCGGTCGCTTCCACCTGGATGGGAACGGAGCTGCCCGCGGTGACCGCACCCGGCTGCACCGTGAACACCAGCGTCGCCGCCTGCGCCGGCCCGATCGTCAGCGGTGCGCTCGTCGCGCCGGTTACACTCGCCGACACCGCCTGCAGGGTGTACCCGGAGCCGGTCTTGTCGATGTGCAAGTCGGTGAATGTGGCGACACCCGCGACCGCCGCTTCCGTCGTCGTTCCGAGCAGCGTGGCGCCGGTGGGATTCGATGCCAGCGACACAGTCACGCTGCCGCTGAACCCGGTCGCGACGTTGCCGCCCACGTCCCGAGCCGTGACCACGAAGGGCGCCGCGTTTGGTGTGCCGGCCACGAGCGTGGTAGGCTGGGACGTGAAGTCGAGCCGTGCCGCCGCACCGGGCGTCACGGTGACAGACCCCGCGCCCCTGATCCCCTCCACCGTCGCCGTCAGGTTGGCGCTGCCGAGCGTGACGCCACTCGCGAGACCGCCGGCAGTGATCGCGGCGACGGCGGAATCCGAGCTCGACCACGTTACCGTGCGGCCGCTGAGCGGATTCCCCTCGTCGTCTTTTGGAATGGCGGTGAGCTGCAGCGTCGTTCCCACCGGAAGCGGCGAGGAAAGCGGGACCACGCTGACGGAGACAACGGGTTTCGTCGGACCGCCGGCGTGATCGGCCGTACAGGCAGCCAGTAACGACGCAACCACCATGGCCCGACGGGGTCTGCCGGACCGGATGTAACGCACAAGAATGCCTGCCACCCTACCCTCGGTTGATGGCTGTAGCGCCGACGCAACAATGAAAGGGATTCGGCACCAAAAGGGTGCAAAATCCGGACCTGATTATGGAGCTTCGAAGGACGCGTAACGCTAGTGGCAGCTAGCAGTTCCCGAATCCGAATACGTTCCCTGCCCCTGCGCCGCGATGAACTCCCACCGGTAGGCGTTGGGATAGAGGGTCAGGCGCAGAACCCCCCGGGAGAAATTAGCGGCGTCACTGGCCTCCACGTTGGCAGGGCTGTTGGGGAAGTTCCCGTGCGATTCCCCCCCGCCCGTGCCGACGATGAATTCCCGCATCCCCGCGCTCGTCGCATTGCCGAGCGAGTCCTGGGGAGCGAACCGCTCGTACAGGTGATCGTGTCCGTTGATCACGACTTCCGCGCCGCCGTTCTCGAGCGCCTGCCACAGCCGACGCACCTTCGTGCCCGCGCCTCCGGATGACCCCGAGGTGAACACGGGCCGGTGCCACAGGGCGAGCACACATTGATTCGCCCGGCCCACCAAATCGTTCTGCAACCACGTCAGCTGCCCCGAGCTCGCGTTGGTGACACCCGAGTCGCTGTTCAACACGATGATATGCCACGCGCCGAGGTCGTAGCTGTAGTAGCCGAAGCCGTTCCCCAGCGGATCCGCGCTCGCCGCGCCGAAGTAGGCGAAATACGGCGCGGCCGTTCCCGAGCTGTCGTACTCGTGGTTGCCCACGACGGGGCGCGTGCGCCCCTTGTGCCGGCCCCAGGTCGGATCGTAGCAGTTCGTGAAATTGGTTGCCGTACCGTTGGGGTATGCGTTGTCGCCATCGGCGAACACGGTGCCGGGGATATTGTCCAGCTGATTAGCCGTCGCATCATCCTTGGTCGAATTGCAATCGGCGATGTCGCCGGCGCCCACCAGCGCCGGCATCACCGCGATGCCCGGGGTTTGGGAGAGCCCGATCCCGCCGGCGCTCGCAGACAGCGTCTTGCTTTCCACCACCGCGGCATTGTAGGTCGTGGTGAACGTGCCGTTGACGTCGGTCGTACCGGAGCCCGACGGCGAAAAACCGTTCCCGGTCCCGTTCGCCGTCACCACCACCGGTGACCCGGGAATGCGATTGCCGAATTGGTCCTTCACCGTGACGGTGACCGTGGAGGTCTGGAACGTCGGACTGCACGACGTCGCGCACTGCCCCACGGTGTCGGCGGAGCTGCTGAGGGTCGAGAGGCCCACATTGACGCCATCCGCCGATACCGTGAATCCTGCGCTGGTCGCGCCAGTCAGGCCGCTCGCGGTCGCCGCCAGGGTGTACCCGACGCCGCTCTTGTCGATGCTCAGACCCGAGAACGTCGCAACCCCGCCGGCCGCAGCATGCGATGTCGACCCCGAAAGCGTCCCGCCACCCGCATTCGTGCCGATGGCGATGCTCACCGTGTTGTTCGCCGTCGTGACCTGGTTGCCGCCCGCGTCGCGCACTTCCACTTTGACGGCGGGGGCGATCCCGACTCCGGCCGTCACATCACTCGGCTGCACCAGGAATCCCAGCTTCGCCGCGGGTCCCACCGCAATCGTGAACGTGGCAGATGTGGCCCCTGTCAATCCGGTTGCCGCGGCGCCGAGACGGTAGCCGCTCGCAGCGCTGTCGACGCTCAAGTTCGCGAACGTCGCGATGCCGTTGGCTGCCCCGACCACCGTTGTCCCGGAGAGCGTCCCCGACCCGGGATTGGCGGCGAGCGACATGGTGACGGTATTGCCGGAGCTTGTGACCCGATTGCCCCCCGCATCCTGCACCTCGACCTCGATCGCCGGCGCGAGCGCCACGCCCCCGCTGCCGTTGGACGGACCGACATGGAAGCCGAGCTTCGCCGCCGAGCCCACCGTCACGGTGAATGCGCTCGAGGTCGCGCCGGTCAACCCCGACGCGCTGGCGTCCAGCGTGTATCCGGTTCCGGCGCTGTCGATGCTGATCCCGGTGAACGTGGCGACGCCATTGACCGCCGCGACCGTCTTGGTCCCGGATAACGTCCCGGAGTTGGCGTTCGTGCCGATCGCCAGGGTGACGCTGTTCGTCGACCCGGTCACGCGATTGCCGCCGATGTCCTGGATCTCGACCCGCACCGCGGGCGAGATCGCCGTCCCGCCGGCGGTGGCCGACGGTTGGAGGAAGAATCCCAGCTTGGTGGCCGAACCGACCGAGATGTCGAACGCCGGCGACGTGGCGGAGGTCAGCCCCGCCGCCGAGGCGACCAGGGTATAGCCGCTCCCCGCGTTGTTGATGCTGATCCCGGGGAAGGTCGCCAACCCGTTCGCCGCCGCGTGCGAGGTCGTCCCGCCGAGCGTGCCACTCCCCGGATTGCTGCCGATCGCCAGCGACACCGTCGCCCCGGACGAGGTCACCCGATTGCCGCCAAGATCGCGCACTTCGACCTGGATATCGGGGGAGATCGGCTGACCCGGCACGGTATTCGAAGGCGGCACGAGGAATCCGACCTTCACCGCCGGTCCCACCGTGATATTGAACGACGTGGACGTCGTCCCGGTGAGACCGTTGGCACTCGCCGTCAGGGTGTATCCCGTTCCCGCACTGTCGACGCTCAGATTGTTGAATGTGGCAACTCCACTGGAGGCCGACCGGGGAATCGTACCGGACAGTGTCGCCCCATTGTCATTCGTGCCGAACGCGAGCGATATCGAGTTGCCCGCGCCGGTCACCAGATTGCCGCCGGCGTCGAGAACCTCGACCTGCACATCGGCGAGGGTCGCGCCGCCCGTCGTTCCGGTCGGTTGCGCGAGGAAAGCCAACTGCGTCGCGGACCCGGCCACGATATTGAACGCATTCGAAGTCGCCCCCGAAAGACCCGTCGCCGCGGCGCCCAGGGTATAACCGCTGCCGATCTTGTCGATTTGCAAATTCGCAAACGTCGCGACCCCCGCCACGGCAGATGCGCTCAGGGTTCCCGTGAGCGTGCCGCCACCGGCGTTGTTCTCGATCGCGATCGACACCAATCCCGTGAAGTCGGTAGCCGTATTCCCCTGCGCATCGCGAGCCGTGACTTTGACGGAGGGGGTAATTCCAGCCGTCGCAGCCGTTTGCGTGGGTTGCTGCGTAAAGGCCAGCGTCGTAGCCGGGCCCGGGGTGATTGTGAACGCGGGGCTCGTGTCGGGCGTCAGGCCGCTCGCGCTGGCTCGCATCGTGTAGCCGCCGCCCGCGACGTCGATGCTGAGGTTGTTGAACGAGACCACTCCCGCAACGGCCGAGCGGCTCTTTGTTCCGGACAGGGTCCCGCCGTTCGGGTTCGCGGCCAGGGCGACAGTGACGTTGTTCGTCGCCGTCGCGACGCGGTTGCCGAAAGCGTCGAGAATCTCGGCCTGGACCCCGGGCGTGATCAGCGCGCCGGCGTCCGTCGTGCTCGGCTCCACGAAGAACGCGACGCGTGACGCGGCAGCCGGTGTGATGTCGAAGTCGCCCGAGACGTCCCCCGTGAGCCCGCTGGCCGAAGCGGCCAGCGAATATCCCGTACCGCTCTTGTTGATGCTCAGTGTCGAGAACGACGCCACGCCGGCGACCGCCGATACCGTGGCCGCGCCCGAGAGAGTGCCGCCGCTCGGATTGTCGAGAATGGCGAGCGTCAC
Organism: Gemmatimonadales bacterium; assembly: GCA_035262265.1. Taxonomy (GTDB): domain Bacteria; phylum Gemmatimonadota; class Gemmatimonadetes; order Gemmatimonadales; family GWC2-71-9; genus DASTHG01. The sequence goes on from DATFTG010000060.1 coordinate 8,923, forward strand.
GCTCGTCGTCGCACTCGTCACCCGATTCCCGATCGCGTCTTCTACCTCGACCTTCACGGCGGGCGCGATCGACACCCCGGCCACGGCGGTGGACGGCTCGACGATGAAGGCGAGGTGGTCGGCAGCTCCCGAGGCGATGGTGAACGAGGTCGAAACCGCGGTCGTCAGCCCGGTCGCAGTCGCCTGCAGTGTGTAGCCGGCCCCTGCCTTGTCGATGCTGAGATTGGAGAATTGCGCGATGCCGGCCGACGCCGCGGCGCTGAGCGTCCCCGAAAGTTGCCCACCGCCGGGGTTCGTGCCGATGGCAATCGTGACATTGTTCGTGGCGGTCGTCACGAGATTTCCGCCGGAATCCTGCACCGCCAACTGGATCGCGGGGGTGATGGCTGCGCCGGCCTGGGTGGCCGACGGCTGAACGACGAAACCCAGCTTCGTTGCCGGTCCGACCGCAATCGCGAACGCCTGGCTCGTGCCGGCGGAGAGCGCCCCGGAGCCGGCGACGAGGGTATAGCCCGCACCGGCCTTGTCGATGCTCAGCCCCGGGAACGACGCGACACCCGTGTCCGCGGTCGCGACCAACGTGCCCGCCAGGGTGCCGCCGCTCGGGTTGGCACCGATCGCGATCGTGACGCTCCCCGCGAAACCGGTCGCCCGATTCCCGAATGCGTCGCTCGCCGTAACCTGGACGGCAGGGGTGATGGCGCTCGTCGCATTCGTCGTCGAGGGCTGCACCGTGAAGCCGAGCGAAGCGGCGGCGGCAGGGGCGACGGTGACCGTTGCCGTTTGCGTCGCGAGCAAGCCGGCCACCGTCGCCGACACCACCTTCGGACCCGTGGCGGTCGCGCTGATCGATCCGGTCGCGACCCCGTTCGCGTCGGTCGGTCCGCCGGGCTGCGTTAGGGTGAAGCCCGTTCCCGTCGCCGAGAGCACGACGGTCGCCCCCGGGACCGGATCCCCCAACGCGTCCAGCGCCGTGACGGTGATGGTCGCCGAGCTCGATCCGTTGCTGGCGGGAATGGTCGTGGGCGCGGCGAAGACCGTGGAGGCGGCGGACACATTGCCGGGGTCGACCGTGAATGGCGGAGTCGTGTCTCCGGTGAGCCCCGACGCGGATGTCACGAGGGTGTACCCGGCGCCGCTCTTCGAGACGGTCAGGTCCGAAAAGGTCGCGATCCCGCTCACCGCCGTCACTGGAAACGTGCCCGACAGCGTGCCACCGGCAGGATGCGCACCGAGTGACACCGTCACGCTGCCGACATACCCGGTTGCCACGTTGCCGAACGTG
>DATFTG010000061.1:0-15662 GCA_035262265.1 Gemmatimonadales bacterium
CAGGACGCCGCCGAGCGCGAACGGGACGTGCGCGAGCGGGAGCGGTCGCTGGACGCGAAGGCACGGGACCAGGCGCGGGCGTATCTCCTCGCCGCCCGCAAGACCGTCGAAGCGGCGCTGGGCCAGGCGCGCGCGGCGGTCGACGAAGCGACGGCGCGCGAGGCGCGGCGGATGTTGGAGAGAGCGATTTCGGAAGTGAAAGAGGCCGGACCGACGGACCGGCGGTCGGTCGGTCCGTTGCAGGTCGAGGTCGGGGACCGCGTGCGGACGGTCGACGGCATGCTTGGTCGGGTAGGCGAGCGGCGCGATGATGGAGAGGTGGTCTTGGAGACCGGTGCGATGCGAATCATCGTGCGACCCGAGCAGATCGTCGAGGTACTTGAGCCGACCGCCGGTCCGCCCGACCGCCGGACCGCCGTCTCATCGACCGCCCGACCGGCCGACCGCCCGACCGCCGGCACGGAAGTCTCGCTCCGCGGCCTCCGGGCCGACGAAGCCGAGGCGACTCTCGAGCGGGCGCTCGACGCCGCGGTGCTCGACGATCTCCCCTATCTGCGGATCATCCACGGAAAGGGTACCGGCGCGTTGCGCGACCTCGTGCAGCGCGTGTTGCAGCACGACCCCCGCGTCGCCCGCTTCGGGCTCGCGCCCGCCAATCAGGGCGGTTTCGGTGTGACGGTCGTGGAGCTGCGGTGAGTCTCATCCCGGACGATGTGATCGAGCAAGTTCGCGAAGCGGCGGACATCGTCGGCATCATCGGGGAGCAGGTCGAGCTGAAGCGCAGCGGCGGGGATTATCGCGGCGCGTGCCCGTTTCACGGCGGCACGCATCGCAACTTCGCCGTCATTCCCAGGAAGGGGATGTACCACTGCTTCGTCTGCCATGAGTCGGGAGACGTCTTCACCTTCTTCATGAAGCGGCTCGGCATGGACTATCCGACGGCCGTGCGCGAGGTCGCCCGCCGCGTCGGGATCACGATCCCCGAGCGCGGCCCGTCCGGTCCCGATCCGCGCGAGCCGTTGTTCGCGGCGATGGCGGCGGCGCATGACTGGTTCACGCGGCAGCTCCAGGATTCCCCCGACGCCGGCGTCGCGCGCGGCTATCTCACCTCGCGCGACATCTCCGCGGAGCAGTCGAGTGCGTTGGGACTCGGTTTTGCCCCACGTGGCCCCGGCTTCGGCGAGGCGATGCGTAAGCTCGGCATCGACGAGGCGGTATTGCTCGAAGCCGGGCTCGAGCGCCGCCGCGACGACGGCACGATCGCGCCTCGCTTCCGCGGGCGTCTGTTATTTCCGATTCACGATCTTCATGGCCGCGTCGTGGCCTTCGGCGGGCGCATTCTGGGAGAAGGCGAGCCCAAGTACCTGAATTCCCCCGAGACGCCGATCTTCCATAAGGGGAAGCTGCTCTACCATCTCCACGAGGCGCGTCATGCGATGCGCAAGGCAGAGCGGGCGATTCTCGTGGAAGGGTACTTCGACGCGATCCGGCTCGCGCTCGCGGGCATCGAGGAAGTGGTGGCCCCGATGGGCACCGGCCTCACCACCGACCAGGCCGAGCTGCTGCACCGCTACGCGCCGCAGGTCCTGCTCTGCTACGACTCGGACGATGCCGGATTGCGCGCCACCTTCCGCGCCGGCGACGAGCTGTTGCGCGCCGGAGTCCGGGTCACGGTGGCGACGCTGCCTGAGGGAGAGGATCCGGACACGCTCGTGCGCGCGGGCGGCAGCGCGGCGCTCGAAGCGGTCGCGAAAGACGCCGTCGACGTGCTGGAGCGCAAGATCCAGATCCTCGAGCACAAGCGGTTCTTCGAAACGCTCCCCGGCCGGCGCCGCGCGCTCGATCGTCTGTTTCCGACGATTCGCGCCGCATCGGACCCGTTGACGCGCGAGCTGTACCTGGGCCGCGTCGCCGAGGTCGCGCATGTGCGCAAGGACGTGCTGGAGCGCGAAGTCAGCGGCGGCCGGCCCCACCCGGCCCCCGCGGCGGCGCCGCCGAGTGCCGCACAGCCGCTGCCCCCGTTGCCGGCGAACGAAGAGCGCGCGCTCATCGTCGCCATGCTGCAGGGCGAGGTGTGGCGCGACCGCGTCCTCGAAAAGGTGGACCCGGAGGAGATCGAGAATCCCGTCTACCGGGCGGTGTTCGAGGCGGTCGCCGAGGCTCGGGTGGAAGAGCTGGATGGCGCGGCTGCGCGTGCCTACGAAGTGCTGCGTGGTGAGCGCCTGGGTGAGGGGGAGCCGGACGAGCTGTTCGATCGAGCGGTGAACCGAATGGACGCGCGACGGCTCGATCGGGAGCTGGATCGTCTGGAGCGCGAGTTGCCGTTGGCCGATGAGGCGGAACAAGCGAAGCTCGCCATGGAAAAGCAGCGCATCGCCGCCGAGCGCAATCGCATCCGTCCCACGTACAAGATCGTCTCCAGGAGGAGTGGTGCACCCGGATCTTGAAGGTCTGTTGACGCTGCAGGCGAAGGATCAGGACGTGACGAAGACGGAGCAGGCGCTCGCCGCTCTGGAGCCGGACGTGCGCCGCCTCGACGAGCAGCTGGCGGTGGCGCAGCGGGGGCTCGAGGGCGCCCGACGCGCCATCGACGACGCCAAGCGGCGCAAAGACGAGCTCGAGGGCAAGATCGCCAACTACAAATCGATGCAGGAGCAGCGGCGCCAGAAACTCGAATGGGTGCGGGGCGCGAAAGAAGCGTCGACGCTCATGGCCGAGCTCGATTTGACGCGCACCGTGCTCGCCAAGGAGGAAGCGGAGTTCATGCGCTCGGGCGACGCGGTGCACGAAGCGGAGCGCAAGGCGGCGGAGGCGGAGAAGGCGTTGCACGCAGCGGGGGAAGCGCAGGCGCCGGAGCGCGCGGCCCTAGCCGAGAGGCGCGAGGCCGCCCTGGCCGAGCTGCGCCAGGCGCAGGAGATCCGGACCGCCGCGACCCGCGATGTGAACGGCACGCTGCTGTCCCGCTACGAGCGCATCCGGCGCGGCAAGGCTCCGCTCGCGCTCTATGCCCTGCACGGGGACGCCTGCGGCCACTGCTTCACCGCGGTGCCGACCCAGCGTCGCGTGCTCATCCAGCGCGGGGCGTCCATCGAAACCTGCGAGGCGTGCGGGGTGCTGCTCTACAGCGCCGAATGATCGTGCCCCGCTGGTCGGTCGCGCGTCCCCCGGATCCCGGGCTCGTGGGCGAGTTGTCCTCCGCGCTGTCGATTCCGCAGGCGCTGGCGGCGCTCCTCGTGCTGCGTGGCCACGGCTCGGAGGGCGATGCCCGCGCGTTCCTGCGCCCCAACCTCACCGGGCTGTCGGATCCGATGTCGTGGGCCGATATGCCGGACGCGGTGGCGGCGGTGCAGGGCGCCGTGCGGCGCGGCGAGCCGATCCTCATCCACGGCGACTACGATGTCGATGGACAGTGCGCCGCCGCGCTGCTCACCCGGGTGTTGCGTGAAGCCGGCGCCGCTGCGCACGCCTTCGTGCCGCATCGCGTGCGCGACGGCTACGACTTCGGTCCCGCGGGCCTGGCGCGCGCGCGCGAGCTCGGTGCCCGGCTCATCATCACCTGCGACTGCGGCATCACCGCCGTCGAGGCGGTGCGCGCCGCCCGCGCGGAGGGAATCGAGGTCATCGTCACCGATCACCACCTTCCGGGCGACGACCTGCCGCAGGCCACCGCCGTCCTCGACCCGCGGCGCCCCGACTGCGCTTCGCCCGACAAGGATCTCTGCGGCACCGGCGTGGCGTTCAAGCTGGCTCAGGCGCTCGTGCCGGCGCTCGGGCTTCCCGATACACTCCCGTGGCATTTCCTCGACTACGTCGCCCTCGCCACCGTAGCCGACGTCGTGCCGCTGATCGGCGAGAATCGCATCCTCGTGCGCCACGGGCTCAAGCTCCTCGCGACCAGCCGCTGGCCGGGACTCGGCGCGCTCGTCGCGGCCGCGGGCCTCGCGGAGAAGCCGCTCCGCGCCGGCCATGTCGGGTTCATCCTCGCGCCGCGGCTCAATGCCGCCGGCCGCATCGGCGACGCGGGAGACGGGCTGCGCCTGCTCCTGACCGACGATCCGGAGGAGGCCGCCAGGCTCGCCCGTGAGCTCGAAACGCTCAACGCCCGCCGCCAGGAAATGGACCAGCAGATCCTCGCCTCCGCCGAGGCGGCCCTCGCCGCGCAGGGCAGCGAGGACGATCGGGCGATCGTGCTGGCCGCGGACGACTGGCACCCGGGCGTGATCGGGATCGTCGCGAGCCGCCTGGTGGAGCGCTACGGGCGGCCCACGTTCTTGGTCGCGTGGGACGGCGACACCGGGCGCGGCTCGGGGCGCAGCATTCCGGGCTTCGACCTGCACGGCGCGCTGCATCGCGTCGGTGGCACCCTCGAGAAGTTCGGGGGCCACAGCATGGCCGCGGGGCTGACGGTGCGCCGCGCGCGATTCGCGGAATTCCGGGTTGCCTTTCTGGACGTGGCGGCCCAGCTTCTCCGCGCCGAAGACCTGGTGCCGGCGCAACGCATCGACCTGGAGCTGCCGTTGGGGAACCTCAGCGAAGATCTCGAGCGCCTGATGCGCCATCTCGAGCCCTGCGGCATGGGGAACCCCGCTCCCGTTTTCGGGGTTCGAGGGGCGCGCGCCGTCGGGGCGCGACGCGTCGGCACGAATCACCTGCGGTTTGTTCTGGACGACGGGTCGGGGGCGCTTCCGGCGATCGGCTTTCAATGGGCCGATCAGGTGCCCGATGGCTGGCTCGAACATCCGCTCGACGTGGCGTTCCGCCTGGAGCGCGACGACTGGCAGGGGCGATCGACGTTACAGGCCCGCGTCGCGACGATCGCGCCGAGTGGTGGGGTGGAGGCAGCGTGATCACGATCATCAGTGGAGAATTCAAGAATCGTCGCCTCAAGACCCCCGTCGGGGACAAGGTGCGTCCCACGGCGAGCCGGGTGCGCGAGGCGTGGTTCAGCATTCTGCAGCGCAGCCTGCGCGGCGCGCGCGTCCTCGACCTGTACGCCGGGTCCGGTGCGCTCGGGCTCGAGGCGTTGTCGCGCGGCGCCACGACCGCCGAGTTCGTGGAGGTGCATCGCAACGCGCTCGCGGCGCTCAAAGCCAACCTCAAGACGCTGAAGGTCGAGGGGCGCACGACGATTCACCGCGTCGACGCGCTGCGCTTCGCCGAGCAGCTGCACCCGGGCCAGTACGACGTGGCGTTCGCCGATCCGCCGTACGCCAATGTCAACGACCAGACCGCACGGCTCGTGGCGATGTTCCGCCTGGTGCCGTTCGCGCGCGTGTTCTCGATCGAGCATCCCGCCGACACAGCGATCCCCGGCGACGAGACCCGGCGCTACGGGGATACCGCCGTCACCTTCATTTACGCCCCGTGAGCGGCGACCGCATCGCGGTGTATCCGGGTTCGTTCGACCCGGTGACCCGTGGGCACGAAGACCTGATCCAGCGCTCGCGTGCCTTCGCGGACCGGGTGGTCGTGGCGGTCGCCGTCAATGCCGCCAAACAGCCGTTGTTCACCACCGAGGAGCGCGTCGCGCTGCTGCGCGAAGCCGTGCGCGGGCCCGGGATCGAGGTGCAGTCCTTCCAGGGCCTGCTCGTGAATTTCGCCCGCCAGGTCCGGGCATCGATGATCGTCCGCGGCCTGCGCGCGGTGAGCGACTTCGAGTACGAGTTCCAGATGGCGCTCATGAACCGCAATCTCGACCCCCAGATCGAGACCGTCTTCCTCGTCCCGGCGTTCGATCTCACGTATCTCAGCTCCAGCCTGGTGCGCGAAGTCGCGCGCTACGGGGGCGATGTTTCGCAGCTGGTCCACCCCACCGTCGACAAGGCCCTGAAGGCCAAGTTCGGCACGTGACCGCGTCCGCCAGCCCGTTCCGCGACCGCGTGTTCGCGGCGGCACGGCGGGTGCGGCGGCGGATTCTCCTGCCGGAGGCGGGCGACGCGCGCGTGGCGGCCGCGCGGCGCGAGATCGAGACCCTCGGGTTGGGGCAGCTCGTTCCAGTCGAACCTGCCGACGCGCCGCCCGGGGCGGAGCTCGTCGCCTGGCTGCGCCGCCGCCGGCCGGACCGGTTCCCCGATGACGGCGCCGCGCGGGGCGCGCTCGCGCACCCGCTCACACGCGGGGCCTGTCTCGTCGGCATGGGCCGCGCCGATTGTATGGTCGGCGGCGCCGTCCACCCGACGGGTGAGCTGATTCGAGCCGCACTCTGGGGAGTCGGAATGGCGTCGGGGATCGAGGCGCTGAGCAGCGCGTTCTACATGGTTCACGGCGACCGCGTGCTCACGTTCACCGACTGCGCCGTCGTTCCCGATCCGACGGCACAACAACTGGCGGAGATCGCGTGGGCGGCGGCGTGCGACCGGCGCCGCATCGTCGGTGACGAGCCGGTCGTCGCCTTTCTGTCCTACGGGACGAAGGGCAGCGCCTCAGGACCGAAGATCGAGAAGGTGCGGGAGGCCGTGGCGCGGTTCGGCGCGCTGGCGCCCGCCGTGGCGTGCGACGGCGAGCTGCAGGGGGACGCCGCACTGGTGCCGGAGGTGGCGCAGCGCAAGGCCCCGGATTCTGCCGTCGGCGGCCGGGCCAATGTGCTGGTCTTCCCCGACCTTGACAGCGGCAACATCGCCTACAAACTGGTGCAACGGCTGGGGGGGTGGGAGGCGGTTGGTCCCATTCTGCAGGGCCTGGCGAAGCCGATAGCCGACCTGTCGCGGGGTGCCTCGGTACAGGATATTGTGGTCACAGCGGCGGTCACCACACTGCAAGTGGAGGCGTGAGATGGGGTTCTCGGTGAGCAAGGATCCGCGGGGCGTGGTGATCGTCGGGGTCGACGGGCAGTTGATCGTCGGCAACCGCCAGGAGCTGAAGCAGAAGGTGCTCGACTCCCTGGAAGGGGGGACCCGTCGCTTCGTGATCGACTTTACGAAGACCGGGTACATCGACTCTTCCGGCCTCGGCGTGCTGGTCTCGCTCTCCAAGAAGGTGCGGGAGCAGGGCGGCGACCTTCGTCTCGCCGGGCTCAACGAGGATCTGCAGACGCTGTTCGAGCTCACCAAGTTGGACACGTTGTTTGCCATCGCCAAGACGCCGGCGGAGGCGCTGGCGGCCTTCTAGGGGCCCTCGTGAGCGGTCACGTCCAGATGGTGCTGCACCGGACCGCGCAGGCGCAGGACGGGGTCGCTTTTTCGCTCGCCGTCCCGAGTGACCTGTCCTTCGTCGGCGATGCCGTCGACCTCGCCGCGCGCCATTGCGACGTCGGCGTGCTGTCGCAGCGACGGCTGCAGTTCAATTTGCGGACCGCGCTCGCGGAAGCGCTGGCCAACGCCATCGCCTACGGCAACCGCCACGACCCGAGCAAGCTGGTGCGCATCGAAGTCGCGTGCCGGCCCGACGCCGTTCGCATCCAGGTCGCCGACGACGGTCTGGGATTCGATCCTTCCCAGGTGCCGGACCCCACCGCGCCGGAGTTTCTCGAGCGCGAGGGCGGGCGCGGCCTGTTCGTATTGCGCCATCTGGTCGATACCATCGAATTCAACGAGCGGGGAAACTGCGTGTGTCTCGTGCTGCGGGCGGGCTGACCAAACTCGAGCGGCTGGTGCCTGTCCTCGAGCAGCTGGCCGGCGTCCGTCTGCGCGTGTGGCGGGTCGATGGACCCGGCACCCGGCTCGTAGCGGGCGCGGCGGCGAGCTGGACGCCAGCCTTGCCCGGGACGCTGGAGGGAGCGGGGCGCTCGATCGAGACGCCGGAGGGAGCCGCGTGGTACGAGCCGGTGCGCACGCCGCCGGGGTTCTGGGTCGAGATGCGCAACGGGACGGACGCGACGGCGCGCGCGCTCCCGCGCGCGGGCGATGAGGTGCTCGAAGCGGTCACCTGTCTCGCCGAAGCGGAGCGCGAGGCGGCGCAGGTCGCGGCCGAGCTGTCCGACCGCTACGAAGAGATCGATCTCGTCTATACGATCAGCGAGATCCTCGGCCACACGATCCGACTCGATGAGGCGGCGCGCCGCATCCTGCAGGAAGTGGCGACGGTCGTCGGTGCGCGGCGCGCGAGTCTGTTCGTGCTCGATTCCGACCGGCAGCTGCTGCGTCTCGTGGCCGCGCGCGGCATGGTCACCACCGAAGTCGACCCGATCGAGCTCGACGATCCGGTCTCCGTCACGGCGCGGGCGTTTCGTGAGATGCGCATTCAGAGCAACGACGTCGCGACCGGCACGATCGGCACGCGCACCAGCGGCGGGCGCAGCTATCGCGGGGACGCGTATCTCGCGGTGCCAGTCATGTACGGCGCCCCCGGGGACCAGGCGCGGCCGATCGGCGTCATCAATCTGACCGACCGCGTCGGCTCCGACGCGTTTTCGGCGGGGGACCGCAAGCTCGTGGCGGCGATCGCGAACCAGGTGGGCGCCGCGATCGAAAACGCGCGCCTCGTCGCCAAGGACCTGAGCCAGCAGCGGGTCCGCCGCGAGCTCGAGCTGGCGCACGACCTGCAGCTCAAGCTGCTCCCCGCCGCCAGCGTGCTGGGCAACAAGGCCGACCTCGCCGTGCGCTGCCGCTCGGCCGATGTCGTCGGCGGAGATTTTTACAATCTCCTGGGGCTGCACGGCGAGCGCGTGGGCGTGATGATCGGCGACGTCTCGAGCCACGGCTTCGGCGCCGCGCTGATCATGGCGCTGGCGATGGCGGCGTCCGGCATCCACGCCGAGGCGGCCGGGACGCCGGGGCAGGTGCTGGGGAAGCTCGAGGAGTCGCTCGCCAACGAGCTGGGACGCACCGAGATGTACCTGTCGCTGCTCTATGCGGTGATCGATCCAGCCGGCGGCACGATCGCGTATGCCAACGCCGGGCATCCGCACGCGTTTCTGGTGCGCGGCGACAGCGGCGCGATCGTCCGACTCGAGGCGACGCGTCCGCCGCTCGGCCTCGGCGCGCCGGCCGCGCCCGGCGACCGTCAGGAGACGTGGCTGCGCCGCCAGGATGTCCTGTGCCTGTTCACCGACGGCATCACCGACGCGACCGACGACGCCGGCCGCCGCTTCGGCGAGGAGCGCGTGCTCGGGCACGTGCAGTCGCTGCGCACCAGGCCGGCGCAGCAGATGCTCGAAGCGATCTTCGCCGATCTCGCCGCGTTTACCGGCGGCGCTCCCTCCGCGGACGACCGTACCCTCCTGATCGCCAGAGTCTGATCAAGAAATCGCTGGGCCAGCATTTCCTCACCGATCCACGGATCCTGACCCGCATCGTCGACGCGCTCGAGCCGGTGCCCGAGGATCACGTCGTCGAAATCGGGGCGGGGAACGGCACGTTGACGCGGGCGCTGGCGCCGCGGGTAGGGCGGGTCGTGGCGATCGAGAAGGATCGAGGAATTGCCGAAAAATGCAGAATGCTGAACGCAGAATGCAGAATTTCCAATGTCGAAGTCGTCCCGGCCGACGTACTTCGCCTGGACTGGAAGCCGTTCACTCTGCATTCTGCATTCGACATTCTGCATTTCAAGATCATCGGCAACATCCCCTACTACATCACCACGCCGATCATCGAGCTGGCGCTGCGCGAGCGGCCGGCGCTCATCGTGCTGCTGGTGCAGGAAGAGGTGGCCGACCGGATCGTGTCGGCGCCAGGATCGAAGGCGTATGGCGCGCTGTCGGTGGGCGCGCAGGTCGAGTCTGACATCGAGAAGCTGTTCACGGTCAAAGCGGGGTCCTTCACTCCGCCGCCCAAAGTCCAGAGCGCCGTGATTCGGCTGCGGCCGCTGGAGCGGCCGCTCGTCGCCGCGTCCGACCTCCCGGCCTTCCGGGCCTTCGTCGCGGCGTGCTTCAGCCTGCGACGCAAGCAGCTGCGTCATATCCTGCGTTCGATCACGGGGCGCACGGCCGAGGTCGTCGATGCCGCCCTGGCGGCTGTGGGACTGGAGCCGCGGGCGCGGCCGGAAACGCTCGCGCCGGAGCGGTTCGTGGCGCTGTGGCGCTGGTCCTACGGAGGCCAAGACTTGCGCCGGGAGGGGGGATTGTGAAATAATTCACAATAATGCGAAAGATCTCGGACTCCACAGTCCGCCGCCTCGCGCTCTACCTCCGTTTTCTCGAGCATTCCGCGGCACAGGGACTGACCACGATCAGCTCGGCCGAATTGGCGCGCCGCGGCGGCACCACCTCGGCTCAGGTGCGCAAAGACCTGTCGTTTTTCGGCTCGTTCGGCAAGCGCGGGCTCGGCTATTCGGTGCCGGAGCTGGCGGGCCGGATCCGCGAGATCCTGGGACTCAAGCGCACGCATCGCGTCGTGCTCGTCGGAGCGGGGAAGATGGGCGGTGCGCTGCTGCATTACCGCGGCTTCCGCCAGCATGGCTTCGACGTCGCGGCGATTTACGACAAGGATCCCAAGAAAATCGGCGCGCGCTCCAATGGCCTCGTCGTGCGCGACATCAAGCTGCTCGAGTCCGACCTCAAGAAGGAGCCGACCGACATCGCCATTCTCGTGACGCCCGCCGAGGCGGCGCAGGAAGTGGCCGATCGTCTCGTCCGCGCCGGCGTCAAAGCGATCCTCAACTTTGCGCCGGTTCCGCTCGTCGTTCCCACCGACGTGGCGGTGCAGAGCGTGAACATGGCCCTGGAGCTTGAGACCCTCAGTTTCGCGCTCACCAATCGATAAGGCGTTATGGGTTATGGGTGTTTCCAACCCACAACCCACAACCCATGACGCATTAGCTTTCCTGCCCCAATGCCCCGCGTCCACGTCACGTCCGAGATCGGCACGCTGCGCGACGTCCTGGTGCACACGCCCGGGAACGAGCTGGTCGCCGTCACGCCGGGAAACCGGGAAGACTACCTCTACGACGACATCATCGATCTCGAACTGGCGCAGCGCGAGCACCGCCGCCTCGTGGCGGTGCTGGAGCGGTTCGCCGAAGTCCACGAGGTGCGCGGGCTGCTGACCGAGATCGTCGCGCGTCCCGACGTACGGGAGTTCCTGGTGACGCGGGCGCTGGAGGTCGTCCCCTCCGATGCCCTGGCCAAGCAGCTCGCGGGCTTGTCGGCGGAGCAGCTCGTCGCCCTGATGGTCGAGGGGACGTTCGAAGAGGCCGGTCCGATCGCCCGCGCCCTGAACGAGGTCGGCTACGCGCTGCCGCCGCTGCCCAACCTCTTCTTCACGCGCGACGTCGGTATCGTGGTGGGGGAGCACGCCATCATCGGCTCGATGCGCTACGGCGTGCGCTGGACCGAAGAGATGCTGATCAAGGCGCTGTTCCGATATCACGACCAGCTCGACAACGCCGGGATCCTGTACGACGGGTCCGAGGAGCGGCGCCATACGTATACGCTCGAGGGGGGCGACGTCCATCCGCTGCGTCCCGACCTCCTGGTGCTCGGGTTCAGCGAGCGCTCCAGTCCCGCCGCCCTCGACCAATTGTGCGAGCTGGCGTTCGAGAAGTGCGGCGTGTCCGACGTGGTCGTCGTGGTCTTGCCCAACGAGCGCACCGCCATCCATCTCGACATGATATTCACCCAGATTGATCGCGAGACGTGCGTCGTGTATCCGCCGTTCTTCATCGGCGCCGAGCGGCTCGCGGTGCTGCACCGGCGCAAGCGATCGAAGGGGGTGAAGGAGGTGCCCAACTTCTTCGCCGCGATGCAGGCGGTCGACCTGCCGCTCGAGCCGGTGTTTTGCGGCGGCACAGCGCGCGGCGTGCAGGAGCGGGAGCAGTGGTCCTCGGCGTGCAACTTCTTCACGCTGCGGCCGGGGCTGACGCTCACCTACGCCCGCAACGAGGCGACGATCCGCGAGCTCGAGCAGACCGGGTATCGCATCGTGTCGGCGGTCAACCTCCTCACCGGCGAGGAGTGGATCGAAGACGGCGAGAAGGGCGTGATCACGATCGACGGCAGCGAGCTGGTGCGCGGCGGCGGCGGTCCGCGATGCATGACGTTGCCGTTGCGGAGAGATGATCTGTGAAACGCATGCAGAATGAAAAATGCAGAATGTCGAATGTGGCATTCTGCATTCCGTATTCTGCGTTCATCATTTCGCCATGACGGTTTCCTTCAAAGTCGGCAGCTTCCAGTGCCACCTGATCGAGGCCGGCACCTTGCGCCTCGACGGGGGCGCCATGTTCGGCGTCGTCCCCAAGCCGCTGTGGGAGCGGCGCACGAAGCCCGATGAGCGCAATCGCATCCCGCTCGCGATGCGCTGCCTGCTGGTGGAGCACGACGATGGTCTGGTGCTGGTGGATACCGGACTCGGGGACAAGGACGACGCGAAGTTCCGCGACATCTATGCGGCGGACAACGCGGGCACGCGGGGTCGCACGCGGCTGGAAGATGGACTGGCCGCGCTCGGGCACGCCGCCGCGGACATCAGCTGGGTGATCAACACCCACCTCCATTTCGATCATGCCGGGGGGGATACCTGGCGTGCTCCATCGGGCGAGCTGTTGCCCTCGTTCCCGCGGGCCCGCTACATCGTGCAGCGCGGGGAGCTCGACTTCGCGCGCAACACGAACGAGCGCACCGCCGGGAGTTACCTGGCCGCGAACTTCAGCGCGATCGATTTCCAGCTGCTCGAGGGAGAGGCCACACCGCTGCCGGGAATCCGCTGCCTGCCGACGCCGGGCCATGTGCCGTTCCACCAGTCGATTCTCGTCGAGCGCGGCGGGGATGTCGCCTGTTTTATCGCCGATCTGGTGCCCACGGCGGCGCACCTGCCGCTCCCGTGGATCATGGGGTACGACGTGGAGCCGCTGCGGACGCTCGAGACGCGGCGCCGGGTGTACCCGCGCGCCGAGGCGGAGGGGTGGCGCATCTGCTTCGAGCACGATCCCACGGTGGCGATGGGGCGGTTGGCGCGGGACGGAAAAGGCTTCGGCCTTGTGGAGCCCGTGTCCGCCACATAGCTTGTGGCGCGGTAACATGCAAGCGGGCGCCGGTGGCGCCCCACCTCCAGGCCTTTCCGGCGAGCCGGAGAGCGCTCCAGGGTCCCAGAGAGACGTCATCCGTCATCGGTTTTGGTCTTCGGCAGTAGCCTTGCCGTAACCGACGACCGATCACTGACGACGCATTCTGCGGATTCCGGAACGACTGGAGTCCGCATTTTCTTTTGGCGAAAGGCGCGCAACTGCCTCCTCCGGAAAGCAGCAACACCAACAAGCAGCCGCGGACCCGGATCAACCGGATGATCCGCATCAGCCCGGTACGGGTGATCGCGGATGACGGCGCGCAACTGGGCGTGCTGGCGATCGAAGAAGCGCTTGCGGCGGCGCAGGAACGTGGTCTCGACCTGGTGGAAGTGGCGCCGCTGGCGCGGCCCCCCGTGGTCAAGATCATGGACTACGGCAAGTTCAAGTTCGAGCAGGCGAAGGCGGCGCGGGCGGCGAAGAAAAAGCAGCACGTCATTCATCTGAAGGAAGTGAAATACCGCCCCGGGATCGACGACCACGACTTCGACTTCAAGACCCGGCACGCGCGCGAATTTCTGCAGGACGGCAACAAGGTGAAGGTGACGATGATGTACCGCGGCCGGCAGATGGCGCACATCGAGCTGGGACGGGAAGTGCTCGACCGCGTCGCGACCGAGCTGAAGGACATCGCCAAGATCGAGCAGGAGCCGCGGCTCGAAGGGCGTAACATGTCGATGGTGTTGGCGCCGAAATAGAAACCGCTATCGGCCGTCAGCTCTCAGCCGTCAGCTAGCTAAGAGCGGATAACTGAGAGCTGAAAGCGACTTCAGGAGTTACCAGTGCCCAAAATGAAATCCAAGCGCGCGTTGCGGAAACGCGTGCGGCTCACCGGCTCGGGACGGCTGCGCCGTCACCAGGCGATGAAGAGCCACATCCTGACGAAGAAGCATCCCAAGCGCAAACGTCATCTGCGCAAAGGAGCTCTCGTTGCCCACGCCGACGAGCGCCGTCTCAAGCGGCTCTTGTCGACCTAAGGAGGGCGTATGCCCCGGGTCAAGAGCAACGTCGCGCGCCTGAAGCGCAAGAACAAAGTCATGAAGCTCGCCAAGGGCTACTTCGGCGGGCGCAGCAAGCTGTGGAAGGCGGCGAAGGAGAGCGTCGAGCGCGCGCAGCGCTACGCGTATCGCGACCGGCGCCGCAAGAAGGGCGAATTCCGCCGTCTCTGGATCACGCGCATCAACGCCGCCGCCCGGCTGCACGACCTTTCGTACAACCGGTTGATAAACGGTCTGCGCAAGGCCGGCGTGGAGATCAACCGCAAAGTCCTCGCCGACCTCGCCGTCCGCGACCCGGGCGCGTTTGAGCAGCTGGCGGAGGTCGCGAAGAAGGCCCTCTGATCATGCGCGACCTCCTCGCACGGCTCGACGGCCTGCGGGAGCGTCTTCGCGAGGTCCCGCTGGCGGATGAGCGCCGGCTCCAGGATTTGCGCACCGAGATCCTGGGACGCAAAAACGGCGCACTGACCGATATCATCCGGTCGCTGCCGACGCTCGACGCCGACGCGCGCAAAGCCGTCGGCGGGCCCGCCAATACCCTGAAGCGCGAGTGGGAAGCGGCGCTCGATGCGCGCGCGGCGGAGCTGGCGCGTGCCGGCGCCGTGCTCCAGGACATCGATCCCACGATGCCCGCCCGGGCGGAATGGCGCGGCGGGCTGCATCTCGTCACGCAGGTCATGGACGAGATCTGCGACATCTTCCGCGAGCTGGGCTTCACCCGCGCCGTCGGCCCCGAAATCGAGACCGAGCGCAACAACTT
The DNA here is from genome assembly GCA_035262265.1 of Gemmatimonadales bacterium. Taxonomy (GTDB): domain Bacteria; phylum Gemmatimonadota; class Gemmatimonadetes; order Gemmatimonadales; family GWC2-71-9; genus DASTHG01. The sequence continues at coordinate 14,695 of DATFTG010000061.1, forward strand.
CTACGCGCTCAATTTCCCCAAGGATCACCCGGCGCTCGATTCGCAGGATTCGTTCTACGTCACGGGCGAGCTGCTGCTGCGCACGCACACCTCGCCGGTGCAGATCCGTACCCTGGAGACGTACCGCCCGCCGGTGCGCGTCGTGATTCCGGGCCGCGTCTACCGCCGCGACCCCTTCGATGCGTCGCACGCCACGGTGTTCGAGCAGATCGAGGGCCTCGCGGTCGATGAGGGCATCTCGTTCGTCGATCTCAAAGCGACGTTGAGCCACTTCGCGCGCCGCTTCTTTTCGGCTGACACCGCCGTCCGCTTCCATCCGTCGTTCTTCCCCTTCACGGAGCCCTCGGCGGACATGAGCGTCCAGTGCACCGTGTGCGGCGGCCGCGGCTGTCCCACCTGCAAGCAATCCGGGTGGATGGAAATCCTGGGGAGCGGGATGGTGCATCCGGCGGTGCTGGAGAACTGTGGCGTCGACTCCGAGCGCTACACCGGGTTCGCCTTCGGCATGGGTCCGCAGCGCATCGCCATGCTGCGCTACGGCATTCCCGATATCCGCTTGTTCTATTCGGGCGACGTGCGCTTCCTCAACCAATTCGCGGCGGGCGGACGATGAACCTGTCGCGCCGCTGGCTCGAAGCCCTGCTCGGCCGCTCGCTCGACGCGAATGAGATCGCGGCGCTGCTCACCGCGCGCTGTTGCCCCGTGGAGGGCGTCGAGCGGTTGCACGCCGACCTCGATGGGGTCCTCGTCGGACGGGTGCTCGAAGTGAAGCGTCATCCCAACGCCGATCGTCTCAGCCTCTGCCTCGTGGACGCCGGCGGCGCGGCCGGACCGCTCGAAGTGGTGTGCGGCGCTGCCAATGTCACAGCCGGCAAGACATATCCCTTCGCCCCCGTCGGCACCGTCCTGCCCGGCGGGCTGAAGCTCGAGCGCCGCAAGATTCGCGGCATCGAGTCGAACGGCATGCT
>DATFTG010000062.1:0-9840 GCA_035262265.1 Gemmatimonadales bacterium
CGGCCGCCGCCGAATCCGCCGCCACCGAACCGATCGCCAAAGCCGCCGCTCGCGAACCGATCGCCCCAGCCGCCACCGCCGCCGAATCCGCCGCCGCCGAAGCGATCGCCACCGCCTCCGCCACCGCCGAACCGGTCGCCCCAGCTGTCGCCGCTCGCGCCGCCGAACCGGCTGCCCCAGCTGCTCGAGCCGCTGCCCGATCGATCCCAGCCGCCGCTATTGCTGCTGAAGCTTGACTCGCGGCTCTCGCCGGTGCTCCGCGCCTGCTGCTCGCGATCGGCCCACGACGTGCTGCCCGAAGTGCTTTGCCATCCTCCGCTTGAGGTGTGCTGCTGCCAGCCGCTGTTGGTGCTCCGAGTGACATTGCCGTCGGGACTAGCGTAGTGGTCGTTCTGCGGCACGCCGTCGCTCCAGGTCTTCGTCTGTCCAGTGCGCGCGTTGTAGGTGGTGGCACTGGAGCTCTTGCCGTATCCCTGAGGGCCGGCCGTGGCTTGCACGCTCCGGCTGACCGAGCTGCCGCCCGCCGCGGTCGCCGAGCCGCTCGACGCATACGTGCGTTGCCCGGTCGCGGTGTTGTAGGTTTCGCCGCGGGCGACGGAGCCGGTCCCGCCCGCCGCGGTCGTGCCCGTCCGGGCGTAACTCTGCGAGGCCTGCCCGGTGTACGGGTTGTAGCTTCGCTGCCCGTAGTAGCTGCCAGTGGTTCCGCGAGCGGTGCTGTAGACCCCGCCGCCGTAGGTGCCGACGGTGCCGCTCGCGTTGCTGTACCAGGTGCGCGTGCCGTACGAAGCCCCCGTGCCCCAGTTCCGATAAACGTTCGCGCTCGCCGACCCGCAGCACGGGTAGCCGGCGTAGTACGGGTGGTAGTACGCGCCGCCCCAGTACGGCTCGGCGATCGCGGCGGTCGTGAGCCCCATCGCGAAACCAAACGTGAAGCCGACGGCCGGGTTGTACACCGGCGCCGCCGCCAGGCTGTAGGTGAGCGGCGCCGGGTAATACACCGAGCCGATCCACGGCGTGTAGACGTAGCCGGTGCCGTAGACGACCACGCCGTCGGGTGCGACCACCGTCCCGAGATAACCGGGCGTGTAGCCGACGTAGACCGCCGTCGGCGTATAGCCGTAGATGTGTACATACGTCACGTAATGGACAGGGGAGGTCGGCGGGATGGTGTAGATCACTTGCGGGACCGACGTTGCCACCACCCACGGGCCCGTCACCGCCCCCGCGGTGAACCAGACGCCGCTCGTGACCGCGTAGAAGCTCGTCGGGTTGACCTCGATGATCGGCACGCGCGAGTTGACGGCGTACTGCAGCGACGTTTCGGGGACCGGGCGCCACTCGGGTGGACCGTCGAACACCGGGGTGAATTTCGGTCCGCCGGTGCGCAGGATAGTCGCGTCCTGCGGGACCGAGTTCGCGATCAAAGCCTCCTGCGCCTGCGGCGTGCCCGCCACTGAAGCGAGCACGATGCCGGACGGTCCGTCCTTCGGGATGCGCGCGAAGTCGGCCGGCAGCGCGTTCGCCGCGACGTAGGTCCATGGGCCGTTGATCCCGGGAGCGCGGTACCAACGCCCGGAGATCAGGATGTAATAGTTGTTGTTGGTGGTGTCGATGAAGACGTCGGCGGCCGTGTTGCTCGCCCAGAGGAGCGCCGTGCCGGTGACGGGTACGAAATTCGGCTGGCCTTTGAACACGATGAGCTCGGACGGCGTCTCGGTCACGTAGATCGCGGGCACGCCGTTCGCGAGCGAGGGCTTCGGCGTGGCGTTCGGGCCGCCGTCCAGCATGTCCACCTTCCCGTCCTTCGCGAGCTGCTTCGCGGCGAGGTCGAGACCGAGCGGCGTGATGGAGGCCTTCGACCAGGGCCCGGTCAGCGACTCGGACGAGACCCAGCCGTCGTAGACGTGCAGGTAGTAGGTCTTATCGAACCGCGTGCGCGCGATCAGCGCCTGGGTGTTGATGACGCGCTCGAACCTTGTACCGGAAATCTCCTTGATCACCGGTTGCCCCTCGATCGGCACGAGCAGCGCCGGCCCGTAGCTCACGAGGACGGCCGGCGGGATGTTGTTCACCTGCACGGCTTTGGGCTTCACGGTCTGCGAAGCGGTGAGGGACGCCTCGAGCCGGTTCAGCGAGATCGTGGCCATCGCGCTCGGGAGCGCGTGTTTCAGATCGGAAAGATAGCTTTGCCCGTTATCCGGCAGCGTCGGAAACCTGATCTCGGTCACCGAAAAGTCCTCGAGGTTCACCAGGCGCGTCCCGCGATCGACTTCGGTGCGCGCCGTGCCGGAGACGACGCCGAAGGTCTGCGCCTGCGAGGCGGACGGCTTGAGCGCTACGGCGGTTCGGAAGTCGAGGATGTTGCCGCTCCAGGAGTTGATCTGCGGTTGATAGATCAGCACCAGCGCGTTGTTGATCGTGACCTCCCGTGGCCACGGGTCGGCTGGCGGCTGCGCGGTCGCGGCGGGCGGCGGCGTTTGACCGAGTGTTACCAAGGGAAGTGAAAGCGCGCCCGCGGCTGCGAGCACGATGAGCTTGACGGCCGTTCGATTGCGCATCGGTGCTGCTCCTTCAGTTGCGGCCGCTCGCGGGAGCGGCGGGCGAATGATATCGCCCTCCGGCCGAGCGCGATGTCGCCAAGCCGATCGATCGATCTATCCGGTCCGCGGACCTGCGGCAACCGCGCAACGCGACCATCGGGCCGCCACCCTGCTAGTCTGACGGTTGCGCGGCGTCATCGCGCTCGTCGCGGGCGTGCCCGCCGCGCCGGGGAGGATCCAGATGCATCACCCGATCGCGTTCGTGATAGCTGTCGCCATCCTCGCGCCGCTACTCGCCGAGATCCCCATTGGCCTCCGGCTCCCGGTCGTCGTCCTCGAAGTCGCGCTCGGTGTTCTGATCGGCCCGCAGGTCCTTGGCCTCGTGGAGCACGGCCCTTTCCTGGAGGCGATGCAGACGGTCGGCACCACCGCGGTGCTGTTCATGGCGGGAATGGAGCTCGACTTCGAGCGGATCCGCGGCCGCCCGCTCACGCTGGCCCTCGGCGGGTGGGGCGTTTCGGTGGCGCTGGGGTTCCTCGCCGTCGCACTGCTCCACGTCGTCCCCGGCGTCGAAGCCCCGATGATGGTGACCATCGCGCTTACGACGACCGGTCTCGCCACGCTGCTTCCCATCCTGCGCGACGGCGGGCAGATCGAAACCGGTTTCGGGCGCCTGCTTCTCGCGGCCGGCACAGTCGGCGAGGTGGCGCCGATCGTCGCCGTCTCGCTCGTTCTGTCGAACCGTTACAGCAGCTGGCAGGAGCTCGGCTTCCTGCTCGTGTTCCTCGCGCTGGTCGCGGGCGCGGCGGCGGTCGGCATCGGTGCCCGGCCGCCCGCGGTCCTTGAGCTGCTCGCGCGCACGCTCCGGCAAAGCACGCAGCTGCCGGTGCGCCTGGCGCTGTTCCTGATGGCCGTGCTGGGTATCGTTGCAGCGGAGATCGGCTTCGAACGCATCCTCGGTGCTTTCGCCGCGGGCATGATCGTCGGGCTCGCCACGCGCGGGCGGGACGGCGAACCGTTCCGCGCCAAGATCGACGCCGTCTGCTTCGGGTTCCTGACGCCGTTTTTCTTCGTCGGAACCGGGATTGCGTTCGACCTCGGCGCGCTCACTCGCGATTTGACGACGATGGCGCTCGTACCGTCGTTCCTGCTGCTCTTCTTCGCCATCCGCGGGGCGCCGGTGTTCCTCTACCGGCGCGAGCTCACCCCGCCGGAGCGGCTGCCCTTCGCGCTATCGAGCTCGGTCGCATCGCTCGGGCTCGTGGTCGTGATCACGCACATCGGCCTGCGGACCCGATCGATGAACCCCGACATCGCGCAGGCGTTGATCGGGGCGGCGCTGCTGTCACTGCTCGTGTACCCCACCCTCGCGGGATTCTTGCTATCGCGAAGAGCCGCGCCCGCATAACGAGCGCGCCCTGGCCTATTGGCCCCATCGGGTCGACCCTGCTTTACCGCCCGAACCACGCCCTACCCACGTCCTGCTTCAGCGTCTCCAGGTCCTGCTTGACCTTGCCGGTTGGCTCGCTCGCCATGCCGGCGATGATCCGCCTGCGCATCTGCTCGCGCATGGCCTGGAACCTCGGCTGTTGCTCCGGGTTGAGCAGGGGCCTGATCTTCTCGTCGAAGGACACGCCGATCTGCCGCAGCCGTTCGACCTTCTTCAATGCGCTGAGAGAGGTGTCCTTCTTCAACGCCCCCAGTTGCTTCAGCTCGTGCTCGAGGATCGGCACGACTTGCCTCTTCTGCTCTTCCGTCAGCCCGAGCTCGATCGAGAACTGGTTCGACACTGCGGTCAGCGGGTTTGCCGCGATCTGCGGCACCGGGACGATCTCGTAATTGGCATAGCCGAACTCGTTGTTACGCGCGGCGTAGTAGGTGTTGCCGAGCCTGTAGACCGTGACCGAATACGGGTCCTGCGAGACCCAGATGATCAGCCTGTCGCCCTGGACCTGGTAGCGGCTCGTCATCCCCTCGTAGCCGTCCAGCGCGGCCTTGCCGGTAGCGCTCGGCGTGACCGCGTTGAAGCCAACGCGGAACACGGTCGTGCTGCCCTCGGTCGTGAAGTTCTGGCTGAACTGCTCGCCGGTCACGTTGTTCTGCACCCAGAAGGCCTTGCCGACGACGAGGGCCTTGAGCTGTGCCTCGTTCAGGGCGGTGGCTCCCTTCCTCTTCAGATCGGCGACGGTCGTGCCCGCCGCGGCGCTCTTGCGGGCTTCCGCCGACGGCGTGTACCAGATCGGCGAGGTCCAGGCGCGTTCCTGCCCAGTGAGGGGCACCACGTCGGGCGGGGGCAGCCCGGATTTCACCGCCTGGATGAGGGTCCAGCGCGGCGTGGGAATCTCGAGCACGCGCGCGTAGTAGAACGCGTGCAGGCTGGCATCGAACTCCGGATCGGTCCACACCGCCTTGAGCTCCGCCGAGCCGACGCTGTTGCTGTAGGTCGCCTTCTCCAGGTCCACCGTGCTCTGGATCGCCGGAACCCGGCCCGTCCACTTGTCGGGCTTGCGCTCGCCCGACCAGACGACGTCGAAGACCTTCTCGAAGCTCTGGCCGTTCTGGGTCCAGCCCTTGATGACCTGGATCCGGTCGAGATTGCCGGACGTCGGGTCCTTCACTGCCCACACGACGAACGTCGGCGCCGTGCCCTTCCCACCGGACGGCATGGGCGGCAGGTCGGCGCCCATGGGCACGCCGCCCGCGTAGGATTGCTTCACCCAGTCGCTGGCGTTCGCGATCTCCCTGCTGTAGCCCCAGCCGCCGAAGAAGCGCACCTTGATGTGCGGGCCGCTGACGCCGAAGGTCTCCTTGCGGTACATCGCGTCCCAGATCGAGGCGCGCGTGTTCTCCTCGGCCCACACGCCGGTGAGACCGGCAGGGTTTTCCAGCCGCACGTCCATGGTGCCGCCGATGAGCACGCCGGCGAAGCGCCGCTCGACGGAGCCGTCCGCATCGGCATGAAGGCCGAAGAAGTTGTCGTGGCGGTAGGGGGCGGCGCTGTTGTGCGCGTCCGCGGCCGCCCCGAAGCCGAACTTGTACGGGTTGTAGCCGCGGACGTCCTGCATCGTGATGCCGTCCTTCAACGCCTGGCGCGCGAAGCTGCCCGTGATGTGATCGATGCGGCCGACGTCGCCCGGAAGGCCGAGGATCGCCTGGAACAGTTCGTAGCTCGCGAACTCGTCGTTCGGGGACAGCAAAGGATGCGTCTCAGATTGTCCCTTGCCCTGCTTGATCTCGACCAGGCGCTCGTTGCGATCGCGCGCGGCCGCCCAGGCGGCGTCGATCGGCCGCCCGGTGGTCTGGTCGACGTCGACCGGGTACATCCAGCCATCGCTGACGTTCGCGTTGTGCGAGATGGCGAGCAGCTCGTTGCCGCTCTTGCGCTGCGCATCCATCCAGTTCCAGAGGTCCGTGGGGCGCTTGGAGTCGAGCGCGCTGAACGGATAGTCGGGCACCTTGTCGCAGGCGCGGAAGAAGATGTTGCGGTGCAGGTTGCGCTGGTCCGGCATCGACGTCCACTCGTACGAGCAGAACGCGGTGAACTTGCCGGGTTGATTGGCCTCGTCGGCGATCTTGACGTTCTCCTTCCACACCGTAGCGGTGACCTTGGGGTCCATGAACGCCTTCACCGGCGCGCTTGCGGCCAGCTTGAGGAGGTAGGAGAAGACTCTGTTCTGCTCTTCCTGGCTGTTCGGATCCTTCATGATCATGGGTTGCGCCTCGGGCAGCTTGCTCACGTAGGTCCCCGGGATGTTGGCCTCCCTGGTGACGCCGACGTACTCCGCGTGATCGGTCACGCCCATGAAGTCGAGCGGTGTGTCGATCTTGATGTCGAAGCCCATCGGGTGCTTGATGGTCTCGCCTTTGGCGTACTTGTAGGCCTCCGCCGGACCGGTGAGTCGGTTCCCCATCACCCACGCGTCGACCGACCAGCTGGTATGGAGATGGGTCTCGCCGAAGTACGCGTTGCGCTCGGGGTTGGGCTGTGGCGCGGGTGGTGCGGGCGCCGCGGCAGGTTGGACGGGCGCCGGGGCTTCAGCAGCCTTCTTCGCTGCATCCTCGGCCGCGGCCTTCGCCTGTTTGGGCGGCTCGGGCTCCTTCCGGTCGCAGGCGCCGAGCGTCACGAGCGCGATGATGGCCAGGCTTGCTCCGAACAGGCGTGGATTCATGTGGTGCCTCCCATTGGGCGAATCTGCATGTCGTTCTCGACGCCTCTGAGCAAAGAACTCTCGGCGATCTGATGCGGTGACCTAAGTCTTGGTCTGCCTGTCTCTGCCAATCCCCCGGGCCAAGAGGACCGTCAGGATCAAATGCAGGACGACTGCCGGCCACAGGAGAACGCCCGTGAGACCCGCTGCGAATCCCAAATAGGCGAGGTACAGCGTGACCGCCGCACTGTAGATCAGCATCCCGAGCCGCGGCGGTCCGGGCCAGCAGGCGACTCCCAGCCCGATCAGAGCGATGCCGGCCACCCGCGCGGCCGGTACGGCGATGCCGGCAAACGCCTCGCCGAGCAACAGCTGGCCGACCAGGGCCGGGACGAGCAGCAGGGCCAACCCGGTCGCGGCTTCGCCAACCGCGGCAAAGATCAGTACACCTTTCATCCTCCGATTCCGGTCAGTCGCATGCGCTCGCGACCAGGTTGACTTCGACGCCGCGTCAGCTCCCGATCACGGGGTGGAGTTGCGCCCACGAGCGTAGTTACCGCCAGCCGACCCCGCGCGCACCGACGCCGACGCCATGAAAGCCCGGCGCGACACCGCCGCCGACGCCGATCCAGTCGATGAACAGCGCGGTCGCGCCGCCGGTGTTCGGCATCGTCCCCTCGATGAGCTTGTAGTTGTAGACCAGATCGCGCCCGTCGATTACCGGATTGGTGATCTTCACCACGGTGAGCGTGTTTTCGTGCTTTCCCGGCTGATAGACCGAGAGCGTGGCGTTGGGCGGGTCCTTGGCGAAATTGTCGGGACCTGCGCCGGCCTTCCATTCCTCGAGATAGGCGGGCATCGTGAGGTGCCCCGCGACGCGCGCCGGCCGGTCCGAGAAGTAGAGGGTCTGCGGGCCAACGTTCACGAGCCGCAGGGTGTTGCCGTCGGCTTTCAGGCTCTCGGCGGTCTGTACGAACATGAGCTGAACTTTCTTGTCCTGTGCGCCCGCCAACGGCAGGCCGCACAGCGCGATTAGCAGGGCAAGCAGGGTGCGTTTGAGCACGGTGGTTTCCTTCGAGACTTGGACGATCATCCGGTCGATAGGCGCGCGCCGTTCGGTTCAGGGCTGAGCGGAGACGTACACGAGGTTGTTGCCCTGGAACACGGCGCGGTAGAACACGCCCGGCCCGCAGTTGTAGTACTGCACCCCCTTGATCGGGGTCGGCGCGCAGCCCGATGGCAGACTCGGCACCACGGTGCCGAGGGCCGGCGCGCCGGCGGGCGGCGCGCTAGCGGGCGGCGGCGTGTGCTGGGCCTGCTGCATCTGCGCCTGCTGGGCAGCGGCAGCGGATGCCGCTGCGGCCGTCGCAGCCGTGGCATCGACTGCCACCACGCGCCGCGTCGTGCGCCGGGCGACTCCGGCAACGCTGAAGGGCGTGAAAGGAAGCCCGATCAGCGCCTGCGCTTCTCGGACGAAACCCACGCCGAGCGGCGCCTGCGGCGCGAGATCCGCGCAGAGGAGTGCCGCGGTCGCGCCAGCGAGGATCAGTGGTTTCTTCATCCTATTCATCGTTGACCTCCTTTGGTCACTTTGTGCCTGCCGTCGGGCGCTTGAGGAACTCGGTCTGCCTCGCACCCTGCGGCGGCGCGAAGGTGAACGCCCCCTCGGCCACTTTGGGCGCGGTGTTCCAGTGCGTCATCGTCATCGTCATCTGCGGCGACCCGGCGACCTGCGTCGAGGTGATGACGAGTCTGCGCGGCAGCGGCTTCGCCCCTTCCTCGATCCAGATCTGCCAGTCGACCTCGGGCTTGCGGAACGCGAGGTGGACGCAACGCACGCCCGCCACGACCGCCTGGCCGACGACGAAGCCCGAGGTGACGTCCTGCATGAGGACGTCGTAGGCGTTCGAGTAGAGGAGATCGCCCCCCGGCGCGATGATGTCGAGCGAGTCGGCGGCGAGGTCGATCATCCCGTCGAGCGTCGCCGGGGCAGGGAGCGCCGCGTAGACGTTCCGGTCCGCGTTGTAGAGGGTGAGCGTCTTGCCGTCGTAATAGAAGGTCTGGTTCACGAGGTCGCCCTCGCGCTGCGCCACCAGCTTGTTCGGCCGCTGCACGGTGAAGGTCACGGCCGTGTCGAACTGCAGCTTCTGTCCCGACTGGAGCACGGCCTCGAGGGTGGCATGCACCTCGCCGCCGAACTGCTTCAAGTCGGCGAGATAGTCGGTCGATTTCTTGAGGATCGTCGTGGCCTGCGGGTCGACGCCCGTCGGCTGCGCGTGCGCCGGAATCGCCCAGCCGACTGCGCCTGCGACGCAGAACACCATGGCAGCCGTCGACCTCCTCGATGCTCGGATCAGATTTCTCATTGCGATACCTCCTTTCCTGTTTGCCAACTCACTTCCGCTTTCGCCGCAGCGATCCGCGCCCTGCAGCCGGGCGAGACCTCCGAAGCGCTCTGCTTGAGGCAGGCGGCGATGCGGCCGCCGCCCGGTTGGATACCGGCGCGGAGGAAGTGAATGTCCTCCTCGCACGCCTGGTGCACCTCCTTGAGGATTTCCTTCATGGCGCGTCATCACGTTCAGGGCGCCTCGGTTCCGCCGCCAGCGCACGCCCGCTCGATCGCCTCGAGCAGGTCCTCGTGTGTGAACGGCTTGTAGAGCACCGCGACCGGCGCGAACGCGGCGAGCGGCGCGCCGACGTCCTGGGGTTCGAGCGCAGTGATGAAGATCGTAGGCAGGTCGCGGCCCGCCTCGACTAGCGCGCGCTTGAACGCGATGCCGCCGATCCCGGGCATGTTCACGTCGAGCACCAGACAGGCGCCGCGCTCGGGCACGCCTTCCGCCAGCAGCGCTTCGGCGCTGGCATACCCGTCGACGCTGTACCCCGCCAGGCGGATCTTGCGCACGAGCGCGCGTCGCAGCGAGTCATCGTCGTCCACCAGGAGCACATGCAGTCCACGCGATTTCGGTCCATACACGACGACAGTATTCACCGCGTGCGCGGCCCGCGAAATAGCGCTTTGGTTTTACATCCGGGAAGCGCAGCGCCTCGGCGAGTTCCTGCTGCGCTACGCAACTCGCCCGCGCGCGGGTCGAGCAGTCCGAGGCGGCTCAAACAGCCGCGTGCGCTCGAGCACGGCTTCGAGACCGAGG
>DATFTG010000063.1:0-2953 GCA_035262265.1 Gemmatimonadales bacterium
ACTTCACTTCCTCCGACTCGCCTTCCCCTGCCGCCATCGGCGGGAACTGGTTCTCGGCGTAGAGCGGGAGATGCCCCGAGCGCAGGAACAGCTGCTCGCGCGTGACGTGCGGCGTGTAGACGAGCTGGTAGCCGCGCGCCAGAATGACGTCCTCGATGAAGCGGCGCAGCTGAAAGTTGACCATCGCCCCCTTGGGGTGCCAGAAGATCATCCCCGGCCCGACGTCCTCCTGAATCGAGAACAGGTCGAGCTGCTTGCCGATGACGCGGTGGTCGCGCTTCTTCGCTTCTTCCAGACGCTTGAGGTAGGCCTCGAGATCGTCCTTCGAGAACCAGGCCGTGCCGTAGATGCGCTGCAGCATCTGGCGCCGCTCGTCGCCGCGCCAGTACGCGCCCGCGCCGTGCAGCAGCTTGAAGTGCTTCACCTTGCCGGTGCTCGCGACATGCGGCCCGCGGCACAGATCGACGAACGGCCCGTCGGTATAGACCGAAATCACCTCGTCGGGGCCCAGGTCGTCGATGCGCTCGAGCTTCAACGGGTCGTCGGTGAAGCGGCGCTTCGCCTCATCGCGATTGACTTCCTCACGGACGAACGGATGATCCGCCGACGCCACCTCGCGCATCTTCGCCTCGATGCGCTCCAGGTCCTCGGGGGTGAACGGCGTCGGCACCTCGAAGTCGTAGTAGAAGCCGTCCTCGATCGGCGGCCCGAAGCCGATCCCCGCCTTGGGGAAGAGCTGCCGCACCGCCGTCGCGAGCACGTGCGCGGCGGAGTGCCGCAGCACGTCGAGCGCCTGCGGATCCTTGTCGGTGAGTATCGCCACCGTCGCCCCCTCGGGGAGCGCCCGCGCGAGATCGCGCACCTCGCCGTTCACGCGCGCGGCGATGGCAGCCTTGGCGAGTCCGGGCCCGATCGCGCCCGCGAGGTCGCGCGCCGTCGCGCCGGCAGGCAGGACCCGGGTACTCCCGTCCGGGAGGGTGATGTGCAGTTCGTTGGCCACGGTCAGCGCGTGGTGTCGGTTTCGATGGTCGGCTCGACCGAGCCGAAGGACGGAAGCCGCGTGCCGCTCCGGAAATACAAGACGATCCCGCCGACGAGCAGCAGCGCCAGCATCAGCCAGCGCGCGAGGCGGATCGAGGAGATGACGTTGGGCTCGTCAGGCATGGGGGAATTCTACAGAGGCGGCGGACGGGCGGACAGGCGGTCGGGCGGACGTTGATGCGAGCAGTCGACCGCCCGACCGCCCGACCGCCGTTATTATAAGGAATGCCAGCGTCATCCGAGCTGCCGCCACAATACGATCCCAGCGCCGTCGAGGCCAGGCTGTACCGCACCTGGCTGGAGCGCGGGGCGTTTGCCCCGACCGCCGGTCCCGGCCGCGAGCCCTACGTCATCGTGATCCCCCCGCCCAACGTGACGGGTGTGCTGCACATGGGCCACGGGCTCAACAACACGATCCAGGACGTGCTGATCCGGTTCGAGCGGGCCCGCGGCCGCGAAACGCTGTGGCTGCCCGGCACCGACCACGCCGGCATCGCGACCCAGAACGTGGTCGAGCGCCTCATCGCCAAAGAGGGCAAGACCCGTTTCGATCTGGGGCGCGAGGCGTTCGTGGAGCGGGTGTGGGCGTTCGTGCGCGATACCGGCAACACCATTCTCGAGCAGCTGAAGCAGATCGGCGCGTCATGCGACTGGACGCGCACGCGCTTCACGCTCGACCCCGCCTACACCCGCGCCGTGCGTGAAGTGTTCGTGCGCCTGTGGGAGGAGCAGCTGATCTATCGCGGGCACCGGGTGATTCACTGGTGTCCCCGCTGCCTCACCGCGCTGTCGGACGAGGAAGCCGAGTTCCACGAGACCAGCGGCAACCTGTACTACATCCGCTATCCCCTGGCGGACGGATCGGGTCACATCACTGTTGCCACGACTCGCCCCGAGACGCTGCTCGGCGATACCGCGATCGTCGTCCACCCCGAGGATCCGCGCGGGGCGCCGTTCATCGGGAAGCGGGTGAAGCTCCCGATTACCGGCATCGAAATTCCCGTTCTGGCCGACGAGGCCGTCGACAAGGAGTTCGGCACCGGGTTCGTGAAGGTGACGCCGGCGCACGACGCCAACGACTTCGAGATCGGGCTGCGGCACGGGCTCGCGATGCCGCTGATCATGCGCGAGAACGGCACGATGGGCGACGACGACGGACGGGCGGACCGGCGGTCAGGCGGTCGGGACGGCGCAACGACCGACGGACCGACTGACCGCCCGACCGCCCGTGTCCCGAAGGACCTCGTGGGGGTCGACCGTTTCGAGGCGCGGAAGAAGATCGTCAAGCAGCTCGAGGCGGTGGGGCTGCTCGCCAAGGTCGAGTCGCACCAGCACGCCGTGCGGCGCTGTTACCGCTGCGACTCGATCGTCGAGCCGCGCCTCTCCGACCAGTGGTTCGTGAAGATGAAGCCGCTCGCCGAGCCGGTGCTCGCCGCTTACCGCGCGGGGGAGATCACCATCGTCCCCGAGCGGTGGAATACGACGTTCCTCAACTGGATGGAGAACATCCGCGACTGGAACATCTCGCGGCAGCTCTGGTGGGGACACCGTATCCCGGTGTTCACCTGCACCAAGTGCAAGCACGAGTGGGCCGATCGCGAAGACAAGACGACGTGCCCGAAGTGCGGCGGCCCGGTGGAGCAGGATCCCGACGTGCTCGACACCTGGTTCTCCTCCTGGCTGTGGCCGTTCGCCACGCTCGGCTGGCCGGACGAGACGGCTGACCTGCGCCGCTACTACCCGGGGCACACGCTCGTCACCGCACCCGAGATCCTGTTCTTCTGGGTGGCGCGCATGCTGATGGCTGGCTTCCACTTCATGGGGAAAAAGCCGTTCACGACGGTGTACCTCACCGGCACTGCCCGCGACACGCAACATCGGCGGATGTCGAAGTCCCTCGGGAACGGCATCG
>DATFTG010000064.1:0-5080 GCA_035262265.1 Gemmatimonadales bacterium
AGGATGTAGACCTCGGGGTGGCCGAACAGCCAGAACAAATGCTGCCACAGCACCGGGTCGCCGCCCGCGGAGGGGAGGTAGAAGTGCGTGCCGAAGACGCGGTCGAACATCAGGAAGACGAGCGCCACCGTGATCACCGGGAACGCCGTGATCATCAGGAACGACGTGACCAGCGTCATCCACGAAAACACCGGCAGGCGCATCATCTTCATTCCGGGCGCCCGCAGGTTGAGAATCGTCACGATGAAGTTGAAGCCGGCGGCCAGCGACGCGATGCCGAGGATCTGCAGGCCGAGCAGCCAGAAGTCGATGTTCGGGCCCGGGTTGAACTGCTTCTCGGTGAGCGTGGCGTATCCGAACCACCCGCCGTCGGGCGCCGGGTGATGCGGCAGGAGCCAGCTCGCGTTCATGAACACGGTGCCGAGCAGGAACACCCAGTAGCTGAACGCGTTGAGCCGCGGGAACGCCACGTCGCGCGCACCGATCTGCAGCGGCACGATGTAATTGAAGAACGCGGCCGCGAGCGGCATCAGCGCCATGAACACCATCGTCGTGCCGTGCATCGTGAACAGCTGGTTGTACGTGTCGGCGCCGACGAAGGAGTTCTCGGGCTTGGCGAGCTGGATGCGGATCAGCTCCGCCTCGAGCCCGCCGATCAGGAACATCACGAACGCCGTCCAGAAGTACAGTTTCCCGATCCGCTTGTGATCGGTGGTCGTGAGCCAGCTCTTCAGTCCGGTGGCTTCGCTCATTTGAGGCTCTGCAGGTAGGCGATCAAGGCGCTGAGATCGGTCTGGCTGACGTGGAGGTTGGGCATGATCGACCCCGGCTTCATCCCCGGCGGATTGGCGAGCCAGTCGCGCAAGTGCTGCTCGGTATTCATCATGATGTCGCCGGCGATCATGGTGCGGCTCGCGACGTGGGTCAGGTTGGGCCCGATCGGCCCGTTCGAATAGCCCGCCACGGTGTGACAGCCGATACACCCGTACTTCATGAACGCCGCCCGGCCCGCCGCTTGCGGGCTGCCCGGGGCGGGAACGGCCGGGACGTTCTTCTGGTTCGCGACCCACGCATTGAAGCCGGAGTCGGTATCGACGAAGGTGCGCAGGCGCATATTGGCGTGGGACGAGCCGCAATACTCCACGCACTGCCCCATGAACTCACCGACCGAATCGGCGGTGAAGAAGATCCTGTTGTGATGGTTGGGGATCGCGTCCCGCTTGCCGCCGAGCTTCGGTGTCCACCAGGCGTGGATCACGTCGGCCGAGGTGATGTCGATCGCAATCGGCTTCCCGACGGGGACGTGCAGCTCATTGGCCGTCACGATCCCTTGATCCGGGTAGCGGTACTCCCACCACCACTGGTGCCCCGTCACCTCGACCCGCAGCGCGCCCGGCGGCGCGGTGTCGGTCTCGAAGATGGTGCGCACCGTCGGGACCGCGATGAAGACGAGGATCAGGGCCGGAGCGAGCGTCCAGGCGATCTCGAGCGTCGTATGCCCGTGATGCTGGGTCGGCGCCGGGGCGCCCTCCCGATGGCGGAACCGGAAGATGGAGAAGAGCAGGATTCCCTCCACCACCACGAACACCCCGACCGCCCACCAGAAGATGCCGCGAAACAGGTGGTCGATCGAATGGCCGAAGTCCGACGTCGGCGAGAGAGTGGATTGGGGAAATGGTCCCGCGCACGCCGCTATCGACGCAAGGCCGACGAGGGTGCAGAGGAGGATGAGGTGTCGTCGTTGTGGCGGCACGGCGGCGCTTGAACCCCCGGGAAGTCGGTGCGAACGGCCCCGGAAATTAGCACCACGGCCAGTCGACCGCCACATGACCGGTCCGACGCGTCTCACCCTCCACCCTCGACCCGGCGACGCAGCTCCGCAACCCGCGCGGCACCGTCCGCGTCGGGCGCGCCCGCACGGACCACTCGGTCCGCGGCGGTGAGAGCGCGCCGCGCGCTGCGTACGGCGCCGGCCGCCAGCGCGTGTTCGCCGGCAGCGACGGCCAGCGCGAGCACGTCGCTTCCGGGCGCGCCTTCACTGAGCATTTCGACTCGCAACACGCGCGCGTCCATGTCCTCGCGCGTCGCGAGCGCTTCGGCGGCGCGCCGCAGCAACGTCGATCGTTGTCCCGGGGTGAGGCACTCCTTGCGCACGACTTCGGCGACGAGCGGGGCCGCGAAGGCGTAGCGGAATCCGTCGAACGTGGCGAGCCCCGCCCGCTCGATCCGCGCCAGTGCGTCCTGCAACGCCCCCGGCGCGAGGTCGCACATCCCGGCCAGCAGCTCAGTGTCGAACGATCGACCACCGACGCTCGCCGTCCGGAGCAGCTGCAGGTCCCGCGGGCTGAGTAGGGAGACGCGCGCCACCACCGCCATGCGCACGAGATCGGGCACGCTGATCGGGAGCGGGCTGTCGATGGTCTGCCCGGGACGCGGCCACACCAGCACATCGGCGCGCATCGTCGACGCGCGCTGCAACGCTTGCAGCAGCGTCACCGCCAGGAACGGAATCCCGCCCGTCTCGTGCGTGACCCGACGCGTCAGGCGTGCGCGGCTCTCTTCGTCGGAGCACCACGGCGCCATGGCATCGACGAGCTGCCGGATGTCCGCCTCGGTGAAGACCGCCAGTCGCACCGTATCGCCCGCCAGCTTCCGCCCGACCTGGCTGCGCAGCCGGGTCAGCTCCGCCGGACCCCGCTCGACTTCCGGGGCGCACGACACCACGAGGGTCAGCGGCACCCGCTGCACGGCGGCGAACGCCGCGCTCAACGCCTCGAGCGTCGCGCCGTCGGCGAAGTGCGCGTCGTCCACCGCCAGAACGAGCGGGCGCTCCTCCGCTACCGCGGCGAGCAGCTGCGTCAGCGCGGCGACGGCTTCGCCACGGTCCGCAGGAACACGCGGCACCGGGCCCGGCAGATCGAAGGCGACGGTGGCCAGTACGCCAAGGGCCGCCGGATCGGTCGCCGCGATCCCGGGCGCCCGGGCGAGGCCGGCGCGCGCGAGGGCGCGCAGCGTGCTCCAGGCGGCGTCGTGGTCGCTCTCGAGCGGCGTCACGACGATCGTGACGGCACCGTCGAGCTGCGCCCGGTCCAGGCACTCGGTCAGAATTCTGGTCTTGCCCATTC
Source organism: Gemmatimonadales bacterium (assembly GCA_035262265.1). Classification (GTDB taxonomy): domain Bacteria; phylum Gemmatimonadota; class Gemmatimonadetes; order Gemmatimonadales; family GWC2-71-9; genus DASTHG01. The sequence goes on from DATFTG010000064.1 coordinate 3,126, forward strand.
CCGCGCCCCCCACGATCACCAGGCCGCGGGGCACACCGGCCGTGGCGAAACCCATCACCTGGAACGCCCGCCTGCGGACTTCCGGGTCTCCCACGAGGGGCGCGACCGTTTCCTCGGGTGGAGCCGCGGGTCGGCGCGCGAGACCGTCGCGGATCCGCTTCGCGAGCGCCTGGAGCTCGGGGCTCGCGCGCTCGCCGATCTCGGAGGCGAGCCGCGCCTCGAATTCGTGGAACCAGGTGAGCGCGCCCGCGCTGTCGCCGCGCAGCGCCATGGCGCGCATCCGCAGCCGGGCCACCGCCTCGCTGTGCGATTCGAGGGCGAGGGCGCGCAGCGCGAACTCTTCGGCGTCGTTCAACCGGCCGACGGCCAGCGCTTCCTCGCCCAGGTCGATGAGCGCGCCCACGCCTTTGGCCCGCCACCGCGTGCGCTCGCGTGCCGCCCAGTCCTCGAACCCGGGAGCATCCTCGACCGAAAAGCCCTCGAGAAAGTCTCCGCGCATCAGTCGCGCGGCTTCCACGCCGTGACGCGCCGCCAATTCTTCGAAGGTCTTGACGTCGACGCTCAGCCCGTCACCCTCGAGGGTGATGAGCTCGCCGCGCGTGATGAGGCGGCCGGCTCCGAGCCCCGCCCGCAGTCGCCGCACCGCCTCATTGAGGGAGTGGCGGGCGTCCTTTTCGGGTTTTTCGGGCCAGAAGACGCCGAGCAGGTGATCCCGGGCGCGCGAGCGGTCGGGCGACAGCGCGAGGTAGATGAGCAAACCGAGATGCTTGCGCCACAGCACGTCGGAGGGCGGATCCTTGCCGCCGAGTCGCGCCGTAGGCGGTCCGAGGCAAATCAGCTCGAGAAGGGAGCTCAAGGCGGCTATCAACAATACGGTCCGGGACGGAGCGCGCTAGCCGATCCCCCGCTGCGGGGCGATGTTGTTGCTGCCGCCGTCACGACCCTGCCGACCGGAGCGTTGCATGTCTCGAACGTGGTTGTCCGCGCTCGTCGTTCTCCTCGTGTCCGCCAGCCCCGTTGTCCGCCAGCAGCCCGTGACCATCGGATACTACCGCTCGCCCGCGATCCACGGCGAAACGATCGTGTTTACCGCGGAAGGCGATCTCTGGACGGTTCCGATCCAGGGGGGAGTGGCGCGCCGCCTGACGTCGCATCTCGGGGAAGAATCCCGCGCCGCGATCTCCCCCGATGGAGCGACGATCGCGTTCTCGGCCAACTACGAGGGGCCGACGGAGCTGTACACGATGCCGATCGCGGGCGGACTGCCGACGCGCCGGACCTGGGAGGGCGCCCCGGCGCTGGCGGTCGGTTGGACGCCGGACGGCCGCATCCTCTATACGACGCCGGGCTCCTCCACTCTTCCTTCCTGGCAGCTGGCCACGCTCGACCCGCGCACCAACCGGCGCGAGCTCGTACCGCTGGCCGAAGCGAGCGACGGCAGCTACGACCCGACGGGGCGCATCCTCTACTTCACGCGCTACGCCTTTCAGGGAAGTCACACCAAGCGCTACCAGGGCGGCACGGCCCAGAGCATCTGGAAGTTCACGAGCGGCGCGCCCGAGGCGGTTCCGCTCACCGCCGACTTCGCAGGGACGAGCCGCACGCCGATGTGGTGGCAGAACCGCATCTACTTCGCCTCCGACCGCGACGGCACGATCAACCTCTGGTCGATGGATGAATCGGGCCGCGACCTGAAGCAGCTCACCCAGCACCGCGGCTGGGATGTGCTGTCGCCGGCGCTCGCCGACGGCCGCATCGTGTACCAGCTGGGCGCCGACCTGCACCGCTACGACATCGCGACGGCCAGCGACACGACGCTCGAGATCCGGCTCGCCACCGATTTCGATCAACGCCGCGTGCGCTGGGTGACCAACCCGATGGACTTCCTCACTACGGCGCATCTCGCGCCCGACGGGTCGCGCGTCGTGCTCACGGCGCGCGGACAGGTGTTCGTC
>DATFTG010000065.1:0-4937 GCA_035262265.1 Gemmatimonadales bacterium
GGCGGCACTCGCCCGCTCGCTGAGTGTGGCCCATCTCGTGAGTGGCACGGTGCAACAGGGTGGGGGAAAGCTACGGGTCACCGTGGAGCTGACGCGGGCCGCCTCAGGAACGCGCGTGTGGGGACAGAGCTACGAGCGTCCCGCGACCGACCTCATGGGCGTCGAAGCGGAGATCGCGCAGGCGATCGCCGAGGGTGTCGGCGGGCGACTGGCCCCCGCCGAGCGCCGGTCGCTGGCGATCCGACCTTCCCGCAATCCCGAAGCGTACGACCACTACTTGCGCGGCAACTACTTTCTGGCGCGCCGGACCGCCGGCGACACGCGCTTCGCCATCGATCAATACCAGAAGGCGGTGGCTCTCGACTCGTCGTTTACCGCAGCCCTCGCACGGATCGGCTACGGATACGCCTTGTACCTCGATTGGGGGTGGACCTACCCGGGCTTGCCGAGGGACAGCATCCTGCGTCGCGGATTCGCCGTCGCCGACCAGGCACTCGCGCTCGACTCCAACGCAGCTGACGTCTGGATGACGCGGGGGTACCTGCTGGGGTTCAGCAACCCGCGCACCCTGTCGGGCGTCGACGCGGCGTTTGAGCGGGCCATCGCGCTCGATCCGCGTAACGCGGAGGCGTACCATCAATACGGCTATCTGCTCCTGCTCGCCGGGCGTGATTCCGTCGCCGCGGCGATGCTGCAACGAGCGCTGGCGCTGGAACCCGAACGCCCGATCACGTTCGTGACCCTCGCGTATCTGCGACACCTCGAGCGCCGCGACGCGGAAGCCCGCGGGTTGAGCGACAGCGCGGTCGCGCTCGTTCCGGATGCGGCTTGGGCGTATGCCCGCCGTTCCCTGTGGCGATCACGATCCGATACGGCCGGCGCGCTGGCCGATGCCAGGACCGCCGTCCGATTGGCGCCCCTCGACTACACCATCGAAGCCGATGCCGCCTTGGCCATGGCCGAGTTTCGCAGTGGTGATACGACCGATGCGCGCGCGCGGCTCGCTCGGATCGGCGCTTCGTTCAGCGGCGGCGGGTCGCAGGCCACATACTTCGTCTCCGTCGCCTTCGCCACGACGGGCGACACCGACGGCGCCATCGCCGTCCTGCGGCGTATGACCCCCCAGGGCGCCTTCCTGTGGAGGTTAACGCAGGATCCCTGGTTCGACGGTATTCGTACCGACCCACGCTTTCGCGCCCTCGTCGACGAGTCCCGGCCTCCGAACCCGGAGGATTGACCCAAGCCGCCGTTCCTGAGTACGCTCCAAGGCTATGTCTGACGCTCTCATCGTCCGCGGCGCGCGAGAACACAACCTCAAGAACATCACCGTCGAGATCCCCCGCAACACCCTGACCGTCATCACCGGGTTGTCGGGATCGGGGAAATCGTCGCTCGCCTTCGACACGATTTACGCCGAGGGGCAGCGCCGTTACGTGGAATCACTCTCCGCATACGCGCGACAGTTCCTCGGTCTGATGGAGAAACCCGACGTCGATGCGATCGAGGGTCTGTCGCCCGCGATCTCGATCGAGCAGAAGACCGCCGGCGCCAACCCACGCTCGACCGTCGGCACGATCACCGAGATCTACGACTACCTGCGCCTGCTCTGGGCCCGCACCGGCACGCCGCATTGTCCCAACGACGGCTCGCCGATCGAACGGCAGACCGCCTCGCAAATCACCGAGCAGGTGCTCGGCTGGCCCGACGGGACGAAGATCGAGGTGCTGGCGCCCCTGGTGCGCGGTCGCAAAGGAGAGTTCCGCGACCTCTTCGAGGGAGCGAAGAAGCAGGGCTTCGTTCGGGTGCGCGTCGACGGCGAGGTCCACGATCTGTCGGCCGTCCCCAAGCTCAATCGGCGGCAGAACCACGACATCGCGGTCGTGGTCGACCGGCTCGCGGTCCGCGCCGCCGACCGCTCCCGTCTCGCCGATTCGATCGAGACCGCGCTCAAGGCGGCGGAAGGCGTCGTCGAAGTCGTGCGCCACGGCAACGGCGGCCCCAAACCCGTCCTCTTCTCCGAGCGCTGGGCCTGTCCCAAGTGCGGGTTGTCGCTCACCGAGCTCGAGCCGCGGCAGTTCTCCTTCAACTCGCCGTTCGGCGCCTGCCCCGAATGCTCGGGGCTCGGGACGCGCCGCGAAGTCAACGCCGATCTGGTGCTGGGAGACCCGAGTCTCTCGATCCTCGAAGGAGTGATTCTCCCCTGGGGCGAGCCGGCCGGGTACCTGCGCAAGGTCGTGCTTCCGACGCTTGCCAAGGCGTTCAAGTTCGATCTCGATGCGCCGTGGAAGGACATCCCCGCTCCCGCGCGCAAGGCGATTCTCCACGGCGTGCCGGGGAAAACCCTCACGTATCAGTACCACAGTGAGAAGTGGCAGGGATCGTACGAGTCGGGCTGGACCGGCGTCTTGAAGCACGTCGAGAAGCGCTACCGTGAAACCGCGTCCGACAGCGTGCGCGAGCAGCTCGAGGAGTTCATGGTCGAGCAGCCCTGTCCCGCCTGCGGTGGGCGGCGCCTGAAGCCCGAGTCCTTGTCGGTGGTGGTCCACGGCAAGAACATCGGTGAAGTCGTGGCGCTGTCCGTGACCGACGCCCTCGAATTCTTTCAGGGGCTGCCGCTCAAGCGCAACGGCGGCCGCGGGCTCGACGCCGAAATCGCGAAGCCGATCCTCAAGGAAGTGATCGACCGGCTGCGGTTCCTGAAAAACGTCGGCCTCGACTATCTCACGCTGGAGCGCTCGGCCGCGACCCTTTCCGGCGGCGAGGCGCAGCGCATCCGGCTGGCGACGCAGATCGGGAGCCGGCTGGTGGGCGTGCTCTACATCCTCGACGAGCCGTCGATCGGACTGCACCAGCGCGACAACGCCAGGCTGCTCGAGACGCTGCACGAGCTGCGCGACCTCGGCAACACCGTGCTGGTTGTGGAGCACGATGAGGAGACGATTCGCGCCGCCGACGAGATCGTGGACCTCGGGCCCCGCGCCGGCCGGCACGGCGGAGAAGTCGTCGTGGCGGGGAAGCTGGCCACAGTGCTCGACCACCCGGATTCCCTGACCGCGCGTTACCTGCGCGGTGAGCTCCGCATTCCCTTACCCCCGCGGCGTCGCGTCGCCGATGGCGAGCGCGTACTGCGCGTCGTGGGCGCGCGCCAGCACAATCTCAAGGACCTCACGGTGACGCTGCCGCTCGGCCTGTTCGTCGCCGTCACCGGGGTCTCCGGGTCGGGCAAGTCGACGCTGGTGACCGACATCCTCTACCGGGCGCTGGCGCGGCATTTCTACCGGGCGAAGGTCATGCCGGGCGCCCACCAGCGGATCGAGGGGCTGGAGCATATCGACAAGGTGATCGACATCGATCAAAGCCCGATCGGCCGCACCCCGCGCTCCAACCCGGCGACCTACACGGGGCTTTTCACCCCGATCCGCGAGCTGTTCACGTTTCTTCCCGAATCGAAACTGCGCGGCTACGGGCCGGGGCGGTTCTCCTTCAACGTGAAGGGGGGACGCTGCGAAGCGTGCCAGGGGGACGGGCTGGTGAAGGTGGAGATGCACTTCCTCCCCGACGTCTACGTCCCCTGCGAGGTGTGCAAGGGCCGGCGCTACAACCGGGAAACGCTGGAAGTGCGCTATAAAGGAAAGAGCATCGCCGACGTGCTCGACCTGACCGTCGCCGACGCCCTCGACTTCTTCGAAGCGCAGCCGCGCATCCGTACGAAACTGGAACTGCTCAATGACGTAGGACTTGGATACATCCACCTGGGTCAGTCGGCGACGACCCTGTCCGGGGGCGAGGCCCAGCGCGTCAAACTCGCGACCGAGCTCTCCAAACGGGATACCGGCCGCACGCTGTACATCCTGGATGAGCCGACGACCGGCCTCCACTTCGAGGATGTGCGCCTGCTGCTCGAGGTGCTGCACCGGCTGGTGGACAAAGGCAATTCCGTCGTGGTGATCGAGCACAACCTCGACGTCGTGAAGACCGCCGATTGGGTGATCGACCTCGGCCCCGAGGGGGGCGGGAAGGGCGGCGAAGTGGTGGCGGCGGGATCGCCCGAGGACGTGGCCCAGGAGCGCGGCTCGTTTACGGGACAGTACCTGCGCAAGGTGTTGCGGGTGGGGGACTGAGGCATAGGTTGCACGGCAGGCAGGAGGACGTCGTATGGGCGAGGAATGGGCCGCAACGATCACATTGAGCATCATCGCGCTTTCGATCTCTGCCGCGTTCGTGCTCCGCGGACCGGTGGGGAAGGCGCTCGCCCAGTGGATCGCGAGCTGGTCCACGCCGGAGCACAAGGCGATGGAGGCGGAGTGGGCCAGGGTGGCCGCCGCCAAATCCACCGGCGGGGCCGGGGTGGAAGTCGCCGACCTGCGCGACGCGGTAGACGATCTGCGGCACCAGCTCGCCGAGGTGCAGGAGCGCCTCGATTTCGCCGAGCGGATGCTCGCCAGGACGCGCGAGGCGGAGCGCCTCCCGCCGGTGCGGTAGCCCGATGGATATCGAAGGCATTCTCGCGATCATCTTCCTGTTCGGCGGCGGGGCCATGGTCGCACTGGGATTCTCTCCGGTCGGGAAGGCGGTCGCGGATCGCATTCGCGGCAAGCATGCTCTGCCCGACATCGAAGATCTGCGCTCCGAGATATCCGAGGCGCGCGACGCCCACGGCACGGAGCTGGAGCAGGTGCGACAGGAGGTGGCGGAGCTGGCCGAGCGGCTCGATTTTGCCGAGCGGATGCTGGCGCAGCAACGTGAGAGTCCCCGCGTGGGTCCGGGAGGAGAACGGTGAGCGGTGAGGAAGCAGTCGTCGCCCTCGTGTTCTTCGGCGGCGTGTTCTGGGTGCTGCGGCCCGTCGCCGGCGCACTGGCCAAGCGGATCGGCGGTGAAGTGCATCCGACCCGGACGCCTGCGGTCGATGAAGCGGTGCAGTCCGAGCTGCAGCGGCT
>DATFTG010000066.1:0-2001 GCA_035262265.1 Gemmatimonadales bacterium
AACGACCTGTTCAACTACTACCTCGACTTCAATCTCGTCGCCGAAGAGCTGGCAGGCGTGCAGGCGCAGTTCCCGTTTCCCGCGAACTATCAGACGGCGGTAGTTCCGGGGGTCAAGGCCGCGCTCGGCTCCCCGTACCCCGCCGTGCTCAACCCCCAGGGTGAGAAGCTGCGCGGCGTGACGCAGAACATTTCCGGCGGGCCCCGGCCGGCGTTCCCGACCTCGTTCGTCGTGTGGGGCAACTTCCTCTTCACGGTCGGGACCACCGGCACCGGCGATATCGGGGTCGCGCCCGGCAACGTCCAGGACAACAGCACGAGGGTCTACCAGATCGACTCGGATCCCGCGCTGTCGACGGACGAGATCGTCCTCAATGCGAACGTGCTTCGCGTGACGCAGGACCCGCAGGGCCGCCATCCGAACGGGCTGTCCAACATACCCCCGATTCTCGCGAACTTCCGCATCCCGGTGCTCAGCATCCACACCATCGGGGACCTGTTCGTGCCGCTGTCGATGGAGCAGATCTACGCTCAGCGCGCGAAGGCGCAGGGCACGTCCGATCTGCTCGTGCAGCGGGCAATCCGCGACCACAATCACTGCGGGTTCGCCGTCCCTGAAGAGGAGGCGGCCTTCGCTGACCTGGTGAACTGGGTAACGAACAGTGTGAAGCCGAAAGGCGACGACATCCTCACCCCCGCGGTCGTCGCCGCTCCCACGTTCGGCTGCCAATTCTCGGTACCTGGCCACCCTGGGTTCGCGGCCTGCCCTTAGCTGATCCGCTGACGACCGGGCCGTGGGTTGGGCGCGGCCACCGAGGGGTTCGCTAGGGGGCCCCTCGGAGCTGCGCGCCTGAGACTTATGCTGGGGGCGTCGATGAGCAGCCTGCGCGCGACGGGCGATCCTGAAGACCGACATCGGCGGCTCCACAGCGCTGTTCCGCGCGCTCTCCGCGCAGGACCTCACCGCGCTGCTCGCCGCGCACAGTGAGATGATCACCCGCGTCTCGGTCGCGCACGACGGCCGGATCGTCAAACCCGAAGGCGACGGATTCTGGATCGTCTTCCCGAGCGTCACCGCCGCCGCACTCGCGGCGATGACCATGCAGGAGGAGCTGCGCCTCTCGAACAGCAAGGGACACGACCGCGTGGCGATGCGCATCATCATCACGCTCGGTGACGTGCTGCACCAGGAGGGCGCGCTGGTCGGCGATGCCGTCGTGCTCGCCACACGCATCGAAGCGATCACGCCGCTCGACGAGATCTACCTGTCCGCTGGTGCGTGGCTGGCTGTCAGCAAGGGTGAGGTCCGCACCGCGCTCGTCGACTCGTTCACCTTCAAGGGATTTCCGTGGGCAATCCCGGTGTACCGGATCGAGCAGACGCACCGGACGCGCACGATCGAGGGCCAGTACATCGTGGTGACGGACCTCCAGGGGTTCTCCACGGTGATCGAGAGCGCGTCGATGCTCGAAGTCGAGAAGACACTCGACGGGCTTCACGATCTCGTAGCCGGTGTGTGTCGCGAGTTCGACGGCACGATTCGCGTCAGCCAAGGAGATTCGTATTACGTGACGTTTCCTGAGGCGCTGCTCGCGCTGGCCGCCGTCGATCGCCTCGCGCGGCAGTGGCGTGCCACCGGCGGGCCCTGCGCGCTGAAACTGGCGATGCACAAGGGCGCGCTCCGCACATTCCGCGACTTCCTCTACAGCCGCGATCTCTGGGTCGCCGCGTCGCTCGAGCGCACGATCCCCCCCATCACGCCAGGCGACAGCCTCGTGTATCTCACTGGGCACGTGCGGCGCGATCTGGCCGGCACGGAGTGGGACGCACGCGTGCAGCGAGTCGAGGTCACGACGACCAGCCGGTACCTCGAGGGCGGTGAGATCTATCGTCTCACCGGGGTCTGAGCCTCGCGCGTTTCGGCGCCGGGATCGCGGAGAACGGTTTGAGGAGCAGTCTGACCCACTGAATTGCCGTCAAGGAGCCTGCCCAGAAGGTCCCT
>DATFTG010000067.1:0-8939 GCA_035262265.1 Gemmatimonadales bacterium
GGCCGGCCAGCAGCCGGCATTCGCGCCCAAGAGCACCTCGTACCAGCAATGGGCAGAGCGCCTCGCCCGGTTCGCGCTGTCGGCGACGCCGCTCCAATCGCTGTCCTTCTGGATCGCGGAAGCGAACAAGCCGGTGAACGCGCTGGCTGCACAGCGCGGCGACTGCAAAAACCGCGAGCGGGATGCCCGTTCGGTGACGACCCGGCTGACGGCGGAAGAGACGCGGGCGCTGCTGCAACGGGTGCCGACGGCCTATCGCACCAAGATCAACGACGTGCTGCTGAGCGCCCTCTGCCGCGCGCTCCAGCAATGGACCGGCGGGGAGGCGTTCCGGATCGACGTCGAAGGCCACGGCCGCGAGGACCTTTTCGACGGCGTGGACGTATCACGCACCGTGGGCTGGTTCACGACCGTATTCCCGGTCCGGCTCGAACTGCAAGCCGGCCTCAACGAGGAACGCGCGCTGAAGTCCGTCAAGGAGCAACTGCGCCGGATTCCCGATCGCGGCATGAGCTACGGCCTGCTTCGCTACGGGGGCGACGCCCAGACTCGCGTTGCCCTCTTGCAAGCGCCCCGATCAGAGCTGCTGTTCAACTATCTCGGCCAATTCGACCAGGTGGTGACCGGTTCGAAACTCTTCCGCTTTGCCGCCGAGTCCACCGGACCGTGGCACAGCCCGGCATCGCGCCGCACTCACGCGCTGGAACTTCTGTCCGTGGTGCGCAACGGCGAGCTCGAGATCGAATGGATCCATCATCCGGGGATTCACGGCCGCGAGGCCATCGAGCGTGTCGCGGAGGACTTTCTTGCGGCGCTGCGCGCGATCATCGCCCACTGTCTCTCCGCCGGCGCCGGCGGCCGAACGCCCTCCGACTTCCCGCTTGCCGCGCTCAGCCAGGAGGCCGTCGACCGCCTCTGGGCACGCTACCCGGGCTTCGAGGACGCGTATCCGCTGTCGCCGATGCAGCGGCTTTTCCACGCAATGGAGGGGACGCGTACGGACCTCGGCTTCGAGCAATGGCATTTCCGCCTCGATGGTGCGGTCGACGCCAAGCTGCTGCGGCGCTCGATCGAGCAGGTGATGGGGCGCCGGTCGATACTGCGCACCGCCTTTGTGTCCGAGACCGGTGCGGAGCCCTTGCAGGTCGTGCTGCCGCAGGTCTCGCTGCCCTGGTCGGAGCAGGACTGGCGCGGGTTGCCGCATGCCGAACAAGACGCGCGCCTCGCAGCCCTCCTGCAGTCGGACCAGCGGACGGGGTTCGAACCGGCTCGGCCACCGCTCATGCGCGTGGCCCTGCTGCGCACGGGTGACGAGGCGTATCGGCTCGTATGGAGCACGCATCATCTCTGCGTCGACGGCTGGTCCTGGCCGCTCGTGTTCCGCGATGTCTCGGCGATCTACGAGGCGCTCCGTCAGGACGGCGTGCCGCCGCTCGAGCCGCCGTGCGAGTACCGTGACTATGTCGCATGGCTCCGCGAGAGAGCGCCGGACTCGGAGGCATTCTGGCAGGAGGCGCTGGCCGGATTCGAAGCGCCGACACCGCTGAATGTCGCGGCAGCGCCATCCGAACCCGAAGCGCGAGGAGGCGGGTTTGCGGAAGAGTCCGCCAGGCTCGATCGCGACGCCCTGGCTGCGCTGCAATCCCTTGCGCGCTTCCAACACATCACCCTCAGCACGATCGTGCAGGGTGCGTGGGCCCTCCTGCTGAGCCATTACAGCGGCTCGCAGAGCGTCGTGTTCGGCGCCGCGTTCTCGGGACGCCCGGCGGAGATCCCGGGGATCGAATCGCTGGTGGGTCCGTGTGTCAACAACCTGCCGGTGCGGGTCACGGCGACGCCGGCGGAATCGCTTCTGCCGTGGCTGGCGCGGCTGCAGAGTCAGCAGTTCGAGCTCGCCGAGCACCAGTACGCGCCGCTCGAGCAGATCCAGAAATGGGCGCAGGTGCCGTGGCGCTATCGCCTGTTCGACAGCCTGATCGTGTTCCAGAACTACCAGGTCGACGAGGCCGCGCGCCACCTCGGACCCGATGCCCGATTGGTGCCGGTCGCCACGCCCGAAGCCACCAACTACCCGCTGACCGTTTCGGCGACGCCGAACGGGGAGCTGCGCTTGCGTCTGATCTACCATCGCGATCGCCTCGCGCCGGCCGCGGTGCGCACCTACGCGGCCGACCTCACGGCCATCCTGCAGACCATCGCACAACAGCCCGGTCTCACGCTCGCGGAACTCATGGCGAGGCTGCCGCAGCTCTCGCGCGGGAGGGCGGCCGTACTCGCGGCAACCGACGCGCCGGAACGTCGCGCACTCTATGTCGCGCCCAACACGGAGACGGAACGCGCGGTCGCGTCGCTTTGGCAGGATTTGTTCGGCGTCGAGCGCCTCTCGCTCGACGACAACTTCTTCGATCTTGGCGGTCATTCGCTCCTGCTGCTGCAGGCCCATAGCCGGCTGTGCGCGGCACTGCGTCGCGACCTGCCGATCGTGGCGCTGCTCCAGTATCCGACCATCCGCACGCTGGCGCGCCATCTAGGCGGCGCCGCCGAGCGTTCGGTGGCGCCCGCGGCCGTCATCGAACGCGCGCAGAAGCAGCGTGAGGCGCTGCTCAGGCAACGTAGAGGGCAGGGGTAGCGATGTCGTACTCGACAGCCTATGACCGGGAAGAGGGCATCGCGATCGTCGGGATGGCCGGCCGCTTCCCCGGCGCACGGAACATCGCGCAGCTGTGGCGCAACCTGCTGGAAGCCCGCGAAACGATCTCGCACTTCCGCGCCGACGAGCTCGAGGCTGCGGCGGCCGACGACATGGCAGCGCGCGCGAGTCCCGCATACGTCCGGGCGCGGGGCATTCTCGACGACATCGAGATGTTCGACGCGGGCTTCTTCGGCATCAATCCGAAGGAAGCGGAAATCCTCGATCCCCAGCAGCGAGTGTTCCTGGAGACCGCATGGGAGGCGCTCGAAGACGCGGGCTGCGACCCGCAGCGGTTTGGCGGTCCGATCGGCGTGTTCGCCGGCGCCAGCAACAACTACTACTACCTGCAGAACCTGCTCCACCGCGGGGACGTGACCGATCTCGTCGGCTGGCTCACGACGATGATGGGCAACGAGAAGGACTACCTGACGACGCGGGTCGCCTACAAGCTCGACCTGAAGGGTCCCGCGCTCAACATCCAGACCGCGTGCTCGACGTCCCTGGTGGCGGTGTGCTCCGCGGTCCAGAGCCTGCTGAGCTACCAGTGCGACATGGCGCTCGCCGGCGGGGTCTCGATCACGCTCCCGCAGCGGCGCGGCTACCTGTGGCGGGAAGGCTTCATCACCTCGCCTGACGGGCACTGCCGGGCGTTCGATCGCGACGCCCAGGGCACGGTGTTCAGCAACGGCGTCGGGATCGTGGTCCTGCGCCGGCTTCGCGATGCCCGGGCCGACGGCGACACCATCTACGCCGTCATCAAGGGCGCGGCGCTTAACAACGATGGCAACACCAAGGTCAGTTTCACCGCGCCGAGCGTCGACGGACACGCTCAGGTCATCTCGATGGCCCAGGCGCTCGCCGGCATCGATCCCGAAACGATCTCGTACATCGAAGCGCACGGAACCGGCACTCCGCTCGGCGACCCGGTCGAGATCGCCGGACTCACGCAAGCGTTCCGCGCCGGCGGCGCACGGGGCAAGGCGTACTGCGCGATTGGCTCGCTCAAGACGAACGTCGGTCATCTGGACGCAGCGGCCGGCATAGGCGGCCTGATCAAGGCAACGCTTGCGCTGCATCACCGGCTCCTGCCCGCGAGCCTGCATTTCACCTCGCCGAACCCGAAGCTTGGCCTCGAAGACAGCCCGTTCTATGTCAACGCCCGCCTGCAATCCTGGCGGCCCGGCGCCACGCCGCGCCGCGCCGGCGTGAGCTCATTCGGCGTGGGTGGCACGAATGCGCATGTGGTGCTCGAGGAGGCGCCCGCCGCCGAGCCGAGGGACCCCGCGCGCAATCGGCAGCTGATGGTGCTTTCGGCGCGTTCTCCGGACGCCCTCGATCAGGCGGCCGCGCGTCTCAAGGCGCATCTCGCCGCCTCAGAGAGCATCGACCTAGCCAATGCGGAGTACACGCTGCAAACGGGACGCCGCGCTTTCAGCCATCGCCGCGCGCTGATCTGCGGTGACCGCGACGAGACCCTTCAGCTGCTGGCGCAACCTGATCCGAAGCGCGTGCTCAGCGGCAACGCGGAGCGGCAGCTCACGTGGGTGGCATTCCTGTTCCCGGGCCAGGGTGCTCAACAGGTCAACATGGGACGCGCGCTCTACGAATCCGAGGCGCGCTTTCGGACCGAGGTCGACGAATGTTCCCAGGTGCTGCAGCAGCATCTCGGAGTGGATCTGCGCACCATCCTCTACCCGCCGGACGCGGGCGTCGCCGCCGCGCAGGAGCGGATCACGCAGACCGCCGTCACGCAGCCCGCGCTGTTCGTCATCGAGTACGCGCTCGCGCGACTGTGGATGGCCTGGGGCATCGAGCCGGCCGCGATGATCGGACACAGCCTCGGCGAGTATGTGGCCGCCTGCCTCGCCGGGGTGTTCACGCGGGATGATGCGCTGCACCTCCTCGCGCGCCGGGGTCGCATGATGCAGGACCTTCCGCCCGGATCGATGCTGGCGGTACGCTCCTCGGTGGACGAGATCGCCCCCGATCTCGGTCCGCGGGTCGCCGTGGCGGCGTTGAACGCGCCGAGCCTTACCGTGATCTCGGGCGATCACGCCGCTGTCGCCGACCTCGAGGCGCGCCTCACGGCACGCCAGCTCGCCTGCCGGCGGCTCCCCACCTCGCACGCATTTCACTCGCCGATGATGGAGCCGATCGTCGCGGACTTCACGGAGTTCGTCCGCACCGTTGCGCGTGCCGCACCCACCCGGCGCTGGATCTCGGGGCTCACTGGCGAGCTGATCACCGACGCCGAGGCAACCGATCCAGCCTACTGGGCGCAGCAGCTGCGCCAGCCGGTGCGCTTCATGGCTGGGGTCGGCAAGCTGATGGATCCGAACCTGGTCCTGCTCGAGGTCGGTCCGGGCCAGGCCCTCACCAGCCTCGCGCGGCAGCATCCGGACCGCAAGGCCGAGCAGCTCGTGCTGACCTCGATGCAGGGGGGCGGCGCGGATCTCGACGATCTGCTCGCAGCCGCCGCCCGGCTCTGGACGGCCGGCGGCTGCATCGACTGGTCCGCGTTCCACGCGGGATCGAAGCGCCGGCGGATATCGCTCCCGACCTATCCGTTTGAACGGCGTCGCCTGTGGGTCGAGGCGGCAGCCGCGATCACGGAATCCCGACCACTCCCGACCCCAACCGCGCCGCGTGAATCCGCGCCGCTCGAGGATGCGATGCCCGAATCGACCGCTACACAATCCGCCGCCGATCGCAGCGCGCCGCTGATCCAGCGCCTGCAGATCCTGTTCTCGGAGCTCTCAGGCATCGATGCTGCCATGCTCGATCCCACCAGGACGTTTCTCGAGCTGGGACTCGATTCCCTGTTCCTTACCCAGGCGAGCGGCGCGATACCGAAGCACTTCGGGGTGAAGATCGCGCTGCGCGATCTGCTCGGGGACTGCTCGACGCTGCAGGCTCTGGCGGCCCGTGTTGTGTCGACGATGCCCGCCGATCCCGCGCCTGAACGAATTGCCCCGGCGCCGGCTCCATCTCGCACGCCGGCCGCTCCCGGCGTCGCGCGCGACGCTGCGGCGGCCGACGCCGGCTCGCTCCAGCAGGTGCTGGCGCAGCAGCTCGAGTTGATGGCGCGACAACTGGACATCCTGCGGGGCGCGGGACTGCTCGGCGCTCGGGGATCCGCGCCGACGGCTGCGGCTCCCGAGGCACCGGCGGCCGTCGTCGCGAAGGCAGCCGCTCCCGCCGATCGCGCCCCGATCGCATTCGGTCCCTACCGGCCACCGGCAAAGGGAGCGACGGGCGGCCTTACGCCGACGCAGGAGCAGCATCTGCGCGCATTCGTCGACCTCTACACCCGGCGCACCGCGGGGTCCAAGCAATCGACCGCCAGCAACCGCGCGCACCTGTCGGACCCGCGGTCCGTCGCCGGCTTCCGCCAGATCTGGAAGGAGACCGTCTACCCGATCGTGGTGAACCGGTCGTCGGGATCGCGGCTGTGGGACGTCGACGGCAACGAGTACATCGACCTAACGAACGGCTTCGGCACGATCCTCTTCGGCCACAACCCGGACTTCATCCGTGAGGCGATCACCGCGCAACTCGGCCAAGGCATCGAGATCGGCCCGCAGACGCCGCTCGCCGGCGAAGTGGCGCGGCTCATCTGCGAGCTGAGCGGCATGGAGCGTGCGGCATTCTGCAACACCGGGTCGGAAGCCGTGACTGCGGCGATCCGCGTCGCGCGGACCGTTTCCAATCGCGACAAAATCGTCATGTTCGCCGGCGCCTATCACGGCATCTTCGACGAAGTGCTGGTGCGCCCGACCGTGGTCGGCGGCGCGCTGCGCGCGACGCCGATCGCGCCCGGCATCCCGCCCAATATGGCCGACAACGTCGTGGTGCTCGAGTACGGAAGCCCGGAATCGTTGCAGACGATCAAGGCAATGGGGCGTCAGCTGGCGGCGGTGCTCGTCGAGCCGGTGCAGAGCCGCCGCCCGGATCTGCAGCCTCGCGAGTTCCTTCAAGACTTGCGCAAGATCACCGCCGAGAGCGAGACCGCCCTGATACTCGACGAAGTGGTCACCGGCTTTCGTACGCATCCGGGAGGCGCGCAGGCGCTCTTCGGGGTGCGGGCAGACATCGCGACCTACGGCAAAGTGATTGGCGGCGGCCTGCCCATCGGCATCGTGGCGGGCCGTTCCACCTACCTGGACGCGCTGGATGGGGGCATGTGGCGCTACGGCGACGACTCCTACCCCGAGGTCGGCGTGACCTTCTTCGCGGGGACGTTTGTGCGGCACCCGCTGGCGCTCGCCGCCGCGCGCGCCGTGTTGCTGCGCCTGAGGGAAGAGGGCCCCGAGCTGCAGCGCAACCTCAACCTGCGCACGACAGGCTTCGTGGACATGCTGAACGCGCATGCCGAGAAGGCCCGGGCGCCGGTCCGCGTCACGCACTTCGGATCCTGGTTCTGCGTCAACTTTCCACACGATCTGCCGCTCGCTAGCCTGTTCTACGCGTTCATGCGGGCTAAAGGGATGCACATCTGGGAAGGGCGGCCCGGTTTCCTCACCCTTGCGCATACGGACGCGGACCTGGAGCGCGCCGTCACGGCTTTCAAGGAAACGCTCGCGGAAATGCAGGCGGCGGACTTTCTGCCGGGAGGCGACGAGCGTCCACCCGTCCATGGTGCGCGCCGGGGCCGTGATCCGGCGGGAAGGAAGGCGTGGTTCGTGCCGGATCCGAGTCGCCCCGGCAAGTACCTGCAAGTGCGTGAGAGCGCGGGGGCCACGTGATTGAAGCGAGGCGCGGCGACCTGCCGCTCGTACCGGTCGACTTCGATCCGTTCGCGGACGCAGCAGTCGCCGACGCCCTGCCTTTGACCGAGCCGCAGCGGGAGATGTGGGCCGCGGTCCAGATGGGCGATGAGGCGTCCTGCGCCTACAACCAGTGCTACTCCCTGACGCTGCGCGGGCCGCTGTCGGTCGAGTCGATGCAAAGCGCGCTGCGGCAGGTCATGGACCGCCACGACGCACTACGGGTCAGCGTAGACGTCGACGGCGAGCACCAGAAAATCGCGCCCACGTCGGAGATCGCCCTGCGGGTGATCGATCTCACGCATCAGTCGCCGCAGTCCCGCGCCGCCGAGATCGGGCAGTTCCTGGAAGCGGAGGGGGCATGGCCGTTCGATCTCACCGCGGGGCCGCTGCTGCGCGCCACGCTGGTGCGCGAGACCGCAGCTCTGCATCGGCTGATCGTCACGGCGCACCACATCGTGTGCGACGGCTGGTCCTCGGCGATCCTGTTCGGCGAATTGGGCCGCCTCTACGCGGCCGACCGTCATGGCCTCAGGGCGCAGTTGCCGGCTGCTTCGTCCTATCGCGAGTACGTCGGCGGAGAAGCTGCGCGTATTGGCGATGCGCCTGGGCGCGCCGACGAAGACTACTGGACGCAGCAGTTTGCCGATTCGGTCCCGGAGCTCGACTTGCCGCTCGAACGCGGGCGTCCAAGCATCAAGACCTTCAACGGCGATCGCCAGTCGCTGCGCCTCGATGAATCGCTCTGCCGTGCACTGAAGAATGCGGGGGCGCAGCATGGCTGCACGCTGTTCGTCACTCTGCTTGCGGGCTTCGAAATCCTCCTCGCGCGGCTGAGCAGCCAGCAGGATTTCGTCGTCGGCGTGCCGATGGCCGGCCAGGCGCTGCTGGACAACAGCCGTCTCGTCGGTCATTGCGTCAACCTGATTCCCCTGCGTTGCCGGGTCGACCCGACGGCCCAGGTCGCCGATCATCTCGGGCGGGCCCGGGGCGCGTTCCTGGAAGCCCAGTCGCACCAGCAAGTCACGTTCGGCAGCCTGGTGCGAAGGCTGAATGTCGCGCGGAATCCCAGCCGCACGCCGCTCGTCTCCGTCACGTTCAACATCGACAAGCTCGGCGCGCCGTTCGACTTCGGCGACCTCGTGCTCGAATCGGTCGAGACCCCCAAGCGCTTCGTCAACTTCGAGATCTCGGTCAACGTCGTTGACTGCGGCAGGGACCTGCTGGTCGAGTGCGAGTACAACACCGATCTGTTCACGCCTGCGACCATCGCGCGATGGCTCGGTCACTACCAGGTACTGCTCGGGGCGATCGCGTTGGACCCCGGTCAACGCACCCAAGACCTGCCGCTGCTGAGCGAAGGGGAGGGGCGTGAGGCGATTTCGGGGTGGAACGCGGGGGTGTCGTATCCGAAGGGGGCGAGCCTGCACGAGCGCTTTGAGCGGCAGGTCGAGCGCACGCCGGAGGCGATAGCGCTGGTG
>DATFTG010000068.1:0-6551 GCA_035262265.1 Gemmatimonadales bacterium
ACTCACAGCGTCTTTCAAGACGCGTCGCGCAGCGCCGAGCCACGACTTGAGTCGTGGAACACGAGGGCGCGGGCTCATCCTCCAGTTAACGCGCATAGCGGATGCTCGCCGTCCCATAGCGGCGCCGCACGCCGTCCAACGCCCGGTTGAGCGCCTGGCGGCGCACCATCGGAGGCGGCTGGTCGAAGAGCGACAGCTGATAGTCCCGCCCCGGCCCAAGCGTCACGGTCAGGCCGAGCGCGGTCAGGGCGATGCGCCGGGTGAGGAGGCGGTCGGCGAGCGTACGGGCCGCGGCGGCCAGCTCGACGTCGAGATCGGTGGCGGGCTCGAGCGCCGTGCCGCCCTGGACGTCGCGGTGATCGGCGTAGCGGGCGACGAGCTCCAGACGATCGGCGGTGACGCGGCGCTGCCGCAGTGTGCGTCCCAGCTGCTCCGCCTGACGGCGCAGCTCGGTGTGCAGCAGGTCGCGGTCGTTCGTCTCGCTGCCGAGCGTCGCGCGGGCCACGAGCGTTTCGCGTCGTGCCGGCGGCACGACGGGCCGGGGATCGATGCCGTTGGCGCGCGCGTGCAGGAGGGCGCCGTGCCGTCCCAGGACGCCTTCCACCTGTCCCCGCGTCAGCAGCGCCAGTGTCCCGATGCGCTCCACGTTGTAGCGCGCCAGCTGGTCGCGAACCGGAGGCGTGGCCCCGGGGAGCGCCGCGAGCGGGTGCGGGGCGAGAAACGCCGGCTCGTCGCCGGGGCGCACGTCGACCACATGCTCCGGCTTCAGCACGTGCGCCGCGACTTCGCTCACCACTTTGTTGATGGCGAGCCCCACCGTGACCGGCAGGCCCAGGCGTCCCCAGATCTCGCGCCGGATCCGCGCCGCCACATCGAGGGCGGGGCCGAACAGTTTGCGGGTTCCAGAGAGGTCGCCGAAGGCATGGCCAAGAGTGTGCGGCTCGATCACCGGGACGTAGGGCTCGAGCAATCGCTCGAGGGCGCGAGAAGCTCGGGCGTACAGCCCGTAGCGCGGCGGCAGGAGGACGAGGTCGGGGCAGCGGCGCAGCGCCTGGTAGATCGGCATGCCCACCGCGACCCCGGCGAGCGCCGCCTCGGGCGACGCCGACCAGATGATCGCGCGGTCGGTGCCGCCGGGCGCGATCGCCAGCGGCCGGTTCTGAAATCGCGCACTGCGCTGCGCCACCCGTTCGACGGCGATCGGAAACGTGAGCGGATTGACGTAGAGGATGGCGCGGTCCATCGTGCACAACCGGGCTCTGGGAAAGAGAACGTGCCCGAAAAAATACCGAAAGTCAATAAGTCGACTTGTGCCTGTAATCGCTGCCTAGTGCATCAAAAATGTCACGACACTGATACATAATCTCGGTGGATACTCCGGGGCGATGCAGCCGACCAGCCATTCAACCAGTACCTCTAAGCCATGCGCCAACCTCTCCTCGCCATCGCGATCGCAACGCTTGCGACGGCCCAGGTCGCCGCCCAGAGCCCGACCGTCGATCTCATCCAGCAGGCGCGTGCGCAGATGTCGGCGCATGCGCTGGACAGCGCCGCCGCGCTGCTCCGCGCCGCCCTGGCGAGCGCCACACAGCGCTCCGACAGCGTCACCACCTACACGTGGCGCGGGATTCTCGCGTTCATGCAAGGCAGCGACTCCGCGACTGAACTGGAGTTTCACAACGCGCTGCAGCTCGACACCACCCTCCAGGTCCCGGGTCTCGAGCAAGCCTCGCCGCGCCTGGCGCGGATATTCGAGCAGGAGCGGCTGGAGATGCGACCGGGAATCTCCTTTGTCTCGAGCGACGTCGACGAACAGCCGCGGCGTCTTTCCGGACCTCCGGTGGTGTATCCGCCGGACATGCTGCGCCGCCAGGTGCGCGGCCGCGCGCTCGTGGGACTGGCCGTCGATACCCTGGGACGCGCCGATGAACGGACGATTCAAATCATCGCGACGCCCGATTCGGGGATGAACGAGGCGCTGCGCACGATGATGCTCGCTTCGACGTTCTCCCCGGGCCGCCTTCATGGCCGGAAGGTCCGGACGCTGATCGAGCTGGCGATCGATCTCGTCCCGGGGACGCCGCCCAGTGCGACGTCCCTCGTCACCGCCGCTCGCGGACGCATCGCCGTGCACGAGACCGACAACGCCCTCTCCTTGCTCAAACAGGCCCTCGACCCGACGACGAGGGCCAGCGAGGGAGAGCGGGTTTACGCACAGCTCGTCGAAGGAATCGCCTGGACCGACGCCGGACGCGACACCCTGGCCCGCGCGTCGTTCGACAGCGCGCTCGCCGGATACCAGCGCCTAACTGCTCGCGGCGTCGAGCTGGCGCCATTCCTCAAGCGCCTGGCCGACTCGGTGCGACTCGCCCGTGCGGGGCGCGGCCCCGGCCAGCTCGGCACGCCCGCGGTCCTCGAAGCCGTCGATGTCAAACCCGCTCCCGCTTCCTATCCGGCGATCGTCTATCCGCCGGAAATGCAGGCGCTGCGCGTCGGCGGGACGGTCGTGGTGGAAGCGCGGGTGGACGCAACGGGGCGCGTCCTGGCGGGGACGGTGCGGGTGGTGTCGAGTCCGAATCCGGGGCTGGAGCGGGAGGCGATGCGGGTGGTGACCGCCGCGGTCTACAAGCCCGCGCGCCGCGGCGGGCACGCGGTGGCCGTCACGATTCGACAGCCGATTGCGTTCGCGCCGTACTGAGCGCTAGCGCTTCCCGAGGTACGCCCGCACCAGCGGCGCCACCCGGCGGCGCACCAGCGCCGCCTCGAGCGCGTTCCTCTCATCCGGCGACGCCTCGACGAGCAGCCGCGTTGCGTCGCTCTCGCGCACCGCTACCGCGACGCCATCGCGATACAACACCCGGTTTCCCGCGAGCGCGGCCACCGCCGGACCGGGGACGATGCTGCCGACGAGATTCAACGGATCGGCGCCGCTCACCGCGACGAGCTCGCCGCTCGCCTCGGCCCGCCGCACGGCACGCAACGCGGCGACGGCCTCGGGCAGGGCGTATTGCTCGCCGGAGAAGCCGCCGACGAAGCGGCCGCCACGCACCTCACCGCGGGCCTCGAGCCGCCGATACACGCGCAGCACGTCGCGCCACGGCACCAGCGTCGTCTCGCGCTCCACCAGGCGGCGGAACACGACGCCGTAGCGGCGCAGCAGCATCCAGGCGACCGCTTCGGCCTGCTGCTCTTCAGGCAGCAGGGAGCGCCTGCCGGTGCGCGACCAGCGCCCCGCCGTCTCGACGCCGAAGGGCGCGGTGCGTCCCCGTCGCCGCAGGCGCCCGATCGGCCGGCGGCGATCCGACGGCACGAGCAGCGCGCGCAGACCCGCGAAGCTGTCCGACACGACGAGTCCCCAGGAGACCAGCTCGCCCAGTCCCTTTTCGACTTCGGTTCGCAGCAGCCCGGTGGCGTTGACGAGGTCGCCGAAGAACGACGCGCCCCGCGCATCGAGCGTGGCGAGCACGGTGCTCCCCGCGTGGGAGAGGATGAGCCGCTCGGCCGACGGCTCGGGCTGGATCGCGCGCCACACTTCGCCGCGCTCGCGACGGAACAGCGCCAGCGGAGTAGTCCGAATCGGGCCAGACTTGTGTCCGCTGCCCCCCGTGGCGGCCGGCGGCTGGCTCAGGCGGCCCCAGGCGACCTCTCCCGAGAGACACAGGGCGTCGAGCCACAACGGATCGTAGTCCGCGACGCGCGCGGGCAGCACTTCGCTCTCCCACGCTCCCGCCGCCAGCTCGAAGCCGTCGAGGATGTCGATCACCGCCGCGAGGCCGTCGTGCCCCTCGGCGCGCGTATCGGCGCTGAGACGATGCCAGCGGAACAGGAACCGCATGAAGTCGGCGGCGGTGACGGGCTCGATCTCCCGGCGCAGCCGGTCGAGGGTGTAGCGGTGGATGCGCGCCAGCAGCCGGCGCTCGCACCACTCGAGCTCTTGCACGCCCGGCGTGAAGCGGCCGCGCAGCACGAACCCCTCGTGCTCGAGGGCGGCGAGTGCGAAATCCACGTCGCCCGGCGCCACCCCCAGCGCCTCCGCGAGCCGCGCCGCGGTCGTGGGACCGACCACCTCGAGTCGCCCGCGAACCAGCTCGCGAATCGCATCCTCATGCGTCCAGGCCTTCGCCTGATCGCGCTCCGGGGCAACGAGCGAAGGCTCGCACGGCGCGCCGGGGTAGACGGCCGCCAGCATCGGCAGGCGCTCCACGGCGACCCAGAATCCCGGTCCACCGTTCAGCACGGTCGCCCGCCGGGTCTGGACCAGCTGCTCGAACAGTCCGGTCCAGTCCGCATTCCGCAATCCGCATTCCGCAATCGGGATTGCCCCCATCACGAGCAGCGCATCATGCAGCTCGTCGGCGTTCGTCGCCTCGGGCCATGCCTCCTCCCGCACGCGCTCGATCGCCGCCGTGTCGAGCTTGCCGAACTCTTCGGCGGTCTTCTGGTCGAGCGAGCGGCGCGTCGCCACCGCCTGGGTGCGGCGCTCTTCGAGCGGGGCGTCGTCGAGGAACGCGTACGGCTTGGCGTTGAGGATTTCGTGGGCGATGGGAGACGGCTCGGTGGTATCCCGCGCCACGAGGGTGAACCGGCCGGCGCTGATCCCCTCGAGCACGCGCACCAGCCCGGCGAGGTCCATCGCTTCGGTGAGACAGTCGGCAATGGTCTGCTGAATCAGCGGATGGTCGGGGATCTCCCGGTCGCCCGCGAGATTCTCGGGGCAGGCGAGCTGGTCGGGGAACACCGCCGCGGAGAGATCCTCGGCTTCCATGCGCTGCAGCGGCGTCGGAACCTTGCGGCCGCCGCGGAACCGCAGCACGGCGAGCGCCCGGGTAGCGTTCCAGCGCCAGCGGCTCTGGAACATCGGAGCGTCGAGCATCGCCTGGATCAGCAGATCGCGCACCGTCGCCGCGTTGAGATACTGGAACACGCTCTCCAGCGGGAAGCTGTGGTGTGGTCCCAGTGAGATTACGATCGCCTCGTCGTTCGCCGCCGCCTGCAGCTCGAAGTTGAACGAGCGGCAGAACCGCTTGCGGAGGCTCAACCCCCACGCCTTGTTGACGCGCGCTCCGAATGGGGCGTGCAGCACGAGCTGCATCCCGCCCGCTTCATCGAAAAAGCGCTCGAGGACGAGCGTTTCCTGACTGGGAACGACGCCGAGCACCTGCTTCGTGGCGGCGAGATACTCGATCATCAGCGACGCCGCGGCGTCGACGACGCCCGTCGTTTGCACGAGCCAGTCGCGCGCCGCCTCCGGCGCCCCGAGCCGTTGCGCGATGTCCTGACGCAGGCGCGACACCTCAGCCGACAGCTCGTCGGTGCGGGACGGCGCTTCGCCCAGCCAGAACGGGAGCGACGGCGGCTGCCCGTTGGCGTCGGCCACGCGCACCTGTCCCGATTCCACCTTGAGAATCAGGTACGAGGCATTCCCCAGCTGGAAGATGTCGCCCGGGGCGCTCTCGATCGCGAAGTCTTCGTTCAGCGTGCCGACGAACGTCTCCGTCGGCTCGAGCACGACGCGATAGTCCCCCAGATCGGGGATGGCGCCGCCCGACGTGATGGCGGCGAGACGGGCACCGCGCCGCGCCCGCAGGCGATGGTTCACGCCGTCGTAATGCAGGTAGGCTGCCCGGCGCCCGCGCCTCGTGGTGAATCCCTCCGACAGCATCCGGACCACGTCGTCGAAATCCTTGCGGGCGAGGTCGCGGAAGGGGTACGCCCGGCGCGCGAACGCGAACAAGTCATCCTCGGTCCATTCCTCGCAGGCGACCGCGGCCACGATCTGCTGGGCCAGGATGTCGAGCGGCTGCTCGGGAATGATCAAGCGGTCGAGCTTGCGCTCGCGCGCGGCGCGCAGCAGCGCGGTGCACTCGATCAGCTCGTCGCGCGACAACGGGAAGATGCGGCCCTTGGGCACCGCGCTGAGGCGGTGGCCCGATCGGCCCACGCGCTGCAGCAGCGTCGCGATCGAGCGCGGCGTGCCGATCTGGATGACCAGGTCCACCGCGCCGATGTCGATGCCCAGCTCGAGGGAAGCCGTCGCGACCAGCGCCTTGAGCTGGCCGTTCTTGAGGCGAGTCTCGGCTTCGAGCCGCTTTTCACGAGACAGGCTGCCGTGATGCGAGGTGATGTGATCGGCGCCGAGTCGCTCGGAGAGCTGCATCGTCAGCCGCTCACACAACCGCCGCGTGTTGACGAAGACGAGGGTCGTCTTGTGCTCGTTGATGAGCGCGGTGATGCGATCGTCCACTTCTTCCCACACCTCCGCGGACATCACTGCTTCGAGCGGCGAGGAGGGGATTTCGATCGCGAGGTCGAGCTCGCGCGCGTGGCCCACGTCGACGAGGGCGGGGAGCGGCCGCTCGGCGCCGACGAGGAAGCGGGCGATGTCTTCGATCGGCTTCTGGGTCGCCGAGAGCCCGATGCGCTGCAGCGGGCGGCCCGTCAGCGCCGCCAGCCGCTCGAGCGAAAGCGCGAGGTGGCTGCCCCGCTTGTCGCGCGCCACCGCGTGGATTTCGTCGACGATCACCGTCCGTACCGAGCGCAGCATCTCGCGC
>DATFTG010000069.1:0-13542 GCA_035262265.1 Gemmatimonadales bacterium
ACGTGACGTTCTTCCGCATCTATTCCGGCTCCGTCAAGAACGGCCAGGACGTCTTCAACGCCCCGCGCCAGGCGACCGAGAAGCTCAACCACCTCTGCGTAGCGGTCGGCAAGGAGCGCACCGAGATCAGCGAGCTGCACGCCGGCGATATCGGCGTCGTGGCGAAGCTGCGCGATACGCATACCAACGACACGCTCTCGACGCAGGCGCGGCCCATCGTACTGGCGAAGATCCCCTTCCCGGAGCCCGTGATCACCGTCTCCGTGGAAGTGAAGCAGCGCGGGGAAGAAGACAAGCTGTCGACCGGCCTGCACAAGCTGCACGAGGAAGACCCGACGTTCCACCACGAGTACAACGCCGAGCTGGGCCAGACGCTGATCCGCGGCCTGGGCGAGCGGCACCTCGAAATCGTGGTGGGGCGGCTGGCGCGCAAGTTCGGGGTGCACGCCATCATCGGGAAGCCGAAGATCGCTTACCGCGAGACGCTGCGGGGCAAGGGCGAAGGACAGGGGAAGCACAAGAAGCAGACCGGCGGCCGCGGGCAGTACGGCGACTGCTGGATCCGCATCGCGCCGCTACCGCGCGGCTCGGGGTTCGAGTTCGACGATCAGATCGTCGGCGGAGTGATTCCGCGCCAGTACATCCCCGCGGTCGAGAAGGGGATCGTCGAAGCGAAGGAACGCGGCCCCGTGGCGGGCTACCCGGTGGTGGACTTCAAGGTGGAGCTGTTCGACGGCTCCTACCATGACGTCGATTCCAACGAAATGTCGTTCAAGATGGCCGGCATCCTCGCGTTCCGGAACGTGAGCCCCAGCTGCAAGCCGGTGCTGCTCGAGCCGATCATGGAGGTGGAGGTCTGGACCCCCGACGAGTACCAGGGAGCCGTCATGGGCGATCTCTCCTCACGGCGCGGCCAGATTCTCGGCACCGAGCCCGACGGCAAGCTGGTCAAGGTGAAGGCGCACGTGCCGGAGGCGGATCTCGACCGCTATGCCACGTCGCTGCATTCGATCACGCACGGCCGCGGCACGTACCGGCAGAAGTTCCACACCTACGAGCAGGTCCCCCCCGACGTCGCGTCGCGCGTGGTCGATGCTCGCAAGAAGGAGCACGAGGAAGAAAAGGAATAGCTCCGAGCATGGCCGACCTGCTGGATCGACTGCGCACAACGCTGGCCGACCGCTACACGTTCGATCGGGAGGTCGGCCGCGGCGGCATGGCTACCGTGTATCGCGCGCAGGACAAGAAGCACGACCGGCCGGTCGCCATCAAAGTGCTGCATCCCTACCTCGCCGTGAACCTCGGCCCCGAGCGCTTCCTGCGCGAGATCCAGATCGCCGCGCAGCTGCAGCATCCCCATATCGTGCCGTTGTACGACTCGGGACAGGCAGGCGATCTGCTCTACTACGTGATGCCGTACGTCGAAGGAGAATCGCTGCGGCAGCGGCTGGAGCGGGAGCAGCGCCTCCCGGTGGACGACGCGCTCTATCTGGGCCGGGCGGTCGCGGCGGCGCTCGACTACGCCCATCGCCACGGGGTCGTGCATCGCGACATCAAGCCCGAGAACGTCATGTTGCACGAGGGGGAAGCGGTGGTGACGGACTTCGGGATCGCGAAAGCGGTGACCGCCGCGTCGGCGAACACCCTGACCCAGACCGGCGCGACGGTGGGCACGCCGGCGTACATGAGCCCCGAGCAGGCGGCGGGCGCGGCGGAGCTCGACGGGCGCAGCGACGTCTACAGCCTGGGGTGCGTGGTCTACGAGATGCTCGCGGGGCGCACGCCGTTCACGGGCCCGACGGCGCAGGCGATCATCGCGCAGTGTTTCACCGAGCCGCCGCCGCCGCTGCGCGGCTCGCGCGGCGATCTCCCCGAGTGGCTCGAGCCGGTGGTGATGAAGGCGCTCGCGAAGGACGCCGCTGCCCGCTTTCCGACAGCCGCCCAGTTCTCGCAGGCGTTGAAGGCGCCGGGCTCGAGTACCCCTCCCGGGATGACCACCTCGAGTGTGGCCACAGCCAGCACGAAGTCGATCGCCGTGTTGCCGTTCGTGAACATGAGCGCCGACCCCGAGAACGAGTACTTCACCGACGGCGTCGCCGAGGAAATCATCAATGCCCTCACCAAGATCCAGGCGCTGCGCGTCGCCTCCCGCACGTCGTCGTTCGCCTTCAAAGGAAAGAACCAGGACATCCGCAAGGTCGGCGAGCAGCTGAACGTCACCACGGTGCTCGAGGGCAGCGTGCGCAAGGCGGGCTCGAAGCTGCGGGTCACGGCGCAGCTCGTGAACGTCGCCGATGGCTACCATCTCTGGTCGGAGCGCTACGACCGCGAGCTGCAGGACGTGTTCGCCATCCAGGACGAAATCGCGGGAAACATCGTGCGTGCGCTGCGTGTGGTGCTGTCCGACGCCGAGAAGCGGGCGATCGAGAAGGCGCCCACCGCCAACGTCCAGGCATACGACTACTATCTGCGCGGCCGCCAGTTCTTCCATCAATTCCGCCGCACCGGCATGCAGTTCGCGCGGCGCATGTTCGAGCGGGCCATCGAAATCGATCCGGGGTATGCCATCGCCTACGCCGGCGTCGCCGACTGCTGCTCGTTCCTCTACATGTACTGGGACGGCAGCAAGGCGAATCTCGAAGGGGCCGAGAGCGCCAGCCGCAAGGCGCTGGAGCTCGATCCCGAGCTGGCCGAAGCGCACGCCTCGCGGGGGTTCGCGGTCTCGCTCAGCAAGCAGTACGACGAGGCACGCCGCGAGTTCGAGACAGCGATTCGCCTCAATCCCAAGTTGTACGAGGCGCACTATTTCTACGCGCGTGCCTGTTTTCAGGAGGGGAAACTGGAGGAAGCGGTGCGTCACTACGAGGAGGCCTCGCGGGTGCGGCCCGAGGACTATCAGGCGCTGGTGCTGATGGCCGCTCCCCTGAAGGCACTGGGACGCGAAGACGAAATGCACGCCGCAATGCGGCACGGGCTCGAAGTGGCCGAAAAGCACCTGGAGCTGAACCCCGATGACGCCCGGGCGTTGTACCTTGGCGCCGGGGCTCTGGTCCAGCTAGGGGACAGTGAGCGCGGGCTCGATTGGACGCGCCGGGCCTACGCGATCGACTCGGAAGACCCGGGAGTCCTGTACAACGTGGCCTGCTCGTATTCGAATATGGGACGGGTGGACGATGCCATTGCCTGCCTCGAGAAGGCGGTCCAGAATGGATTCGGGCACCGCGAGTGGTTCGAGAACGATTCCGACCTCGACCCGCTGCGCGGCGACGAGCGGTTTCAGGTGCTCATGAAGCGGTTGTGAGGGGAACGTGACCAAAGGAGCGATCATGGTTGATCTCAAGCGTGTCCTGGTCGCCGCCGCCGTCGTCGCGGCGTCCTGCAAGAAGGCGGAGCAGAACCCGCCGGCTCCGCCGCCGCCTCCTGAAGCCCACAAGGTCGCCCAGATCGATTCGCTGCAGACTCCCGAGTCGTTTCTCTGGGACGCGGGGCTGGACGTGTACTTCATCTCCAACATCAACGGCAACCCGGGCGTGAAGGACAACAACGGGTTCATCAGCCTCGTGGTCCCCGACAGCGGCACGCGCGCCCTCAAGTTCATCGAGGGCGGGAAGAACGGCGTGACGCTCAACGCGCCGAAGGGGCTCGCCGTGAAGGGCGATACGCTGTGGGTGACCGACATCGATGTGGCCCGTGCCTTCAACGCCCGGACGGGACGCCTCATCACGATGGTCGACCTGCGTGCCGCGGGGGCGGTGTTCCTGAACGATCCGGCGATCGGTCCCGACGGAGCGCTCTACATCACCGACACCGGCATCAAGTTCGACAGCACCGGAAACGTCACCCACCCCGGCCCCGATCGCATCTTCCGGATCGCCCGCGGCCGGGTGTCGGTCGCGGCACAGGGCGACACGCTGCAGCGGCCCAACGGCATCACGTGGGACGTTTCGGGCAACCGCTTCATCGTCGTCGCCTTCGGAGGCCCGTCGATTTTCGATTGGAAGCTGGGCGACAAGAACCCGACCGTCATCGCCCGCGGGCCGGGCGGATTCGACGGCGTCGAAGTCGGGCGCGGCAAGATTCTCGTGTCGAGCTGGACCGATTCGACGGTCTCGGCCTACCAGAGCGGCAACGAGGTGAAGGTGATTTCCGGCGTGCCGAGCCCGGCGGATATCGGGTACGACGGCAAGCGCAACCGGGTGTTGATCCCGGTGATGACGCAGAATCACGGGGAAGTCTGGCAGCTGCCGTAGCAAGCCTCGCCGCCAGCCACTGGCCCGCGGGCGCTTACCCGCGGGCCGATTTGCCGGAGCGTGTGCTGCAGTTCGGCACCGGGGTGCTGCTGCGCGCCCTGTCGGCCGCCGCGGTCGACGCGGCGAACCGCGCCGGCCGCTTCCACGGTCGCATCGTCGTGGTCCAAAGCACTTCCCGTGGAGCGGCGCAGACGATGAATGCTCAGGACGGGCTCTTCACGCTCGTCGAGCGGGGGCTCGAGAACGGGATGCCGGTCGAACGCACCCGGCTCGTCGGGTCGATCTCGCGGGCGCTGGTGGCGGATGACGAGTGGCACGAGGTGCGGTCCCTGGTGGCGCGTCCGGAGCTGCAGATCATCGTGAGCAACGTGACGGAGGCGGGCTTTCGCCGCGACGCGCCCTATCCGTCCCGGCTGCTCGACCTGCTGCGTGCCCGCTTCCAGGCGTTGCCCGACGGGCCACGGTTGTTCGTGATCCCGACCGAGCTGATCCCGCAGAATGGGGTGCGGCTGGCGGAGATGCTGGACGAGGTCGCCGGGCCGGACCGGACGTTCCGCGGCTGGCTGACGAACCGCGTGACCATTTGTTCTTCCCTCGTGGACCGGATCACCACCGCCCCGACTCCAGAGGCCCGAACGGCGCTGGAAGCCCGCCTCGGGTACGCCGACCCGCTGCTCACGCTCACCGAGCCGTACGCGCTGTGGGCGATCGCCGCCGACCCGGCCGACCTCGCCACCGCATTCCCGATCGATGCCACTCCCGGAGTCGTGGTGACCCCGGACATCACCTTCTACAGCCAGCGGAAGCTCCGGCTCCTGAACGGGCCGCACACGGCGATGGCGCCGCTCGCCATCCTCGCGGCGGTCGCCACCGTGCGGGAGGCGGTCGAGCATCCGACGCTCGGCGCGTTTCTCGAGCGCCTGCTGTTCGACGAGATCATCCCCGGGTCAGGACTGCCCGCAGACGAAGCGCAACCGTTCGCACGCAGCGTGGTCGACCGCTTCCGCAATCCCTGGCTGGAGCATCGCTGGGAGGTCATCGCAACCAATCAAACGTCCAAGCTGCGGCTGCGCGTGCTGCCGTCGGTCTTCGGGTTCGCCGCATCGTGCCACCGCGTTCCATTGTGTCTGGCGCTCGCGTGCGCGGCGTCGTTGCGCTACACCCGATGCATCGAGCAATCATCGGCGAGCGAGGGACTCGGGTGGTGGCGCGGGACATCCTACAGCATTCAGGATATGGACTTGCCGCGGTTGAGCGCACACTGGTCGGCGGTCGACCCGGAGCGCAGGGCGGGCCCTGTTGCGGCGGAGACGCTGCGGCGGCTGGCGGCCCGTGTCCTGGGAGATGAGGAGCTTTGGGGGACACGAGTCACCGCTGTGCCCGAGTTCGTGGATGCGGTGGCGGCCGCGTTGTGCCGGCTGGAAGCAGTAGGAGTGGAGGGGGCGATCGCATCGTTGGAAACCTCATGAGCGATCCCGCACTCGATCTTCTGCTGGCGAGCGGAGTGATCGCAGTACTGCGCGCGCGCAACGCGAAGGGGCTCACGGAAGTCGCTCGGGCTCTGGGAGACGGCGGCGTGGGCGCGCTGGAGATCACGCTCACGACGCCGGGGGCCGTCGATGGCATCGCCGAGCTCTCCCGAGTCGGGGGTGAGGTGCTCATCGGCGCCGGGACTGTGCTGGACGCGGCGGCTGCACGAAGCGTGATGGACGCCGGGGCGCGGTTCGTCGTGAGCCCGACCGTCGAGCCGGAGGTGATTCGCGTCTGCCGCGATCGTAATGTCCCCTGCATCCCGGGAGCGTTCACGCCGACCGAGATCCTGGGGGCGTGGCGTGCCGGAGCGGCGCTCGTGAAGCTCTTCCCCGCGGCCGCGGTCGGTCCTGGATTCTTGCAGGATTTGCTCGCGCCGCTGCCGCATCTCCGCATCGTCCCGTCCGGTGGCATCACCCTCGAGCGCGTCAGCGAATGGATTCGCGCCGGCGCCGCGGCGGTGAGTGTGGGCGGCGCGCTGGTAGGGGCGCCGCCCGCCGAGCTCAGCGACCGGGCGCGCGCCTTCGTAGCGGAGGTCCGGGCCGCGCGGCAATCGCCGGATCGCTCCTCGTGACCGGCGTCGTCACCTTCGGCGAGCTGCTGCTCCGGTTGAGCCCGCCGGGCGAGGAACGGCTGCTCGCGTCGCCTCATTTCGATACCTATTTCGGCGGCGCGGAAGCCAACGTCGCGGTCGCGTTGAGTCACTTTGGAGTCCCGTGCGAGTACGTCTCCCGTTTGCCCGAGAATCCCCTCGGCGATGCCGGCCTCGCGGCGCTGCAGCACGAAGGCGTCGGCACGCGGTGGACCCTGCGCGGAGGCGAGCGCCTGGGACTCTACTTCGTGGAGCCCGGCGCCGATCTGCGCACGATGCGGGTGGTGTACGACCGATCGCATTCGGCATTCGCCCAGCTCGATCCCGACGCTCTCGATTGGGACGCGATCCTCGCTGGCGCGACGTGGTTTCATGCGACGGGGATCACGGCGGCACTGGGTGAGGGGCCGGCCCGGGCCCTCGCCGCGGCGATGCGTGTGGCGCGGGCCTCGCGCCAGCCGGTGAGCCTCGACCTCAACTACCGCGCGGCGCTGTGGCTCGGGCGCGATCCGCGCCCGATCGTGGAGCCGCTCGCACGGAGCGCCGATCTGGTGATCGGCAATGCGGCGGCGCTCGAGGCCATGCTGGGAATCGCCGCCTCCGACGGGCGTCTCGCGGAACGGGTGGCCGGGGATCTTGGCTGCCGCTACGCCGCCGTCACCGAGCGGGAATCGATCGCGGCGCACACGCAGCGCTGGAGCGCCGTGCTCTACGACGCGGCGCAGCGGCGCGGCGTCGCGAGCAGTCGGCACGAAATCGCCGTCGTGGACCGCGTCGGCGGCGGCGACTGCTTCGCGGGGGCGCTGATCGCCCGCCTGCTGGTCGGCGCGCCGCCGGCCGAGGCGCTCGAGTTCGCCGTCTGTGCCGGGGCGCTGAAGATCACGCAGCCCGGTGACTTCAGCCGCCTGAGTGTGGCCGATGTCGAGGGATGGCGGCGGCGATGATGCCGGCGTTTCGGTGGTTCGGTCCGGGAGATCAGGTCCCGCTCGCCCACATCCGGCAGATCCCGGGCGTGCG
The DNA here is from genome assembly GCA_035262265.1 of Gemmatimonadales bacterium. GTDB lineage: Bacteria > Gemmatimonadota > Gemmatimonadetes > Gemmatimonadales > GWC2-71-9 > DASTHG01. Next base: position 7,390 of record DATFTG010000069.1, read on the forward strand.
CGGGGTCGTCAGTGCCCTGTACGACGTTCCACCCGGCGCGCCCTGGACGCCGGATCGGCTGGGGAATCTCAAATCGCAGATCGAAGACGCCGGGCTTGCGTTCGCGGTGGTGGAGAGCGTGCCGGTCCACGAGGATATCAAGCTCGGGCGCTCGAGCCGCGACCGATGGATCGACAACTACTGTGTCAGCATCCGCACTCTGGGTGAGCTGGGAATTCCGGTGCTGTGCTACAACTTCATGCCGGTGTTCGACTGGGTACGCACTGATCTGGCGCTGGGGCTCCCCGACGGATCCACCGCGCTCGCCTTCGATGACGGCGCCCTCGCCGCGATCGACCTGTCGCGCGGCACCGGAGAGCTGCCGGGCTGGGCCACGACATACGATGCCGCGCAGCTGCAGGCGCTGCTCGCCGCCTATCGGGCGGTGGATGCAGAGCGACTGTGGGACCACCTCGCCTACTTTCTGGAGCGCGTGGTCCCGGTTGCCGCGCAGGCGGGCGTGCGCCTGGCGCTCCACCCCGACGACCCACCGTGGTCGATCTTCGGGCTGCCGCGCATCATCACGAATGCGCCCGCCTTGGACCGCCTCGTCCGCCTGGTCGATGATCCGGCGAATGGCGTCACCTTCTGCACCGGCTCGCTCGGCGCCGATCCCGAGAACGACCTCGTGGCGATGGTGCGCCGCCTCGGCGGGATGGGGCGCATTCACTTTGCACACTGCCGCAACGTGCGGGTGACGGGAGCGCGCCGCTTTCACGAGACCGCGCATCCCTCAGCATCCGGGAGCGTCGACCTCTATCAGGTGCTGAGGACCCTCCACGAAACGGGGTTCGCCGGCCCGATGCGGCCCGATCACGGCCGCATGATCTGGGGGGAGACGGGGCGCCCGGGCTACGGTCTCTATGACCGGGCGCTGGGCATCACCTACCTGCAGGGGTTGTGGGAAGCGATCGAACGGGGAGGCGGAGGCGGGTGAAGATCGGCTACCGCTGGACGGTATGCGCGCTGTTGTTCGCCGTCACCACGATCAACTACATGGACCGCCAGGTGCTCGGCATCCTGGCGCCGACGCTGCAGCGCGAGCTGCATTGGTCGGAATCACAGTACGCCAACGTCGTGTTGTCGTTCACGGTGGTGTACGCGCTGGGTTTCCTCGTGGCCGGGTGGTGGCTGGACCGGGTCGGCGTGCGTCGCGGCATCGCCATGGCGGTAGTTGCGTGGAGTCTCGCGGCGATCGGACATGCGTTCGCGCGCACAGCGGCGGGATTCTCCGCTGCCCGTGCGTTTCTGGGTCTCGGAGAGTCGGCCAATTTTCCCGGAGCGATCAAGACGGTGGCCGAGTGGTTCCCGCAGCGGGAGCGCGCGCTGGCCGCCGGAATTTTCAACGCCGGAACGAACACCGGTGCGATCCTCACGCCGATTCTCGTCCCGTGGATCGTCCTGCGATGGGGATGGCAGCCGGCGTTCATTGTCACGGGGTCATTGGGATTCCTGTGGGTGCTGGTTTGGCTCGTCCTGTATCGTGAGCCCGGGTCGCACCCACGCGTCACCTCGGAAGAATTGGCGCTTATCCACAGCGATCCGCCAACCGGGCAGGCGGCGCGTGTCCCGTGGCTCCGGCTACTCACCCATCGGCAGACCTGGGCGTTCGCGGTCGGCAAGCTGCTGGCGGACCCGATCTGGTGGTTCTACCTGTACTGGCTCCCGAAATTCCTCGACGCGCGCTACGGTGTCACGCTCACGCAGCTGGCGCTGCCACTGATCGTCGTCTACCTCGTGGCGGATGTCGGATCGGTTGGCGGGGGCTGGCTGTCCAGCGCGCTGATCAAGCGCGGGTGGACGGTCAACCGCGCGCGTAAGACGGCGCTGCTCGCGATGGCGCTCTTGATCGTTCCGACGGCGTTCGCGCCACTGGCGGGCAGCATGTGGACGTCGGTGCTGATCGTCGCCGTCGCGGCCGCAGCGCACCAGGCCTGGTCGGCGAACGTGTATACCCTGGCGAGCGACATGTTTCCGCGTGCCGCCGTAGGATCGGTGGTCGGGATCGGCGCCTGCGCCGGCGCCGTGGGGGGCCTCGTTTTCCAGCGCGTCACCGGGCTGGTCCTCCAGGCCAACGGCAGCGACTATACGCCGTTGTTTGTCGTGTGCGGACTCGCGTACGTCGCCGCCTGGTGTCTTATCCATCTGCTGGCCCCGCGGCTCGAACCGCTCGGCGGCGCTCCGCGATGAAGATCGCGACGTGGAACGTGAACGGGATTCGGGCCCGTGCGACGCAGTTTCGCGAGTGGCTCGATCGCGACCGCCCCGACGTCGTCTGCCTGCAGGAGCTGAAGGCGGAAGCCAACCAGATCCCCGAGGAGTGCAAGGCTCCCGATTACCACACCTACTGGCACACGCGCAAAGGCTATTCCGGTGTCTCGCTGCACGTCCGCAAAGACCTGTTCGCGGTCGACCCCGTCTTCAACCATCCGCCGTTCGATTACGAATCCCGCATCGTCCTCGCCGAGCTGGGCGATCTGACGATCGCGTCGGTGTACGTTCCGAATGGCGGGAAGGACTACGCGGCGAAAGTCGATTTCGTGAACCGGCTCATCGAGTGGTCGCGGCAACAGGGACGGGAAGGGCGCCAGGTCGTCGTCTGTGGCGACATGAATATCGCGCGCGCCGAGATGGACGTGCACCCGAAGGAGCGCAAGCCCGGCGCCATCGGCCAGCGCCCCGAGGAGCGCGCCCTGTTCGCGACGCTGCTCGAGTCGCCGCTCGTGGACGTGGGACGGTCGCTCGATCCCGACAACACCAACCTGTTCACGTGGTGGGCGCCGTGGCGCAACCTGCGGCAGCGCAATATCGGGTGGCGGCTCGATTACCTGCTGGCATCACCGCCGCTGGCGTCTCGGGCCACGGCCTGCGTGGTCCAGGCGGACGTGGGTACGAGCGACCACGCACCGGTGGTGATGACCGTCTGAGCGCGAAAAGCACCCGGCTGCGATGAATCGATGACGGACGATCGCCGGCGAACCTGACATTGGGGGGTGACATCTTGCGTCCCCCCGAACGCCGAGTCGATCATATGGGCATGGCCGCGCCGCTGTATTACAGCGCCGAGATGGTGCGGGCGCTCCCCGACGACGGGAATCGCTACGAGACGGTGCACGGGGAGCTGCTGGTGACCCCCGCGCCTCGCTACGCGCATCAACACGTCGTTGTAGGTCTCGTGGGCCGGCTCTACGCCTACCTGGCGCAGTACCCGGTGGGTCAGGTGCTCTCGTCGCCGGCCGACATCTCATGGGCACCCGACGTCCTCGTCCAACCGGACGTATTCGTGGCCGCGATCGAAGAAGCCCGCGCGTTCGATTGGACCCGCATCCGGACTCTCCTGCTGGCAATCGAGGTGCTCAGTCCCTCGACTGCGCGCAACGACCGGTTCACCAAACGGCGTGTGTACCAGGAGTTCGGGGTGGCGCGGTATTGGATCGTCGACATCGCATCACGCGCGGTGGAAGTCTGGAGTCCGGGCGCTACCACGCCGGAGATCGAGCGCGAGCGCCTCGTCTGGCAGCCTGAAGGCGCTGCGGAAGCGCTCATCATTTCACTCAACGACATCCTGCCGCCGGCCTAGCGTCCGTTCAGGTATTCGCTGACCACGGTCGCGTACTGGGCGAACGCCACTTCCGGCTCCTCGATCTCCGGGTGCCAGCGCTTCTCCCACTCGAAGCTGTAGAACCCGCGATACCCGATCTGCTGCAGCGCCTGCACCTGGCGCCGCACCGGCACGTTGCCCGTGCCGGTGAGCACGTAGCGTCGATCGTTCCCCGCGGGTACCGAGTCCTTGAGATGCGTATGGCGGATGTATTTCCCGAGCCGGCCCACGGTCTCTTCCGGCTCTTCCTTCCCGGAAACGTACGTGTGGTGCGCATCCCAGAGCAGCGCGACGTGGGGTGAGTCGGCTCGCTCGAGGAGGGCCCCGAGCGACGGCGAATCGGTGAAGTCGCCGTGCGACTCGATCAACACGGTGACGCCCTTGCCCTGCGCGTAGTCGCCCAGCTCTCGTAACCCGCGCGCGATGTGCGCCAGCATCTCGTCCCGTGCCACGCCCGGTACGTACTGATTGCCGAACACCCGCACGTACGGCGCGCCGAGCGACTGGGCGAGATCGATGAACCGCCGTCCCTCGTCGAGCGCCGCGGCGCGTTTCGTCGCATCCATCTCATGCATGTTCGCCGAGCTGCCGAGGTCGGAGATCACGAGCTCATGTTGCGCGAGCCGGGTCTTTGTTGCGGCCAGCTGTGCCGGCGCGAACTCGGGGCACTTGGGGAGGTCCATCTGGTCCTGGATCCCCCGTAGCTCGATGGAGGCGTAGCCATGCTCGGCCGCAAAGTCGAGGATCCGCGCCCAGTCCCACTTGGGACACCCGAGGGTGGAGAAGCCGATCGGGAGGCGGGCGTTCGATCCCGTGACGTCAGGCCACACGGCCGTCGCCAGGATCGCGGCCGATGTCTCGAGGAATTCGCGGCGCGTCGTCATGGAATCTGGTCCTCAAGGGTTTGTGCAACGCATTGACACTCCAAGCAACAATATGGTACTACTGAGCAACGCCGCAGGAGCCATTATGCAGGACGACATGGGCATGTTCCGCGTGTCTGTCGAGCTCGAGAACCCCGCGCTGCCCGGCAAGAGACGGACGGTCGAGGGCGTCCTGGTGGACACGGGAGCGGAACTCTCCTGGTTTCCATCCGAGGTGCTCGAGTCGCTGGGCATCGAGCGATACGAGACGTGGCGTTTCCGGCAGGCCGATGGAACGATCCTGGAGCGCTGGACCGGACCGGCCTTCGTCCACGTCGCAGGCAAGCGTACCAGCGACGACGTCGTGTTTGGAGAGCCGGGCGATCTCGTCCTCCTCGGCTCACGCACCCTCGAAGGGCTGAACTTCCGGATTGAACCCGTCACCAAGCGGCTGGTGGACGCCGGTCCCGCCCCGGCAGCCGTGGGGGGTTGCACGCCATGATCGCCATTCGCCCAGGGCTTCTCGCCCTCGCCCTCGCCACGCCGCTTACCGCACAGAGAGTGGCACCTGCTCCCAACGAGCTCACCGCCGCCGAGCGCGCGGCCGGGTGGCGGCTGCTGTTCGACGGCAAGACGTTCACCGGCTGGCGCGGCCTGGGCTACGACACGGTCCCCTCCGCGCACTGGGTCATCGTCGACGGGACGATCAAGAAGATCGCGAGCGGCAACGTCCCGAAGCTTCCCGACGGCCAGCCGGCGGTGGGCGGCGACCTCATGACCGTCGACGTGTTCGGTGATTTCGAGCTGTCATGGGAATGGAAAGTCACCCCCGGGGCCAACAGCGGCGTCAAGTACAACGTCTCCGAAGAGCTGTCGGTGCAGAACGCGCCCAATCACGCTGCCCTGGGCTTCGAGTATCAGATGCTGGACGACGACCGCCACCCCGACGGCAAGCTGCCGACGCACCGCGCCGGGGCGCTGTACGATCTCGTGGCGCCCAATGCGGCGAAGCATCTCAGCCCGGTCGGCGAGTGGAACCGGTCGCGCATCGTCTTCCGGGGCAACCACGGGGAGCACTGGCTGAACGGCGCGCGCGTCGTCGTGTTCGAGCTCGGCACGGCGGCGATGGACTCCGCACTCGCGGCGAGCAAGTTCCACCCGTTCCCGTGGTTCGGCCAGCGCCGTAAGGAAGGCGGCCACATCATCCTGCAGGATCACAACGACGAGGTCTACTTCCGTAACATCAAGGTGAGGCCGCTATGAAGCGCCGCAAATTCGTGCAGACGGTATCCGCCGCCGGGTTGGGATTGGCGGCGCCGGGTGTGCGCTCCTGGGTGTTCGGCCGGTCGGCGTCGGAGAAAGTCGTCGTCGCCGTCATGGGACTGAACGGCCGCGGCACCGTGCTCGCCAAAGTCTTCGCCCGGACGCCCAACGCCACCGTCGGTTACGTCTGCGACGTCGATTCGGTGGTATTGGCCAAAGCAGCCGCGGCCGTCGGTGGTCTGCAACCGAGTCCTCCCAAGGCGATCGCGGATTTCCGGCGCGCCCTCGACGACAAGTCGGTCGACGCACTCGTGATCGCGGCGCCCGATCATTGGCATACGCCGGCGGCGATCCTCGCGCTGCAGGCGGGGAAGCACGTCTACGTCG
>DATFTG010000070.1:0-7418 GCA_035262265.1 Gemmatimonadales bacterium
TGGACGAGCTGGAGTTGAGCAGCAGCCGCGCCGACTCGAGGGCGCTCGCCGCCAGCACCACCACCCGGGCGGCGACGTGCTGATCCTGCCCCGTCGTCTTGTCGATATACGACACGCCGCTCGCGAGGCCGCGATCGTTCAGCGTCACCTCGCGCGCCATCGCGTTGGGCACGATCGTGAGCTTGCCGGTCGCCAGCGCGGGCCGCAGCAGCACGGCCGGCGAGGAGAAATTCGAATTGGTGCGGCAGCCCCGACCGCACTGCCCGCAGTAGTGGCAGGCGGAGCGGCCGTTGAGCGGCCGGGTGATGATCGACAATCGTGAGGGGATGCAGGTGACGTTGAGCCGGTCGGCCGCCTGTTTCACCACCAGCTCGTAGCAGCGGGGTCTGGGCGGCGGCTGAAAAATCCCGTTCGGCTCGTTGGGGAGGTTTTCGTTCGACCCGAACAGCCCGATCAGCCGGTCGATCCGGTCGTAATACGGCTTGACGTCGTCGTAGGTGATCGGCCAGTCGTCACCGAGGCCGTCGATGCTTTTGCGCCGGAAGTCATAGGGCCCGAAGCGCAGCGAAATGCGGCCCCAGTGGTTGGTGCGACCACCGAGCATCCGGGAGCGCCACCAGTCGAAGCGGGTTCCGGGGGCTTTGGTGTACGGTTCGCCCTCGAGCTCGAATCCGCCGATCGAGCCGTCGAACTCCCCGAACTCGTGGTCCTTGGTCGCGGCGCCGCGCCGCGGCGACTGGTACGCCCATTCGAGCATGCGGGAATTCTCGGTGGAGAACCACAGCGGCCCGGCTTCGAGCAGCGCCACGTTGGCGCCGGCCTGGGTGAGGGCGTAGGCCGCCATGCCGCCGCCGGCGCCCGACCCGACGATGCAGACGTCGTAAGGGGATTGTCGCGAGAGAAAGGGCATGGAGCCTCGGAAAACGCGTTGTGAGTAATCGGTTATGGGTTGTTACGGCGCACTAATGATGCGCTGCCAGCGGCGGATCGGCTACCAGAGGATTCTACCAATAACCCACGACCAATGACGCCTCATTCATCCAACGCCGTGCGGATTTTTTCGGCAAGCTCCGCGAGGGCGAAGGGTTTCTGCAAATAGCTGCGCCCGTCCAGCGAGAAGCCCAGTGCGGGATCCTGCGCCTCCGGATAACCCGACATGAACACGACCCGCGTCTCCGGCCGGCGGGCCGTGAGGCGGTCGGCGAGCTGCGGTCCCGAGAGGCCCGGCATCACGACGTCGGTGAGCAGCAGGTCGATGCGACCGGGGTGCTTCTCCACGAGCGCCAGCGCCTCCTCGGCGTTGCGCACCACCAGTACTTCGTAGCCGAGCCGCGGCAGCCCCTTGGAGACGACGGTGCGAACCTGATCGTCGTCCTCGACCACGAGAATCACCTCGCCGCCCGAGCGGGCGGGTGCCTGCGGCTCGACCGTCTCGTCACGCGGCAGTACGGCGGGAGCGGCGGGGAGCGAGATCGTGAAAGTCGTGCCCCGGTTCAGCTCGCTCTGCACATCGATCTGGCCGCCGCTCTGCTTCACGATGCCGAACACCGTGGACAGCCCGAGACCGCTGCCCTCGCCCTGCGGCTTGGTCGTGAAGAAGGGATCGAAGATCAGCGGCAAGACCTTGGGGTCGATCCCCGTTCCGTTGTCGCTGACGACGAGGTGGACGCGCCGACCGGCGCCGTTGCCGCTCTCCGCGGCGACGCCGTCGGTGACCGTGGTCCGGATCCCGAGCGCTCCACCGTTGGGCATCGCGTCGCGCGCGTTCAGGGCGAGGTTCATCACGACCTGCAGCATGTGGCCGGGATCGACGAGCACGTCGGGGGTCTTGGGGTCGAGGGCGAGCTTGAGCTCGATGTTTTCGGGCATCAGGCGGCGCAGCATGCCGCTCGCCTCTCCCAGCAGCAGGTTGAGGCTCACGGGGACGGGCTGCAGCATCTGGCGCCGGCTGTAGGCGAGGATCTGCTGCGTCAGCTCCGCGGCGCGGAACACCGCGCGGCGGATTTGCGCCACGTCCTCGCGCGACGTGGGTGAGAGGCGCTGGTCCTGCAGCACCAGCTCGGTGTAGCCGCTGATCGCCATCATCAGATTGTTGAAGTCATGCGCGATGCCGCCCGCGAGGCGCCCCAGGGCTTCCATTTTTTGGGCGTGCAGCAGCTGCTCCTGGCTCTCGCGCAGCGCTTCTTCCATGGCGCGGCGCTCGGTGAGATCGCGCAGGTTGAGGACGATGCCGCCCAGCGCCGGGTCGGCGAGCAGGTTCGTGGCCACGACCTCGAGGAACCGCAGCGGCGTACCGGTCGCGCCGCCGAGCTGCAGCTCCTGCACGCGCGGGCGGCCCGGCTCGCGCTGCGTCGCCTCGAGCAGCACCAGCATCGCCGGCCGGACGTCGGGCGGCAGCGCCGTCAGGACGGAATCTCCCAATCCTCCCGACGGGACGCCGAGCACCCGGTCGACGTTGGGCGAGGCATAGCTGATAGCGCCGGTCGGCGACACGACGAGGACGGCGTCTTCGCCGTTGAGGATCAGGGCGCGCCAGCGCGCCTCGCTCGCCGCGAGCGTGCGGCGCTCGGTGATGAGGGCCTGCGTCTCGGTGCGCTGCCGCGCGGCACGCCCCAGGAAGAACCAGACCAGCGCCATCGCGAACAACACCGACACGAGCGAGGCGAGATTGGCCTGGCTGATCGCGCGCTTGCCGGCGGTGGCGTAGTAGCCCCGCGCCGATTGGAGCGAGATGCGGAGGTCTTCGAACGCCTGGTCGACGGTGTCGGCGACCGCGAGGGCTTGGTCGCGGTGGGTATCGATCAGGGAGAACATCATGTCCACGGCGGTGAGGTAGTGGCTGACGTCGAGCTCTACCTGTTGCAGGCGCGTGGGAGGCGGACCGTTTGGCGCGGTACGGGAGGCCAAGGTCGGAGCTGGCTGTCCCGTCCATTGCCGCAGCTCGGCCAGGATATTCCGCAGGCGCTCCTGGCTGACCGGGATGTCATTCTTGTGCTCCGAGCTGATCACGCCGGTGCGCGCTTCCCACTCCCGCGCGTTCAACAGGTTGATGTCGCCCTCCAGCTCGGCGAGGCGGACCTGGATGCGCTGGTTCTTGGCGACGACGAGCTGCAGCGAATAGATCAGAGCGGCGGCGAGGAGACCGATCAGCACGACGAAGACGGTGCTGCGGAACGGGGCGCGCAGCACCGGCGGCGACCCCGACGCCGCGAGCGTCGGCGGAGTCCAGCGCCGGCTGCCACGCTGGTCGTCGGGCAGGGGGGTGAGTCGGCGTTCGGCCATGCGGGGTCTCTGCAAGAATGATCGCACCGCGTCACCATCCCGTCCACGGCGGCGGAAAGCTTACATGTTGCGACCGTGCCGCACCTTGCTGACGGAGTGGCGCGACGGCATCCTAGTCCCGTGACCTCGCGTCGCGATTTCCTGGCGCAAGCCGCTGCGAGTGTGTGGGCGGCCCATATCCCGCGCGCGCGGGTGCGGGCGGCGCCCGACGAGCTGACCCTCGCGAACGATTTCGTGGCGGCGTCGTGGTCGGTCAGCGAGGGACGCCTCACCGCGCTGCGCCTCGTCGATCGTGCGAGCGGAGCGACCCTCACGCTCCCGCCGGACGTGTTTACGCTGTTGCTGCAGGGCGGCGCGGTCGTCGGCTCCAGTACCCTGCGCGTGCGCGCCGCGCCGCGCATCGAGTCACTCGCCGCCGAGCCGCGGGCGGCGCGGCTGGCGCAGCGTCTTGCCGGGCGGCAAGTCATTGTGGAGCTGGAGGATGCGGACGGGCGCTTCAACGCGACGTGGCGCGCCCTGCTGCGCGACGGCTCGCGCTATCTGCGCCAGGAAGTCGAGCTGCGGTGCCTTGGTGCGCCGCTGGCGATCGCAGAAATCCATCTCCTCGATGTCGATCTCCCCGAGGCCGCCGTGGTAGGGACGGTGCGCGGCTCGCCGGTCGCCGGGCGGGGCTGGTTTGCGGGATTCGAGCATCCGCTGTCACAGTCGCGCGTCGCAGGCTCGCGTGCGCGTGCCTGGCTCGACCGCGAGCTGCCGCTGCGGCCCGGCGCCCCGCTCGCCTGCTCGGCCGTCATCGGAGCGACCGGGCCGGCCTCATTGCGGCGTGTGTTTCTCGAGTATCTCGAGCGCGAGCGCGCGCATCCGTACCGCCCGTTCCTGCACTACAACTCGTGGTACGATCTCGGTTATTTCTCGAAGTTCGACGAGGCGGGGACGCTCGACGTGATCCGGGCGTTCGGCACCGAGCTGCACGAGCGTCGCGGGGTCACCCTCGACTCGTTTCTGTTCGACGACGGATGGGACGATCCGGCGACGCTGTGGCACTTCCATGCCGGGTTCCCGCACGGCTTCACGGCGGTACGGGAAGCGGCGGCGCGCTACGGCGCCGCTCCGGGCGTCTGGATGTCGCCGTGGGGCGGATACGGCAAGCCCAAGGAAGACCGCCTCGCGTTCGGGCGCGCGCAGGGGTTCGAGACCAACGAGGGCGGGTTCGCCTTGAGCGGCCCCAAATACTTCACCCGCTTTCGCGAAACCTGCCTCTCGATGATCCGGGATTACGGCGTGAACCAGTTCAAGTTCGACGGAACCGGGAACGTCGCGCACGCGATCTCCGGGAGCGCGTTCGATTCCGACTTCGATGCGATGATCGCCTTGATCGGCGATCTGCGCGCGGCGCGGCCCGATGTGTACATCAACCTCACCACCGGGACGTATCCCTCACCCTTCTTCCTGCGCTACGCCGACTCGATCTGGCGTGGCGGCGAAGATCACGACTTCACCGGGGTCGGCTCCGACCGGCAGCAGTGGATCACCTACCGCGACGCCGACACCTATCGCGGCATCGTGCGACAGGGGCCGCTCTTTCCCCTCAACTCCCTGATGCTGCACGGCCTCGTCTACGCGCGGCATGCCAACCGCCTCATGACCGACCCCGGCGGCGATTTCACGTCCGAGATCCACGCCTATTTCGGGACGGGGACCCAGCTGCAGGAGATGTACGTGACCCCGTCGCTCCTGACGGCCGAGAACTGGGACACGCTGGCGGAGACGGCGCGCTGGGCCAGAGCCAGGGCGGCGACGCTGGTCGACACGCACTGGGTGGGAGGGGATCCCGCGGCGCTCGAAGTCTACGGCCACGCGGCGTGGGGAGCAGGGCGCGGCGTCCTCGTGCTGCGCAACCCCAAGGATGCGCCGCAGGCGATCGCGCTCGACATCGGAGTCGCGCTCGAGCTCCCCGAGCACCCCGCTGGCTCGTTAACCGCTCGCAGTCCGTGGCGGAGCGAGCGCGATCAACCGACACTGCGCCTCGCTCCGGGGACCGCGCACCCGTTCAGCCTGCGTCCCTTCGAAGTGCTCACCCTCGACGTCACGGCCTAGGGTTTGGCGCGCAGCACCCCGACCGCGCCCTTGGTCGCATCGGCGAAGGCATGCGTGACAAAGGGGTAGTCGCCCGGCTCCGCCAGGCGCAGCTCGAAGATCGCCCCGCCGCCCACCGGCACATCCACCGTTTGCACGCCGTTGAGCGTCGCGGACGGTGATCCATCGAGATAGGCGCGGTCGAAGATTGCTCCGACGACGTGGAACGCGGAGATGCGATTCGGCCCCGCGTTCACCACGTACAGCCGCAGCGGTTCTCCCGGCTTTACGTGCAGGGGCGCCGTGGCGTATTGCGCCCCTCGGCCGTTGAACGTGACGTAGTCCGGGGCCAGACCGAGCAGCTTCTGCCAGTCGAGCGCGTGCACGCTGGAATCGGTGCCGGGGGCGCGCTGGGTATAGAACTCGCTCTGGACCAGCACGAACTCCCGCGCCGGTGGCCGCGGCTGCCGGGGATCGACGATGATGGCGCCGTACATCCCATTGGCGATATGCATCGCGACCGGAGCGGTGCCGCAATGGTAGAGGAAGGCACCCGGGACCCGGGCGACGAAGCGGTAGCGCAGCGAGTCTCCGGGAATGACGTTCACATACACGCGACTGGGAGCGATTTCGGCGGCATGAAAATCCATACTGTGCGGAATCGGCGCCCGGTTGACGAGCGTGAAGTCGACGGTGTCTCCCTGGGTCACGCGGATGAATGGGCCCGGTACGCGGCCGTCGAAGGTCCAGGCCTCGTAGGTCACGCCTGGCGAGACGACGATACGGGCATGGCGGATCTCGATGCGGACCGCACGTAGCGTGGCGTTGGTGCGCGGCGGGGCCTGCGCTTCGACCGGAGCGGTGTCGGCGGCGCCGATCGCCGCCTCGCCGTGCGACACGTCGGCGGCCGGAGTAGTGGGAGGCGCCGCGGCAGGGGTACCGCGCTCTCCCCGGCACGCGGCCAGAGCGAACAGCAGCGTTATCGTGAACAGGCTTCGGGTCATGGACGGGCTCCGATGAAGGCTCGACCAAAATATGGTGTGGGGCTGCTGCTGGCATTCTGGAGCTGCACCCCGGCTGCGCCGTCTCCCGCCGAGTTGAGCCGCGCGGAGTCGCTCTACGCCGCGACCTACACGCTGAAGGACCGGCTCGATATCGCCGGCCTCCGGGCAACCCCCGAGTCGGCGGCGGCGCTGCGCCCCCGCTATCTCGCCGCCCGTCGCGCGCTCGTGCAGGCGCTGGCGATCGACTCGACGATGCTGCGCGACACCGTCGACCGCCGCGCCCTCGCGGTGATGCGCAGTACCCTCGCCGCAGAGTTGACCGACAAGCCTCAGCCGCTCGAAGGGTCGGCGCCGGTGGACTCGACGCGCTGTCATTACGATGCCCGGGCGATCTCCGACACCGACTCGCTCGCCGCGCGGCTGTACGATTGCTATGGCGCCGCGGCGCATGCCGTCCCCGTCGACGGCGAGTCGCTCGAGCGCTTGACGGTTCTCGGGCTGCTGGGCGTCACCGCCGACCGGGCGTTGCGGCGGCGCCTGTTTCTCGGATTGGACCACGTCTGGCGCACCGTGAATGCCGGGGACGACGCCGCGAGTCCGTGGCGCGAGCTGCTGCGGCGCCAGGCGCGGAGCCGGGGAAGCGGCCCCACCCCCTTCGCCCGCCGCGTCCGGGAGCTCGGCTTCGAGCCGGATACCGTCGAGCGGTGGCTCGAACGGCTGCTCGAAACGTGGCGGGCGACGCTGCCCGATTCGGAGCTCGAGCCGTGGGACATGTACTATGCGATGGGAGCCACGAGCCGCCGCCTCGCATCGCGCATTCCGCGCGACTCCCTGTTGTCGTTGAGCGCGCGCTATTACCGCTCCCTCGGGGCCGATCTCGCGGCGCTGTCCATCCATGCCGACCTCGACCCACGTCCCGGGAAGGACCCAGTGTCGTTCACGACGTTCGGGAGTCGCCCCGGTTGGAGAAACGGGAGATGGCTGCCGGGCGAGCCATGGATCTTCACGTCGTACGGCGTCGGTGGGTTCGACAATTTCACCGAGCTGTTGCACGAG
>DATFTG010000071.1:0-10117 GCA_035262265.1 Gemmatimonadales bacterium
GGGCGCCCGCTCGGCGATCTTCGCGCCCGTGCAGCGGCTGGCGGTGATCGTGGTCGACGAAGAGCACGAGCCCAGCTACAAGCAGGGAACCGCGCCGCGCTATCACGCCCGCGATGTGGCGCTGGCGCGGGGCCGCGTGGAGGGCGCGCGCGTGCTGTTCGGCAGCGCCACGCCCTCGCTCGAGCTGCTACACCAGGTCGACCATGGCAGCGTGTGCCGCGTGGAGCTGCCGCGCCGCGTCGGCGACCGTCCGCTCCCGCCCGTCGATGTCGTGGATCTCCGGTCCGCGGAGAGAGTCCCCGAAGCGGGGCCCGTGACGTGGAGCGAGCCGCTCGACCGCGCGGTCCGCGAGGCGCTGGAGCGCAAGGAGCAGGTCATCCTGCTGCTCAACCGCCGCGGCTTTGCTGCCTTTCTACAATGTCCGACCTGCGGCACCGTACCCGGATGCCCGCGCTGTGCCATCTCGCTCACCGTCCACACGACGCCCAATGCGCTGCGCTGCCACTATTGCGGTCATGAAGAGGAGCTCGGGCCCACCTGCAAGAGCTGCGGCGCGACGACGCGCCGCATGCGCGGTCTGGGAACGCAGCAGCTCGAGCACTTTCTCGGCGTGCGGTTTCCCGCCGCGCGCATCGCGCGCATGGATCTCGACACGACCAGCACCAAGTGGAGCCACCACCGCATCCTCGAGCGCGTGGCACGAGGAGAGGTCGATATCCTGCTGGGGACTCAGATGATCGCCAAGGGGCTCGATTTCCCCGGCGTGACGGTGGTCGGTGTCGTCGACGCCGATACCGGGCTGCATCTCCCCGACTTCCGCGCCGCGGAGCGGACCTTCCAGCTCGTGGCACAGGTGGCGGGTCGCGCGGGACGCGGGCCGGCGGGTGGGCGCGTCGTGGTGCAGACCCGGTCGCCGGACCACCATGCGCTGCGGGCCGCGGCCGCGCACTCCATCGCGGCCTTCGCCGCCGCCGAGCTGCCGCTCCGGGCGCTGCCCCATCCGCCGTACCCGCCGCACGTCGGTCTCATTCGCTTCGTGGCGCTGGGCAAGACCGAGGACGCGGCCGCCGCGCGGGCGACGCGCGTGGCGGACTGGCTGCGGCGCGCCAACGGCGAGCGCCTTGGCGGAGGGCTCACCATTCTCGGGCCGGCGCCGTGCCCGATCGCCCGACTGCACGGGCGCTGGCGCTGGCATGTGCTGATCAAGTCAGCCGAACCGCGGCTGCTGGGACGGGTGATGCGGGCGTGGCGCGGGCAGGGGCGGTCGGCGGCGTTGATCGTCGCCGACCGCGATCCGGTCTCCCTGCTGTAACAGTCGCGCGCGATCCTACTTGCTGAAATTCACGACGGCATCGCCGCAGCCCACGCCCTGCACCCAGAGGTGCTGGTCGCCGGGAATCAGCGGAGCGAGGTCGCGCTCGGAAACGATCATCTGCGCCGTGAACGACTCGTCGTTGCCGTCGCCGGCACGATAGAAGTCGGCCAGCAGCACGACGGTGCTGTCGTCGGTGGCCGCGGGCTTGAGCGCGTCACCGAGCGAGCACTTGAACTGGGTCGACGTGAGCAGCTGGGCGGTGTCCCAGCGGACCCCCTGGCCCTTGGCGCACCCGCTGAGCGGGCCCTGGCCGATCGAGTCGGTGCAGCTGAATCCGCCGCCCGAATGGATATCCGTGATCGTGGGGATCACGTTGCTCGCCGACGCGGCATTGAACGACCCGCCGCCCGTGAGAATCACCGCACCCTTGGGAAAGCCGCTGGCGTTGCCGTTGAAGCCGAACCCGGTGCGCGGTCCTGGCTGATGCACCGTCGCGGCCGCCAGGGGCCGTGCTGCCGCCGAGTAAGCCGGGGCCGTGGGGTCCTTCGAGTGGTTGCTACAGGCGGCCACGGCGAAGGCCGCCAGCAGGAATAGTGCAGCCGTCATCGCTTTCATTGGTTCTCCCCTTGTGAATGGCAGGCCGACGACGGCAACCGCTGGCCATCTGCCCCTGGCCATCGGCCCCTGCGGTTCAGTTGACGACGATGGTGCCGCGCATCCCCGGATGAATCGTGCACGCGTACTGGTAGGTGCCCTGGGCGTTGAACGTGTGCGAGAAGCTGCCGTTCGTCGCCAAGGCGCCCGAGTTCCACGTCTCCTGGCCGCTGCCGCCGGTCGAGGTGTGGTTCACGCCGTCGTGGTTCACCCAGGTCACCCTCGTGCCGGCGCTGACCGTTCGCGGCGTCGGGTCGAAGGCGAAGCCCTGGATCACCACGTCATTCGGCCCGGGGCCGGGGCCCATCGCTCCGGATCCGCCGCCGCCGCAGGCCAGCGCGAACGCCGCGACGAGCGTGATGCCATTGAATCGAGTCATGTCAGCCTCCTCGCTGAAGACACCGATTTGTGTGTCGTCAATTAACAGTCCGGCGTGCGCGGCCTGTATCGGCAAGGCGGGAGTGGCGGTACCGGATCGTCCGGTGACGCGGTGTAGGACGCCGTCCGTCGGGACGAAACCGACGTTCGCCCCACGTAGGACCGGCACCGACACGCGAGTTCCGCTCGCCCCGCGTTGACCCTCGTGGGCAGACGCCATAAGGTTCAGCGAGTTCACCTTCGAAACGCGCGCAATGTCGGTGCTCTGGTCTCTCGTCCTGTTGTTCGGCGGTGCCGCGCTCGGTGCCCTGGCCTGGTTCATCATCCGGCCGCGGCGCGGAGTCTCTCTCGACGCGCCCGTCCGCGGCGCCAGCGAGTATTTCGAGCGGTTGTTCGAGCACGCGCCCGTCGCGGTCGTCTTGAGTGATCGGGCGGGGCGCATCCTGCGGGTCAATCGGCGCTTCAGCGAGCTGTTCGGTTTCGCGCGCGACGAGGTCACAGGTCTTGTGATCGACGAGCTGATCGTGCCGCCGGAGTTGATGTCCGAGGCGCGCGACACCACGCGGATCGCTGCCGACGGCTTCAAGGAAATCCGCTCCACGGTGCGTCGTCGTAAAGACGGCACCCTGGTGGACGTCTCGGTGCACTGCACGACGATCGCGATCGGGGGCGGCGAGCGTGCCGCCGAGGGCGCCGTCTATTCGATCTACCAGGATCTCACCGACCGCGTCCGGGCGGAGCGGGACGTCGTGGTGGCGGAAGAGCGATTCGGGCAGCTCGCCGAGAACATCGACGAGGTCTTCTGGCTCACGACGCCGGAGCGGACGGAGTTGTTGTACGTGAGCCCAGCCTACGAACGGATCTTCGGCCGCCCTTTGGCGGAAGTGTACGCCGACCCCCAGGCTTTCCTGGAGGCCGTGCACCCCGACGACCGGCCGCGCGTGCGCACGTCACTGCCCAGTCTGGCGTTGGGGGGATGGGCGGAGCGCTACCGCGTGGTGCGGCCCGACGGCAGCGTGCGCTGGGTGCGCTCGCGCGCCTTTCCGATCCGCAACAGCGCCGGCGACGTGTACCGCATCGCGGGATTGACGGAAGACATCACCGAGCAGAAGGGCGCCGAGGACGCCGTCCACGAGCGCGAGCGGCTGCTGGAGCTCTTTTTCTCGCAGTCGCTCGACGGATTCTTCTTCATGATGCTCGACGAGCCGGTCCGCTGGGACGAAACCGTCGACAAGGAGCAGGCGCTGGACTACGTGTTCGCCCACCAGCGCATCACCAAGGTCAACGACGCGATGCTGCGGCAGTACGGCGCGACCCGCGCCCAGCTCATCGGGAGCACGCCCAACGACCTGTTCGCCCACGACCTGGCGCACGGCCGTGCCGTGTGGCGCCGCTTCCTCGACGCCGGCCGGCTGCACGTGGAAACCGACGAGCGCCGCATCGACGGCACGCCGATGCGGATCGACGGCGACTACATCTGCCTCTACGAAGAGCAGGGCGCCGGGCGGATCGTCGGTCATTTCGGCGTGCAACGCGACGTGACGGAGCGCCATCGCGCGCAGGAAGAGCTGCGGTTGTCCGAAGAGCAGCTGCGCGAGCTCGCGAACCGGCTGCAGGCGGCGCGCGAGGACGAGCGCCGCCGCATCGCGATCGAAATCCACGATCGGCTGGGGCAGGCCCTCACGGGGATCAAGCTCGACGTGGCATGGCTCGAGCGGCGGCTCACGCCCGATGACGCGGCGCTGCACCAGCGCGCCCAGGGCACGTTGCGCCACATCGACGGCGCAATTGAATCGGTGCGGCGCATCGGGGCGGAGCTGCGGCCCGCCGTGCTCGATACCCTGGGGCTCACGGCGGCGATCGAATGGCAGGCCGACGAATTTACCCAGCGGACCGGCATTTCCTGTCACCTCGAGCTGCCCGCCCGACCGCCGGCTGTGGACGACGCGCGTTCGACCGCGCTGTTCCGCGTAGTCCAGGAGGCGCTCACCAACGTCGCGCGGCACGCCGGCGCCCACCGCGTCGACATCCGGCTGGAGCAGGAGAACGGACACCTCGTGCTCGAGGTCGCCGACGACGGCAAGGGACTGGGCGATGGGCAGACGACCGGTCCGCGCTCCCTCGGCATCGCGGGGATGCGCGAACGGCTCGGCGTCCACGGGGGGCGCCTGCGGATCGCCACGCGTCAGCCGTGCGGCGTGGTGCTGGAGGCGCGGATACCGCTCGGTCCGGAGCCGCTGGCATGACGCGCCTGTTGATCGCCGACGATCATCCGATCGTGCGGGAAGGATTGCGGCGCGTGGTGGAGGACGCGCCTGGCGGGGGGATCACGGTCGTGGGGGAGGCGAGCGACGGCGATGAGCTGCTGGCCCAGGTCGGCAGCGTCGACGCCGACATCGTGCTGCTCGACATCACGATGCCCGGGCCGGGCTTCGTGGAAACGATTCAGCGGCTCAAAGCCCTGCGCCCGCGCATCCGCGTGCTCGTCCTCAGCGTCCAGCCGGAGGACCAGTTCGCCGTGCGCGCCCTGAAGGCCGGTGCCTCCGGATACGTGTCGAAGAACCTGTCACCCGAACAGCTGGTGACGGCCATTCACGAAGTCGTGCGCGGCGGCAGGTACGTCAGCCCCACGCTCGCTCAGAAGCTCGCTGCCGTCGTGGCCGACGGTGCCGACCGCCCGCCGCACGAAGGGCTGTCCGCCCGGGAGTACCAGGTGCTGTGTCTCATCGGGGCGGGGAAAAGCGTCAAGGAGATCGCCGCCGCCATGGAGCTCTCGGTCAAGACCGTGAGCACCTACCGCACGCGCATCCTCGAAAAGACCACGCTCAAGTCGAACGCCGAAATCATTCGCTACACCGTCGAGCACGGGCTCGTCCACTGACCGCCCGCGGTCAGCGCCCCACCGTCAGGCCGCGGGGCCCGACGTACGCGGACTGGGGACGAATCAGGTGGTCCTCGGCGTGCTGCTCGATCACATGCGCGCACCACCCCGCGACGCGCCCGCAGGCGAACGTCGCCACGAACGAGCGGGGCTCGAGTCCCAGCGATTGCAGCACGAGGGCGGTGTAGAACTCCACGTTGGTCCGCAGATTCCGGCCTGGCTTCACCTCCTCGAGCACGCGCAGCACGGTCTGTTCCACGGCGCGAGCGAGATCGAACAGTCCACGGTTTTCGAGATGCGCCGCGCTCATGGCGTCGGCGACGGTGCTGAGCACCTCGGCCCGCGGGTCGCGGACCTTGTAGACGCGGTGCCCGAAGCCCATGATGCGGCGCCCCGCGGCCAGCTCGTTCCGCACCCACCCCTCGGCGCGGTCGGCGGTGCCGATCTCCTGCAGCATGTCGAGCACCGGTCCCGGGGCGCCGCCGTGCAGCGGGCCCTTGAGGGCGCCGATCGCGCCGGTGACCGCGCTGACCATGTCGGAGCGCGTGCTGGCGATCACCCGCCCGGCGAACGTGGAAGCGTTCATCCCGTGGTCGATCACCGTTACCCAGTACGTGTCGAGGGCGCGGGCGGCGATCGGATCGGGCTCCTTGTCGTGCACCATATAGAGGAAGTTGGCGGCGTGCGAGAGCTCCGGCTTCGGGGCAATCGGCTCCAGCCCCTTGCCGAGACGCGCATGGGCGGCCACGATCGTCGGGAAGCGCGCGGTCAGCATCGTGGCGGCCGCGACGTCGGCCGCCGGGGAGATGGCGCCGGCGTCGGCGAGGTCGAGCGACACGGTAGCGCACGCCATGCGGAGTGCATCGATCGGCGGCGCGGTGGCCGCGGCCCGCACGACCCGCATCGTTTCGGCCGGGAGCGGGCGCAGCGCGGCGAGCCGCCGGCGCAGCCCCGCGAGCTCGTCCGCTGTGGGGAGCGCGCCCACCCAGAGCAGATGGGCGGCTTCCTCGAAACTGACGTGCCCCGCCAGCTCCTTGAGGGCGTAGCCTCCGATGATCAGCTCGCCCGCCTGGCCGTCGACGTGGCTGAGGCGGGTCTGGGCCGCGACGACGCCGTCGAGACCGCGGGGCAGTGCAGTAGTGAGATCGGGCATGTCACCATCTTAACCAGGCACGGCGGTGGTCGCGTGACGCGGCGCCCCGTAAGAGTGTGTCTTGACGGTCGGGTGCCGCGGCCCGTAGCGTCTCTGGTACCGCATGAGTGAAGGCACCGTGTCGCGCATCTGGCATATCCCGGCGCTGGCCGGGATCTATTTCGTTGCCGGCAAGCTCGGTCTCGCGCTTGCCATCGTGAACCCGAGCGCCACCGCGGTGTGGCCGCCCACCGGTATCGCCCTCGCCGCACTGTTGATTCTCGGATACGACGTCTGGCCCGGCATCTTCGTCGGGGCATTCCTCGTCAATCTGACGACCTCGGGTACGATCCTCACCTCGCTGGGCATCGCGACCGGAAATACGCTCGAGGGATTGGTCGGCGCCTACCTCGTCGACCGCTTTGCCGAAGGGCGTCACGCCTTCGCGCGCCCGGTAGACACATTCAAGTTCGCCGGGCTGGCCGGCCTCGTCGCGTGCGCCGTCAGCGCCACGGTCGGCGTGACGACGCTCGCGGTCAGCGGCCTCGCCACCTGGTCCGGATATCCGTCCATCTGGCTCACCTGGTGGCTGGGAGACGTCGTCGGAGCGATCGTCGTCACTCCCGTTGTGCTGTTGTGGAGCGCGCCAGCGGGAATCGTATGGACCCGGGCCCGCGCGCTGGAAGCGATTTCCCTGCTCGTGGTGCTGGCGGTCACGGCCGCGCTCATCTTCGGCGACGCGAAGCACCGCGGCTACGCGTTCATGTCCATCCCCCCGCTCGCGTGGATCGCGTTCCGCCTGGGCCGCAGAGAAGCCGCGACGGCGGTGGTCTTGCTCGGCGCAATTGCCCTGGTGGGGACGCTGAACCGGCTGGGGCCATTCGGTTCCTCGCCGACGGGAGTCTCACTGCTGGTGCTCCAGGTGTTCGTCGGGTTCAGCGGGCTCACCGCCCTCGTGCTCGCGGCCGCGATGGCCGAGCGCACGGCGCTCGAGCGGCTGCTGCGCAAAAGTGAAGCGGAGCACCGGGCGATCGCCGCCCTGACGTCCGACTTCGCGGCGATGGCTCGGGTGGATGGCGCGGGCGCCGTGACGCTGGAATCGGTCACCGACGGGTTTCACCTCGTGACCGGCTACACCATGGCGGAGTTGGGAGAGATCGGTTGGACCGCCCTCGTGCATCCGGAAGACCAGGCGACTGTTACCGCGGCGCTCGCGCGGCTTGCGGCCGGAGCGGAGTTCACGGGCGACCTGCGGGTGGCCACGCGGGGCGGCGAGATCCGCTGGTTGCGGGTGTACGCACGGCCGCTGCTCGAAGACGGGGCCGACCGACGCTTCATCGCCGCGGCGCAGGACATCAGCGACCGCAAGCGCTCCGAGGTCGAAACGCAGAAGCACCTCGGCGTCATTCGCGCTCTTTCCACCCCGGTGCTGCGCCTCCTCGACCGGCTGCTGATTCTGCCCGTCATCGGGGATGTCGACGCCGCGCGGGCGCAGCAGCTGACCCGGCAGCTGATCGAGGGTGTCCGTACCCACCGGGCCCGAGCGGTGGTCATCGATCTCACGGGTGTCGCGGAAGTCGATCGGGAGGCCGCCAACCTTCTCCTGGCCGCCGTCGAGACCACCCGGCTGATGGGAGCGGCCGCGATCCTGTCCGGTGTGTCTGCGGGCCTGGCCCATCACCTCGTCGCCGTGGGCATCGACCTCGAGCGCTTCCGGACTGCCGGCGATCTCCAGGCAGGAGTGGACGAGGCGCAGCGGCTGCTCGGCGCCGACGTCGTTCACACCGCGCCGCCGTCGCGAGGCCAGGGGGGTGGCTCGGTCCGGGCGGCGAGCCGGCAGCCGAGCGGCGCGTGACCTAAGGGGACGCCGCCCATCGCCGGCCGTTGCGAGACGCCTTTTCTCCCACGTAACTTTGCCCGCTCCATGAATCTCTGAGGAGTCGCGAGGAGTGAGGCGTCCGCCGTTCCGGTATCAGCTGCCGCAGTTCACCGAGCCACCGCTCGCGCAGGCGCCGCAGGCCCGGTTCGCTCCAGCCCCGGCCGACGGGGTGCTCCCCGACGGTTTCTTCTCGACCACCAATCTGCCGACCTACGTCCACCTCGCTGCCGGTTGGCGCAGGCCCGAGCGGCCACGCATGGACTGCGTCATCGTCCGGGCGGCGAACGGCGACCTCGTCACCACCGAGCCGCGCAAGGTGGCGCGTGGCGCGGCGGTTGCGATCGGCTCCTCCGAAGACGGCAGCGAAGGGATCTTCGTCCACGGCGAGGGATTCTTGGGCGGGGGGCACAGCGCCAACGAGTTCCGGTTCATGCAGACCGAAGTCTCCCGCGAGCGTCCCGTCGACTACGCGGTGCTCGCCGAGCTATTGGGCGAGGAGCGCGCCCGCGGCGGCACGACCGTGTGGGTGGTGGGACCGGCGCTGGTGCACGCGCGAGCGCGCGAGGACATGGTCTGGTTCATCGAGCACGGCTACGTCGGCGGCCTGCTCGGGGGCAACGCCGTCGCCGTGCACGACCTCGAGGCCGCGATCTTCGGGACCACCCTCGGCATGTCGAGCTCGGGCGAGGGTGTCTCGGGCGGCCATGCCCTGCACATGCGCGCGATCAACGCCATCCGCCGCGCCGGATCGATCGAAGCGGCGGTGGAGCAGGGCATCGTGACCGGGGGCATCATGCACGCATTGGTGCGCGCGAAGATCCCGTACGTGCTCGCCGGCTCGATCCGCGACGACGGGCCGCTCCCCGGCGTCGTGAGCGACACGCTGGCGGCGCAGGACGCGATGCGGGCGCTGACGGTGCAGGCCAGCTTCGCCGTGTTCATCGCCACCGCGCTCCACGCCATCGCCGTCGGCAACATGCTGCCGGCATTCGTCGACGCATCGGATCCCGCCGACATCCGTCCGCTGACGACGATCTGCGTCGATCAGACGGAATTCGTCGTCAACAAGCTGCGCGACCGCGGCACGCACCAGGCGTTCGGCGTCGTCACCAACGCGCAGGACTTCATGCATGTGCTGCGGTCGTTCGTGGAACGATGGGAACAGGCCTCCCCCCGGACGCCGGCCCCGGCCCGGCGTTAGGAGCGGCGCCGCTCGGTCAGGGACCGGGCTGGGCGAAGCTGTCGGCCGCGGTGGCGCTGCGGGTGCCGCCTGAAGAGATCGACACCATCTATCTCTTCCGGCCGATCAAGCGCGAGGGGCGGGAGTGGGGCACCGCCGTGGTGACGCGCCGCCACCCGGAGGGGCGGCTGGTGGTCTACACGGCGCGCTATATGCTGGTGGTGCGCGGGAAGGAAAAGGGCACGTCGCGCGTCGAGGTGGAGGAAGTTGCGCTCTCACCGGCGGAGGTCGTGGCGCAAGTAATGCAACACACCGCCGATCGCACGGGAGACGCGGAGCCGCCGCAGGCGTGCGGTGCGGCGGTCTGGTATGCGCGTTGACGGCGCCCGGGCGCTGGCGGCGTTCCGCCGCTTCCTCACCGACCGCAACCTTCCCGCGACGCAGCAGCGGCTCGCGGTCGCGACCGTCGTGCTCGACGCCGCCGACCACCTGTCTGCGGACGACGTGCTGCGGCGCGTGGCCCGGCGCGGCACCGACGTCGGCCTCGCCACGGTGTACCGCACCCTCGACCTCCTGGTGTCGAGCGGGCTCGTGGCGGAGCGGGACTTCGGCGAAGGATTCCGGCGCTACGAGCCGGTGGCGCCGGGGCAGGCGCACGAGCACTGCATCTGCTCGGCGTGCGGGCGCGTGATGGAGCT
>DATFTG010000072.1:0-7847 GCA_035262265.1 Gemmatimonadales bacterium
CAGGCACCCGCGCGTCCGGTCTGGAAAGTGCGGTCTGCGCAATTCTGCATTCTGCATTCACCATTCTGCCTTTGACCTATGGGCGGCGTCCTTGTTGTCTTGCATGAACCACAAGAGCTCGTCAACATCGCCCATGTCGTGCGCGCGATGAAGAACTTCGGGTTCCGGGACCTGCGCCTCGTGCAGCCGCGCGAATACGAGGGGCATCGGATCGAAGGGATCGCGCACCAATCGCACGATGTCGTGTCGCGCATCGCGCTGTTCGACTCGCTCGAGGCCGCGCTCGCCGATTGCAGTCACGTCGCCGGCTGCACCGCCCGGCCGCGCTCGGCGAAACGCAACTACCAGCGTCCGCGAGAAGCAGCGGCGGAGTTGCTCGGGCTCGCCGGCGCCGGCACGACGGCGCTGCTGTTCGGGCGGGAGGACAAGGGACTTTCCAACGAAGATCTCGATCGCTGTCACCGCATCGTCACGATCCCGTCGTCGCCGACATATCCGTCCTTGAATCTCGGGCACGCGGTCGTGGTGATGTTGTACGAGCTGGCGCTGGGGCGCGGGGATGGTGAGCGGCCGTTCAAGGCGCCGCGGCGTCCGGCCGAGCCGGCGACAGTCGAGCAGATCGAGCGTTTCTTCAGCGACGCCGAGCAGGCGCTCGCGGCGATCGAATTCTTCAAGGTGCGCGACCGTGAGCACGTGATGCGAACGGTGCGCGAGGTCGTGCACCGCGTGCCGCTCGACCAGCGCGAGGCGAAGCTGCTGCGCGCGATGGCGATCGAGGTGGTGAAATACCGTGACCGACTGGCGCGTTCCGGGATTCACGTCGACCGGGAGTAAGCGACCCGAGGCGCTGTTCGGGGCCGCGGTGGACGAGGGGCTGCCGCTGCGCCTCGCCCGGGCGGCCGGCGCGCGCGTCTGGGACGAAGCGGGACGCGAGTATCTCGACCTCGTCATGGGACTGGGCGCCGTCGGCCTCGGCTACGGTCAGGCGGCGGTGAGCGGCGCCGCCACCGCGGCGATCGCCGCCGGCACGGTAGGTCCGCTGCCCCCGGTCGAGGAGGAGCGTCTCGCCGAAGCGCTGGCGCGGCGGATACCGTGGATGGAGCGCATCCGGTTCCTCAAGACCGGCGCCGAGGCGGTGGCCGCGGCGGTGCGCATCGCGCGTGTGCACACCGGACGGGAAGAGGTCCTGGCTTGCGGCTATCACGGCTGGCTCGACTGGTGCCAGGGCCGGACGGAAGGGGTGCCGCAGGGGACGCGCGCCGTGTTCGCCGAGCTGCCGTTCAACGACGCGGAGCGCGCGCGCGAAATGATCCGCTACCGGGGCGATCGTCTCGCCGCGGTGGTGATCGAGCCGCTGGTGGTGACCGAGCCGTCGCGCGAGTGGCTGGAGACGCTGCGGACCGAGACTCGGGATGCGGGAGCGGTGCTCGTGTTCGACGAGATCAAGACCGCGTTTCGGCTGGCGGTCGGCGGCGCCGCCGAGCGCTACGGGGTCGCGCCCGATCTTGCGGTGATCGGCAAGGCCTTCGCCAACGGATTTCCGCTGGCCGCGGTCGGTGGAGCAGCCGACGTCATGGCCGCGGTCAGCCGTACGTGGATCTCGTCCACGCTGGCGACGGAGTCCGTGGCATTGGCCGCGGCGCTCGCGACCCTCGCGGTGTACGAGGCGGAGCCGGTGTGCGCGCACCTGCACCGCGTCGGCACGCGACTGCTGCACGGGCTGCACCGGCTGCAGCGCGAGCACCGGCAGGTCGCCACGAGCGTCGGCGGCGTTGCGGAGATGTGCTTCCTCCACTTTGCGAATGAAGAGCTGTCGAGCCGCGTGGCCGTGGAATGCGCGCGCCGTGGACTGCTGTTCAAGCGCACGGCGTATAACTTCGTTTCGTACGCGCACACGGAGAGCGACGTGGATCAGGCGTTGACGACGCTGGCTGAGGCGTTGAAGGCAGCATGCTGATCGACGTCCACGCGCACTTCTTTCCCGAGCGGAGCCCGCGGTCCGACTGGCGCGCCTACAACGCCAGCCGGCTGCGGGCTGGCGAGCGCATCGGGATCACCGTGCACGTCACGTCCACACTCGGCACCTTCGGCCTGACGTCGCCGACGTATTTCCCGTCGCCGGCCGATGTGGTGTACGGCAACGATTTCACGATTGCGCTGCAGCGGGAGCAGGGCGCCCGGGTTCGCGGCTATGCATGCGTCAACCCGAACTATCAGGACCACGCCACGGCCGAGATCGCCCGCGGGCGGGCGGCCGGCCTCATCGGAGTGAAGCTCGCGGCCAGCCGTCGCGCCGACGATCCGCTGCTCGACGCGATCTGCGCGGCCGCGCAGCAGCACCGGCTCCCGATTCTGCAGCACATCTGGCAGGGACGGCGCCGCGATTGGCCTGGGCAGGAAGCATCGGATGGCGCCGAGCTGTGCCGACTCGCGGCGCGCCACCCGCAGGTGGCGTTCATCCTCGCACACGTCGGGGGCGGGGGCGATTGGCGCCACACCCTGGCGGTCGCTCCGCCGCATCGCAACGTGTATCTCGATCTCTCGGGAAGCGGCGTGGATGGCGGCATGGTCGAGGCCTGCCTCGAGCGCGTGGGTGCCGAGCGGCTCTTGTGGGGGTCGGACATCACGATCGACACGGGGTGGGCGAAACTGCGCTACCTGCACCATCTGTTGCCGCCCGCCGATTTCGAGCTGGTGGCCTGGAAGAACGCCGCGCGCATCTTTCCACCGGGCAGCTTTCCGAGCGATTGATGCGCCTCGACGTCAATGCCTTCCTCGGCGGCTATCCCTTCTCCAAGGTGCCGGGCACGACGCCCGGAGACCTGGTGGCGGCGATGGATCGCGTGGGGATCGACGAGGCGTGGGTGACGCATCTTCCGGGTCTCTTCTGGCGCGATCCGACCGCGGGTAATGCCTGGCTGTACGAAACCTGCCGCGCTGCGCCACGACTGCATCCCGTGCCGGCGGTCCACCCGGGGCTCGCCAACTGGTCCGCGGTGTTGCGCGAAGCGGTGGCGCAGCGCGCGCCGGCAATCCGCTGCGATCCCTGCTACTTCGCGCTCACGCCGGCGGGTCCCGAGATGGTCGCCCTCGCGGCGGCGGCTGGAGCGGCCGGACGTCCCGTGCTGCTCGCGGTGCGGCTCGAGGATTCCCGGCAACGTCATCCCAATGACGTGACCCCCGAGCTTCCCGCCGCCGCTGTCCGCGCCCTGATCCGCTCGAGCCCCGCGGTGCGCCTCGTCGTCACCCACGCCGATCGCGGCTTCATCGAAGAGGTGCACTTCGGGTCCACGCCGGAGGAGGCGCGACGGATCTGGTGGGACATCAGCTGGATCTGGGGACCGCCGGAGGAGCACCTCGCGACCGTGCTGCGGACGATCGGGCCGGAGCGGTTCGTGCTCGGCACGGGCCAGCCGCTGCGGCTTCCCGAAACGGCGATCGCCAAGCTCGATTTGCTCGACATCGCTCCGGAACAGCGCGCGGCGATCGAATACACCAACGCCCGCGCGGCGGCGAACGGGGCGCCGTGACGATCGCGGCCCGCCTCCAGGGCGGACTCGTTCCCGCGGTCCCGGTTCCGTTCCGCGGCAAGGCGCTCGCCGCGGACGCCCAGCATGTATACGCGCGCTGGATGGCGACGCAGGATATCGCCGGCGTCGCGGTGTGGGCGCACACCGGTCGTGGGCCACGTCTCTCCGCCGACGAGCGCCGCGTGGTGCTGCAGACGTGGCGCGCCGCGTTGCCCAACCGGCTCGTCATCGCCGGAGCGTCGACCCTCGAGATGGCGAAGCAGGCGAAGGCAGGCGGAGCGGACGCGTTGCTCGCCTTTCCGCAGGCCAAGGATCCGGCGGGATGGCACCAGGCACTCGGCGCCGAGCTCCCGGTGATCGCATTCTATCTGTATGAGCAAGCGGGCGGCGTGGCCTACAGCGACGCCGCCCTGCACGCGATTCTGGCGCTCCCGGAAGTCATCGGCATCAAGGTGGCGACGCTCGACTCGGTCATGACGTTTCAGCGCATCGTCGCTCTGGCGCAGGACCATCCCGGCAAGCTCGTGATCACGGGTGAGGACCGGTTTCTCGGCTATTCCCTGATGCTCGGCGCCCAGGGCGCGCTCGTGGGGATGGGAGCGGCGCTGACCGACCTGCAATGCGCCCTGTTGCGGGCGCACGCCGCGGGCGACGGCGTCGATTTCCTCCAGCTCTCGGGCCTGCTCGATCGCTTCTCCCAGCAGACGTTCATCCCGCCCATGGAGGGCTACATCCAGCGGATGCTGTGGGCGATGGTCGCCGAGGGCGTGCTGTCCGCGGACGCGAGCGACGATCCCTGGGGGCCTTCGCTGCCGCAATCGCAGCGCGACGCCGTGGTTCAGGCGGTGCACGATGCGCGCGCAGCTCGTCGCTGACTTCGAGCGGTTCAAGGACGGGCTGCCGCGGGATTTCGCGGCGTACGTGCGCGATGCCTACCGCATCGATCTCACCGCGCGGTACCTCGGACAGACGCTGCCGCATCCCATCGGCAAGGGGTCCGGCCAGCTCTCCCTCAATGACCGGCAGCTCGAAGAAGACCGCGCCGCGGGCCTGGCGTTCGTCGTCCTCAAGACGCTGATCGCCGAGGACGACGCCGGCGTGCAGTCGATGGCGGCGTGGGCGATCCACGAGACTAGAATGAAGGTGGAGCGGCGCCGCGTTTCGGGAGCCGATCGCGGGTGGACCGTCACCTGGAAGGGGCGGGGGTGGGACCGCTCGTTCGACGACTACCTCGAGCTGCTGCGCGCCGGCCGCGACCTCACCCGCTCGGGAGAGCTGCTGGTCCTTCCGTCGGTCAAGTATCATCTGCCGCGGCTCGGCGTGCCGTTCGTGGAGTCGGAGTATCGCTACACGACGGGTCGTCTGGCCGACGCGTGGGACGAGCCGCCGCTGCTCGTCGAAAAAGACTTCTCGCCGACGCTCGCCGGAGACTCCCTCGCCGATGACCGCGCGCAGATCCTGCGCTGGCTGCGGGAGGTCCCCGAGCTGATCCGCTGGGCGTCCCCGATCGAGACGCGCGTCTCCGTGAAACTGATGAACGCCAGGTTCGAAGAGGGATTTCAGCACGAGATGATGCTCGCCGCGACCGGGGCCGATGCGCAGGTCGTATTCAACCGGCTGTTCGACCCGGGGCAGGGCGTCGCTTACGGCGGCCGCGATCTGTTCGATCGCAATCTGCGGGTGCTCTCGAGCTTCGCGTCGCTGGGACAGGAGCCCGGTGCGCGCCCGCCGGGTCTCTGCGGGACGGGAGGTATCAACTCGGGGCGAGACGTGCTGGCCTATGCCCAGGCGGGATGCGAGGCGGTGCAGCTGCACACGATGTTCCAGCTGCCGCTCGACGAATACGCCGCCCGTGACGGCTCGCGCACGCAGCGCGTTCTGCATCAGCTGCTGTTCCATCCCGAAGACGGTCTTATCGCCGACCTGTGGCGGTTCGAGTCGCGCGGGCTGGTGCACCGTCGCGGCGGCGAGCTGCACTTCCTCGACATCCCGGATGCGCGTTTCCGGCGCTGAGCTGTTCGAGCTCGTGCTGCCGCTGGCCGAGCCGTTCATCATCTCGGGGGGCGCGATCGTGGAGCGCCGCTCGCTGATCGTCCAGCTGCGGGATGACGCCGGCCACACCGGCTACGGCGAATCGCCGCCCTTCGAGCGGCCGTTCTACTCGGAGGAAACGCTCGCCAGTGCGCGCGACCTGCTCGAGCACGTCCTGCTCCCGCGCGTCGTGGGGCGGGAATTCGACGATCCGGAAGCGGTCGACGCCGCGCTGCGCGAGGGCGTGCGCGGCAATCCCTTCGCACGGGCCGGGATCGAGACGGCGGCGTGGGATCTCGAAGCGCAGCGGCGGAATGCCGGACTCGCGTCGCTGCTCGCCGCCCGACTCGGCGTACCCGCTGCGACGAGTGTCCCATGCGGAGTCGCGCTCGGGATTCCGGAGGATCGTCGTGCCTCCACCCTCGCGCGCTGGGTCGCGGACGCGGTGGAGCGCGGCTACCGGCGGGTCAAGATCAAAGTCGCGCCGGGTTGGGACGGCGTGGCGGTCCGCGCCGCACGCGATGCGATGGCCGGCGCCGACCTGCCGCTCACCGTCGACGCCAACGGCGCCTACGTGTGGCCCGATCACGAGCGGGAGCTCAAGGATCTCGACGCGGCCGGGTTGCTCTACATCGAGCAACCGCTAGCGCCCGACGAGCTGGTGGGACACGCGCAGCTCGGCCGTGAGCTACGGACGCCGATTTGTCTCGATGAAACACTCAAGAGCGCGAGTCATGCGCGCCAGGTGGTGGTACTCGACGGCCCGCGCATCTGGAACATCAAGGTCCACCGCGTCGGCGGGCTCGCGGAGGTGTGCCGCATCTACCGTATTGCCGCCGAGAGCGGCGCGCAGCTGTGGGCCGGCACGATGCCCGAATCGGGGATCGGCTCCCAGGCGCCGCTCGCGGTCGCGGCGTTGCCGTTGTGTGTCTTTCCGTCCGACCTGGAGCCCAGCACCCGCTGGTACGGCCGCGACCGCGATGTCATCAAATTGACGATGGCAGCCGACGGCCGGATGGCGGTGCCGCAGCAATCGATCGCCAGACTGATCGACGGTGGACGGTTCCGCAGCGCGACGCGCACGATTCTGTCATTGCAGGCATAACTCGCTACGAGACATAGCGATACGCTGGTGGTTGACGACGCAGATAAGTTCTGGGTCGCGTTCGCCGTTCCAATACGATCCCCGCAGCCGACAGCCGAGGCACCAGATGTCCCGACAGCCGACTGAGTACTGGGCGACCAATCTCTACAAGAGTCCCCGCACGCGGCCGAAGTCCGATTCACCGAGTCGCGATCTCCCCAAGCTCGCCGCCGGACGCTTCAAGCGGGCGCGCGAAGGAATCCGCTCGCTGCGCCACGTCACCGAGCAGGTGGTGTTCATGGGCATCGCCTGGAAGTGGGTGTGGATGTACGAGGTCGGAGGCCGCAAGCTCGGCTTTCTCCACCCGATGGAATCCGGGGTGAGCGGGACGTTCGTGTTGAACGACAGCGAAGAACAGGAGCTGGTCCTCGCCGACGGTCTGGGACGCGCGGTGAAACACGCGGTGCGCGACGGCGAAGTGGTAGACGGTGTCCGCTGGTGCTGGATGGAATTCCCCGACCTCGAAGCAGTCGACGGATTCGTGGATGTGATCCGTCTCAAGCATCACCTGTTGTCGCGTTCCGACTGATCCGGGACTTGTGCGGCATTCAGCGGGCGCGCTACATTCCTCGCGCCCGCAAGCTGTTGCCGTGCCGTGCCGTTGCCCCACCTTACCTGGGTTAGAGATCGAGGCCACCGCCTTGGCGACGACCGTAGGGTGCAGGACCGCGAGTGGAATACTCTTGATGATCGCCGTGGCCGGCGGACGAATCGCCGCCCAGGCTGCCTCTGCCGCTCCGGGCACCCCGGGCTACAAGGCTCCCGTCATTACCGATACCGCGGGACTGCAGGGCCCCCGTCAGCCGATCTTCTTCCGACACGACATCCACGCCGGCCAGGACCAGATCCCGTGCATGTACTGCCACAATACGGTGGCGGTATCGACCGAGCCGGGGATCCCGGCGCTGCGCACCTGCTTCGGCTGTCATCAGATCATTTCCGGATCGACCCCATCGCATCAGACCGAAATCGGGAAGGTGCGTACCGCCTGGGCGAACAGGAAACCTCCCGAGTGGATCCGGGTCCACGCGTTGCCCGGATTCGTCCACTTCCCGCACATGCGGCATATCAAGGTGCTCGGGACGGGGCCGGAGTCGTGCGCCAACTGTCACGGCCAAATCAATCGGATGGCGCAGGTCAGC
>DATFTG010000073.1:0-13565 GCA_035262265.1 Gemmatimonadales bacterium
TTGTAAGCCCCCATCGTCTAACGGTTAGGACACCACTCTTTCAAGGTGGGAACAGGGGTTCGATTCCCCTTGGGGGCATTCGCCGGCCACCGGCGGACTTCATTTCATTAAGGTAAGGACATGCGGGTTCTCATCGTCGAAGACGATGCCGAGCTGGCCGGGCTGGTGCGCGACGGCCTCGCGAAGATGCAGATCGATGTCACCGTTGCTCCCACGTTCACGGACGGAATCGAGCGGGCCGGCCAGACCGCCTTCGACGTGGTGATCCTCGACGTCATGCTCCCCGGCGGATCGGGTTTCGATCTGTGCCGCAAGCTGCGGGAGCGCGGCAGCACCACTCCCGTGCTGATGCTCACCGCGCTCGACGCCGTCGACGATCGCGTCCGCGGGCTCGAGGCCGGCGCCGACGACTACCTCTCGAAGCCGTTCGCGTTTCGCGAGCTGGTGGCGCGCGTCCAGGCGCTGTCGCGCCGCCATCCCGCCCTCACTCCGGCCATCCACCGCGTGGCCGATCTCGAAGTGGACCTGGCCGCCCGCACCGTGCAGCGCGGCGGCAAGCCGATCGATCTCACCGCCAAGGAATTCACGCTGCTCGAGCTGTTCGTCCGTCATCCCGGCCGCGTGCTCGACCGGGCGACGATCACCGCGCACGTGTGGGACGACAACCACGATCCGTTCGCCAATCTGCTCGAGGTCCTGGTCCGCCGGCTGCGGCGCAAGATCGACGACGACTACGAGCCCAAGTTGATCACCACGCTGCGCGGCGCGGGCTATCGGTTCGGCGAGTGAGCCAACGCGCCGATCCGCTCGCGCGGCTGCGGTTCCAGCTCACGCTGTGGTACGGCGGCGTTTTTACCCTCATCCTCGTGCTGTTGGGCGGCGGCGTGTTCTTCGGCGTGCGCCGCCAGCTGTCGCGCCAGCTCGACGCGTCGCTGCGCAGCGCCACCGTCGCGCTGCAGCGCGCCGCCCGCATCCGCGACATCGAGCGGGCGCGGGCGCAGGGGCCCGTCGCCGACGCCGTCTCCGAGCTGCACATCCCCGATCGCATGCTCTTCCTGCTCGACTCCACCGGCACGCCGATCATTCCCGTCCAGGCGCCGGGGTGGGTCCAGGCGGCGGCCCGCGACGCCGCGGTCAACGGGCAATCCGACCTCGACATGAGCGAGCCCGGCGACCGTGAGATCCGGCTGCACGCGCAACGCTTCACCGGATCGAGCGGCGCCGTCTACGTCGCGGCGGTGGCGGCCGACCGCGTCGAGCTGGAGACTCGCTACGCATCGCTGATCGAGGTGTTCGCGGCCGCGGCGTTCGTCGCGCTGCTGCTCGTCGCCGGCGGCGGCTACGTGCTGGTGCGGCAATCGACCGCCCCGATCGAGCGGTCGATGAATCAGATGCGCCGCTTCATGGCCGACGCGGCCCACGAGCTGCGCACCCCGGTGACCCTGCTGCGCACCCGCGCGGAGGTCGCCCTCGGTGAAGAGCGCCAGCCGCAGCGCGACGCGGACACCCTGCGCGCGGTGGTGCGGGAAGTCGAGCGCGTCGGCGCCATCGTGGCGGACTTGCTCACCCTCGCCCGCGCCGACGCCGGCGAGCTCCCCGCGGTGCGCAAGACGGTGTATCTCGACGACCTCGCCTCCGACGCCGTGGACTCGGTGCGCTCACTCGCCGCGCAGCATCAGGTGGCGGTCGCGATCGGCGGCTTCGAGGAAGCCGCGATCACCGGCGATCCGGTGCTGGTGCGCCGCCTGCTCCTCATCCTGCTCGACAATGCCATCAAATTCACGCCGCCCGGCGGCCACGTGCGGCTCGACGTCCACGTCGTCGACGGCCGCCGCAACGTGGCGATCGCCGACACCGGCGCCGGCATCGCCGCGGAGGATCTGCCGCGCGTGTTCGAGCGCTTCTTCCGCTCCGACGGCGCGCGCCGCGATACCGACGGCGCCGGGCTCGGTCTCTCCATCGCGCGCTGGATCGCCGACCAGCACGGCGCCGGTCTCGCCGTCCAATCGACTGTCGGCACGGGAACGATCGTGACCGTATCGTTTCCCGCGGCGGTGTAAGCTGAGAGACAGCGCGAACTTGGTAAGTTGCGCCCCCCTATGCGCCTGACCACCGCGCTGGCGGGATTCGCGCTGTGCGTTGGGTCCCTCGCAGGCCAGCAACCCGTCTCCCGTACCGACGCCATCGACGCCGCTCTGGCGCGCGGTGCCCGCGGCGCGTTCGCCCGCGCCGACTCGCAGGCGGCGGCGGGAGTGCTGCGCGGCGCCAGGGCGTACCCGAACCCGGCGCTCTCGGCCACCTACTCGAAGGACACGCCGCACTACCACCTGATCGCCGACGTCCCGCTCGACCTTCCCTGGCTGCGCTCGGCCCGTGTGGGCGCGGCGGCGGCCGGGCGGGATGCCGCGCGGTTCCGCCTCGACTTCGAGCGGGCCGCGATTCGCTACGACGTCGATACGGCCTACACCCACGCCCTCGCGGCGCTGGCCCACGCCGACCTGTCGCGCCGCACCGCGCGTGGGGCGGACACCATCCTCGCGATGGCGCGCCTGCGCCGCTCGGTGGGGGACGTGAGCGAGCTCGACGTGCGTCTCGCCGAGGTCAATGCCGGCCAGCTCGCCAACGTCGCCGCCGACGACTCGCTCGCCAGCGTCGCGGCGGTGCTGGCCGTACAGCTGGCAATGGGTCTCTCCGCCGATTCGCAGACGATCGTCCTCGCCGACAGCCTGGCCCCACCAGCCGACACCGCGATCCCGAGGGCGGTGGGAGAGCCGTTGCGCGTCGCCGCGGCGCAGGCCGAGCTCCGCTCCGAGGAACGCAACGTCGCGCTCGCGCACCGCAACGCATTCCCGGCGCCGAGCTTCCAGGCCGGCGTCGAGTTCGGCGATCCGACCCAGTCGGGATCGCTGCCCACATTCGGACTGGCGCTTCCCATTCCGCTATTTCATCGCAACGGCGGCGAGGTGGTGCAGGCGCAGGCGGCGCGTGCGCGCGCGGCCGCCGAGCTCGACCTGGCGCGCCGCGAGCAGTCGGCCGAGCTGCAGAGCGCCGAGCGCGTGTTCGCGGTGGCGCGCACCCGTCTCGCGCGCGACCGGGCGTTGCTCGCGGGCGCCGACCAGGTGGCGGCGATGTCGCTGCAGGCGTATCGCGAGGGCGCCGTGCCGCTCGCCAACGTGCTCGAGGCGCAGCGTCTCGCCCGCGAAGCGCTGGGCCGCTACGTCGATGACGTGGCGGCGGTACACGATGCCGCCGATCTGCTGCGGCTCCTCACGGCGGGGAGCGCTCCCTGATGCGCCGGCTCCGCATGCTGCTGTTCGCGCTCGCCGCCGCGGCGTGCTCGCGCCACGCGGAGGGCGGCGATGCCGCTCCTCCGGCGGTGGTCGACGCCGAGACGGCCGTGGCGCGCACCCAGGCCTTCCCGCAGCTCGTGCAGGCGATCGGCGTCGTGGCGCCGCGCCCCGGCCGCTTCGCGGCACTCGCCGCGCCGGGCCCGACGCGGGTGTCCCGCATCTTCGTCGCGACGGGACAGCGGGTGCGCGCCGGTGACGCGCTCGTGGAATTCGAGCGCGCGCCGTTCGATGCCGCGGCGCGGAGCGCCGCCGCGTCACTCGCGAATGCCCAACGCGCCTACGATCGGGCGGTGCGCCTCGTCCAGGCGGGAATCCTCGCCCAAAAGGATTCGGAGCAGGCTGCGGCGGACCTCGCCGCGGCCCAGGTCGCGGCCGTCACGGCGCAGCGTGCCCAACAGCTCGCGACATTGCGTGCCCCGCTCGGCGGGGTCGTCACCAAATTGTCCGCCGTACGCGGCGCGCCGGTCGACCCGAGCGTCCCGCTCGTCGAAGTCGCTGACCCCTCGACACTCGATGCCGTGTTCAACGTGTCCCCCGCCGAGGCCGCCGCCCTGAAGGAAGGGGACACCGTGAGCGTGTCGGCGAGCGGCGCGGGTGGCGAAGCGCTGGGCTCGGCTGTCGTGACCGCCGTGGGTGCGGCGGTCGACTCCGCCACGCGGGCCATCCCGGTGCGGGCCCGGATGGCGCACCCGGCGCGGACCTTGCGCATCGGTGAATCGATCTATGGCCGCATCGTGACGGCGGTGCGCCCCAACGCCGTCGTCGTCCCCGTCGCCGCGCTCGTTCCCGAAGGGGAGGGCTACATCCTCTTCGTGGTCGATTCGACCGGCACGGCGCACCGGCGACCGGTGACGATCGGCGGGCGGACCGAGGCGGCGGTCGAGGTGGTGTCGGGACTGGCGGCGGGGGAGACGATCGTGACGCATGGCGCCTACGGCGCCGCCGACGGCGCCAAGATCAAGCAGACGGAAAAGAAGGGGGCGCCGCGCTGAGGCTCTTCGACTTCCTCTCGCGCCAGCGCCGCTTCGTCTATCTCGTCGTCTCACTGCTGAGCGCCGCCGGTATCTGGATTGCGTTGCGCCTGCCGTCGGCCATCTACCCCGAGCTCAATTTCGCCCGCATCACGGTGATCGCCGAAGGCTCGACACTCGGCGCCCGCCAGATCGTGTTCAGCATCGTGCGGCCGGTCGAGGAGGCGGTCAGCCTCGTGCCCGGGGTGACGCGCGTGCACTCGCACGCGATCCGCGGCGCGGCGGAGATCAACGTCACCTTCTCGCCGCGCACCAACATGACGGAAGCGCTGCAGCTGGTGCGGGCGCGCGTGGCGCAGGTCCAGGGCCAGCTTCCCTCGGGGATCGACCTCGAAGTCGAGCGCCTGGCGCCGGTGCTGTTCCCGATCGTCTCCTACAGCCTCGAAGGCGGGGACCCGGCGACGCTGTACGACCTGGCCCGCTACGACATCCGGCCACAGATCTCCCGCGTCCCGGGTGTGGGCCGTGTGGAAGTGCAGGGCTCGGACGTACGCGAGATCGAGGTGATCGCCGATCCCGCCCGGCTCGCCGCGCAGGGGCTCACCTACAGCGAGCTGGCCGACGCGATCTCGCATGCGACCACGGTGCAGGCGGTGGGGCGGCTGGCGCAGGATTACCGGTCGTACCTGATCGTCACCGATCAGGAGGCGAAGAGCGCGGAAGACATCGGCGCTGTCGTCGTCAGCAGGGGATTGCGCGTCCGCGACGTCGCCACGGTGCAGCCGGGGATGGAAGATCGCACCCGCATGACCGTCGGGGACGGCCGCCCCGCCGTGTTCATCAACGTCGCCCGCCAGCTCGGCGGCAATACCGTCGCCATCGCCGACAGCGTGGGGCGGATCGTCGCCTCCCTCTCGGGCGTGTTGCCGCCGGGAGTGCACCTGAAAGCGGTGTACGACCAGGCCGTCCTGGTGCGCGACGCCGTCCGCGCCGTGCGCGACGCGATGCTCGTCGGCGCGATCCTCGCGATTCTCGTGCTGCTCTTTTTCCTGCGCCATCTGCGCATCACGCTGATCAGCGCGACGTCGATTCCCCTCACCCTCATCATCACCGTGTTCGTGATGGGGATGCTCGGCGCCTCGTTCAACCTCATGACCCTGGGCGCGATGGCGATCGCGATTGGACTGGTGATCGACGATGCCGTGGTCGTGACCGAGAACATCGCGCGCCACGTGGCGCTGGCCCCGGGGCAACCCGGCAGGGTGGCGGTGCGCGAAGCGGTGCAGGAGCTGATCTGGCCGGTCACCACCTCGACCATCACCACGGTCGTCGTGTTCCTTCCGCTCGGGCTCCTCGAGGGGGTCGTGGGCCAGTTCTTCGCCGCCCTGGCGCTGACCCTAACCGTCGCGGTGCTCGTCTCGCTGGTGCTGGCGCTGAGCGTGATTCCGCTGCTCGCCGAGCGGTTCGTGACGGCCCACGAGGTCGCGGACGTGTCGGGGACCGGCGTGCTGGGGTGGGTGGAGCGGCTCGTCGACGGGCTCACGCCGCGCTACGAGCGGGTGCTGGCCGAGGTGTTGCACCGGCCGCGGCGTGTCGCCGTGGTGGCCGGCGTGCTCGTGCTCGCGGGCCTGGTGAGCTGGCAGCTCGTCGGTACGGGATTCCTGCCCGAGATGGATGAGGGGGCGTTCGTGCTCGACTACTTCACCCCCGGTGGCACCGCGCTCGACGAGACGAACCACCAGCTCCAGATCGCCGAGCACATCCTGGCTCAGACACCCGAGGTGTGGGGCACGGAGCGGCGCACCGGGGCCGAGCTGGGGCTCTTCGCCACCGCGCAAAACTCAGGCGACCTCCTGGTGCGGCTCGTGCCGCAGCGCGCCCGCAGCCGCGACATCTTCGAAGTGATGGACGACGTGCGCGACCGCATCCAGACGGCGGCGCCGCGGCTGCACATCGAGTTCGTGCAGATCCTCTCGGACGTGATCAACGATCTCGCCGGCGCCGCGCGGCCGGTCGAGGTCAAGCTGTTCGGCGAGCAGCTCGATACCGTCGAAGCGTACGCGAAGACGATCGGCCCGGATCTGGCGAAGATCGACGGCATCGAGGACCTGTACGACGGCGTCAGCGAGCCCGCGGCGGAGCTGCTGATGCACGTCAATCAGGCGGAGGCCGATCGGCTCGGCCTGACGCCGACCGACCTCGGCGATGCCGTGAGCGCCGCGTTGCTCGGCGTCCCCGCCGGCGAGGTCCGGGTGGGGGATCGCCCCATCGCGGTGCGCGTCCGGGCGCCGGACTCGGTGCGCTTCGACGCACTGCGGCTCGCGGCGCTGCCGGTCCTGTCCGGAGGCACGGGAGCCGATCCCAGACAGGTCACGCCGCTCGGCAGTCTCGCGACGTTCGAGCGCAGCGAATCGCGACTGGGGCTCGATCGCGAGGACCAGCAGCAGATGATCACGCTCACCGCCGACGTCAGCGACCGCTCGCTCGGCGGGGTGATGGGCGACGTGCGGCGTGTGCTCGCGGCGCACAAACCGCCCGTGGGCGTGCGCGTCGTGCTCGGCGGGCAGTATGCGAGCCAGCAGACGGCGTTCGCGGCGCTGCTGCTCGTGCTCGGCCTCGCCGCGGTCAGCGTCTGCGCCGTGATGGTGATTCAGTTCGAGTCGTTCGTCGAGCCGGCGGTCGTGCTGCTCGTGGCGCCGGTGTCGTTCGTCGGGGCGCTGGCGCTGCTGCTCGTCACCGGGACGGCGCTCAACGTGTCGTCGTTCATGGGACTGATTCTCCTCGTCGGGCTGATCGTCAAGAACGGCATCATCCTCCTGGATTTCACTCGGCTGCGCATGAAGAGCGGCGGGCTGCCGCTCGAAGCGGCGATCCGCGAGGCGGCACGGGTGCGCCTGCGTCCCATTCTCATGACGACGCTGTGCACGCTTTTTGGGCTGCTGCCGTTGGCGCTGGGAATCGGCGCCGGCAGCGAGCTGCAGCGCCCGCTGGCGCTGGCGGTGATCGGCGGGCTCACGTTGTCGACGCCGATCACGCTGCTCGCGGTGCCGAGTCTCCTGGTCGCGATTCGGGGCAAAGACTATCGGATTGCGGAAGTGCCGGCCGCGTCGTAGCGCCGCGTTCAGGCGCTCTTGGGAAGTGCCTGGCGCTCGGGGGCGGTCTGCTCGACGTTGATGACG
This sequence comes from Gemmatimonadales bacterium, assembly GCA_035262265.1. GTDB lineage: Bacteria > Gemmatimonadota > Gemmatimonadetes > Gemmatimonadales > GWC2-71-9 > DASTHG01. Next base: position 7,501 of record DATFTG010000073.1, read on the forward strand.
AGCGCGAGGTCGGCGAAATCGGAAGGCTGTGGCCGGTTGGTGGTGGTGCGCTGTGACTGCCCGCGCCCTCAGTCCGCGGCGACCCGGTGCGGGGTGATCTCGCTCACCGGGACGTGTCCCCGCGCCGGGCGGCGGTTTTCCTCCCGGACCCTTTCTTCGTGACGCGGGTTGTAGAACCTGTTCGTCGACCGGTCAGTCGTTTCTCCAGCAGGTCGCGCGAACCCGGCGCCGCTTGGTCCCGCGTCGGTGGCTCGTTTGACAGCGACGCAGCGGGAGACACTCGACTCTGGTCGGGGCCCATGTTGCGGTCATCACTGAGGGGGGAAGAGGATCATGAACACCGTCGCCAGCATCGTGCTGTCCGCGTTGGTTCTGGGAGCGGGCGTCAGCGCCGCCCAGACCCCCACGCCGGACACCACGAAGAAGGTCATGCAGCAGAGCATGCAGGCGCCGACGCAGACGCCGTCGTATCGTCGGAATGTTCCGGACTCGCTCGTCGCGCAGGCGAAAATCACCGAGGATTCCGCGCGGACGTTGGCGATGTCCAAGGTGCCGAACGGCGTCATCCAGACCCTCACTCTGGAGCGGCGTCGTGGCAAGCTGGTTTGGTCCTTCGCCATCCGTGATCCGGCCAAATCAGGCAACACCCAGGTGCTTATCGATGCGCTGGATGGCAGCATCATGAGCGGCAATCAGAAGTCATCCTCGTAGTTTTTTCCCACAGTAGTGTTCCCTCCCGTGGCGGTCGGTCGACGCAAGTCGTCCGGCCGCCCGCGATGTTTTCAGGACTCCGTTTCCCTTGCAAAATCGCGGCGAGGTAGTGATTTTCCTGCCCCGCGCGCCGATAGCTCAATTGGCAGAGCAACTGACTCTTAATCAGTAGGTTCCAGGTTCGATTCCTGGTCGGCGCACTACGTCGGGCGGTCAGGTGGCCCGACCGCCCGTTTGGTTCTTTCGACCGCCCGACCGCCCGACCGCCCGCCTGTCTAGTTCTTGCCCCACCTCAGACCTTTTCGTAGACTCGCCACCATGGACGGTGCGACCCGAAGTGTGATGAGCTTCCTCGAGGCAGTGGCGGAGCTCGAGGAGCGCTACCGGCACGCCGATATCCACGCGCATGTGCCCGACGGATTGAAGGATGCGGACCAACCACTCGATGACCTGATCGCCCGCTATCTCCCGTCATCCCATGCCGCCCTGGAGGCCGCGTCGAAGAGCCTCTTCTACTCCCTTCCCGTTGCCTTCGACCCGTCAAGCTCGATCGGACCCTACCTCGCCACATTCGACCGTGACGACCGGGGAGAGCCGTATCGGTTCCTCGACATGGGGGCGCTGATCGCTACACAGGCGTTCGGCGAGAACCATCCCCGCATCGTGCAGGGGATTCTCGAGCACCTGCCGTACGTGGTGTCGCGCTATGCGCACTCCGAGTATCAGACCGTCTTGTCGCTACGCCTCAAAGCCGAGCTGAACCGCATCGCTCCGGCGGGAACGCCCCGACACTTCGTGGTCAACACCGGCGCGGAAGCGGTCGAGAACGCCATCAAGTCGGCGCTGTTGAATCGCGTCAAGACGAGCGGCCAGCCGGACGGCGGATTCCTGATTTCCTTCGAGGGCGCCTTCCACGGGCGCACCCTGGGCAGCCTTGCGGTGACGCACCGCAAGAAGGCGCGGCTCGGCTTCCCGACGTTCGATTGGCCGCACGTGACGTTCCCGGTCGAGGAGGTCAGCTCGCCGAAAGAGACCGCCCGCCGCGAGGAGCGCAGCCTGAAGCAGGTCTGGGACTTGCTGGTTTCGGGACGGCTGCCGCACGCCGAGAAGAGCAAGGACGTGTTCCGGCGCGAGATGGATGCGATCGACGCTTTTCTCGCCACGCCCGGGGCCGATGTGGAAGCGTTCATCCGCGAGCAGCGGGCCACTCTGGACCCCGAGATCCAGCGCCGCAGCCGGCGCGTGGCCGCCGTGCTGGTCGAGTCGATTCAGGGTGAGGGCGGCGTGCGCATGACCAGCGCCCGGTTCATGCAAAAGCTGCGGCTGTTGACCCGCATCTACGACGTGCCGCTGATGTTCGACGAGGTGCAGACCGGCTGGGGAGCGTCCGGACACCTGTGGGCGCACGAGCGGTTCGAGCTTCCGTGCCCGCCCGATGCGGTCGTCTGGGCCAAGAAGGCGCAGAACGGCGTGCTGTTCGTCAGCGAAGAGCTCGCGACCTTCTTCCAGGAAGAGAAAAAATTCAATACCACATGGGAAGGCGACTCGGTGGGGATGGTGCGGCTGCTCGCCATGCTCGACCACCTCGATCTCGAGCAGGTGAATCGTACCGGCGCCCGCTCGCGCGCCGGACTCGAGGCGCTGGCGAAGGACTATCCCGAGTTGCTCAAGAACGTGCGTGGGGCGGGCGTGATGCTGGCGTTCGACATCGGGCGCTCCGACTGGCGCGACGACATTCGCGAGCGGGCCTTCCGCCTGGGGTTGGTGCTGCTCCCGGCCGGCGAGCGCACACTGCGTTTCTATCCCCGCTATGACACCGAGCCGTACGCGATCGACGAGGCGCTCGCCATTCTGCGGCGATCGGTCGAGGACATCGTGGTCGGGCGCGCGGCGCCGGAGAGTACGTCGGGTCCCGGCCCCGAGATCCGTGTCGGCACGCTCGAGTCGCCCCCCGAGGCCATCGTGGCGCTCGACATCACACCCGCCAGCTTCGCGGCGCTCCAGTCCCAGCTCATGACCGTCGAGTTCGAGCACTACGGCGACATCCACCAGTACCCGCCCGACGTGCTGCGTGCCGGCCGCCGGCCGTTGCTGCAGTATCCGGTGGAGACGCTCGAGGCAACCGTGGCCGACGCGCGATCGATTGGCGTGGCGTTGCGCGACGGCGTCTCCGACCGGATCGTCGCCTACGCGCTGGGGAGCCCGCTCGAGGATCACGACGAGGAAGGCGTCGCGTCCGATCCGCACTTCGGGGAGAACAACACGTTCTACCTGCAGGCGCTCGCGGCCCTGCCGTCGATCCAGAACCGGGCCGAAATCGAGAACCTCCTGCTCGACTCGATCCGGACGCGCGCGCTCGCGGAAGGGTTCGAGTTCCTGTCGACGCTGATCGAGGACCGGCTGCGCGAGACCGGACCGGCCTGGCTGCGCGAGGCAGCCCCGCTGCAGATCATCGACAATTATCTACGCAGCGGACGCCGTTTCGCGTACTTCCAGTTTGCTCTGTCGAACGCCGTTGCGGCGGAGCCATAATGCGTGAGAGGTGAGACGCGGCGGCAGGAGCTGGAGCAAGGAGCGCATCATGGGTGACGTGGGAATGTGGATCGAGCACCAGCGGGTCGGCGCGCAGAGCGGCGACGCCATGACCATCGAGAACCCCGCCACGGAGGAGCCGATCGGTCGCGTGCCGCGCGCCCGCGCGGCGGATGTCGACCGCGCCGTCGCCGCCGCGCGACGCGCGCAGCCCCTGTGGCGGCGCATGCCCGGGCTCGACAAGGCCAAGCTGCTGCACGAGGTGGCGGCGCGTCTGCGCGCCATGCACCGGGACGTCGCCGACCTGATGACCCGGGAGGGCGGCAAGCCGATGGTCGAGAACCTGGACGAGATCGACTGGACCGCCGCCTGCTTCGATTACTACGCCGAGCTCGGCCGTCACTCCCGTGGCAGCGTCATCCCGCCGAGCTTCGAGCACCAGGTGAACTTCACGGTGAAGGAGCCGTACGGCGTGGTGGCCGCCATCGTGCCGTTCAACTACCCGCTGCTGCTGATGGCGTGGAAGGTGGCGCCGGCCCTGGCGGCAGGCAACACCGTGATCATCAAGCCGGCGCATCAGACGCCGCTCGCCACGCTCGAGCTGGCGCGCGCGTTCGAAGTGCTGCCCCCCGGCGTCGTGGGCATCGTGACGGGGTTGGGCGACGAGGCCGGCGAGCCGCTGGTGGCGCATCCGGGCGTCGACCTGATCGCCTTCACGGGGTCGACCGCGACCGGCAAGAAGATCCTGCGGCTCGCCGCCGAGACCTTCAAGAAGACCAACATGGAAACGAGCGGCATCGATCCGTTCATCGTGTGCGAGGACGCCGATCTCGACGTGGCGGTACGCGGCGCCGTGTGGGCGCGCTACCTGAACGCCGGCCAGGTCTGCACCTCGGCGAAGCGCTTTTACGTCGTGGACGCGGTGGCCGACGCCTTCGTCGAGCGATTCGTCGAGCTCGCAGGTCAGCTGGTGGTGGGTGACCCGCGCCGGCCCGACACCGACATGGGGCCGGTCATCTCGCGCACGGCACTCTCTACAGTGCAGGAAGCGATCGAGCGGGCGGTGCACGAGGGCAGCCGGCTCGTGGCGGGCGGTGGTCGTCCCAGTCATCTGACGCGCGGCCACTTCCTCGAGCCGACGGTGCTCGATCACGTGCGGCACGGCACGACGCCGACGCGCCAGGAGGTGTTCGGACCCGTGGCCGCGATGGTGCGCGTGCGGGACGTCGACGAGGCGATCGCGCTGGCGAACGACAGCGAGTACGGGCTCGGCGCCAACATCTATACCAATAATCTGCGGTGGGTCATGCGGGCCATGGAGGAGATCAAGGCCGGCACCTTCTGGGTGAACGATCCACTGACCGACAACGAGGCCGGCCCGTTCGGCGGCATGCGCCGCAGCGGCATCGGCCGCGAGCTGGGCGAGGAGGGGCTGGACGCCTTCCGCGAGCCCAAGCACGTACACATCGATTACGTCCAGGAGCGCAAGAGCTACTGGTTCCCCTACGCCGATCGCAAGTGGTGATGCCCATGGAAACGCTGCCTCTCTATGTCGACGGGCGCTTCGTACAGGGCGCCGACCCTTCGCAGGAGATCGTCGATCCGTCGACGGGTACGGTGCAGGCTCGCGCCGCGCGCGCGACGAAGGCGGAGACCGAGTCGGCCGTGGCGGCTGCGCGCCGGGCGTTCGATGCGGGCGCGTGGTCGGGCGCCACCGCGATGCGTCGCGGCCAGGTGCTACTTGAAGTGGCGCGGCGACTGCGACAATCGGCCGCGGATCTGGCGCGGCTCGAGACCGCGAACATGGGCAAGCCCATCTTCGAGGCCGAGTTCGACGTAGCGGACGCAGCCACCTGCTTCGAGTACTACGGCGGCCTCGCCACCAAGATCACGGGCGACGTCAATCCGGTGCCGGACGACGCGCTGAGTCTGACGTTGCGCGAGCCGGTAGGCGTGTGCGGGCAGATCATTCCCTGGAACTATCCGTTGCTGATGGCGGCGTGGAAGATCGCGCCGGCGCTGTGCGCAGGCTGCTCGGTCGTGCTCAAGCCGGCGGAGGCGACGCCCGTCACGGCCATCGAGCTGGCGCGCATTCTCGACGCGATCCCGGAGCTGCCCAAGGGCGTGGTCAACATCATCACGGGAGACGGGCCGGTGGCGGGCGCGGCGCTCGCCGCGAGCCACGGTGTCGACAAAATGGCGTTTACGGGCTCGACGAAGACCGGGCGCGCCATTCTGCGGGCGGCGGCGGATTCGAACCTGAAGCGGGTGACGCTCGAGCTGGGCGGCAAGTCGCCCAACATCTTCTTCGCGGACGCCTCCTGGGAGTCGGCTGTCGAGGGCGCCGTGTTCGGGGTGTTCGTGAATCAGGGGGAGGTGTGTTCCGCGGGATCGCGCATTCTGGTCGAGAAGCCGATCCATCGGCGCTTCGTCGAAGCGATCGTCGAGAAGGCCAGGACCATTCGCATCGGCGATCCGCTCGACCGCGGCACGCGCATGGGGCCGCTCGTCACGGCGGCGCACCGTGCCCGCGTGCTGGACTACGTCGAAGCGGGCAAGCACGAAGGCGCCCGGCTGGTGCTGGGCGGCGGATCGCCGGGTGGCGAGCTGGCGCGCGGGGCGTTTCTCGAGCCCACGATCTTCGACGGCGTGGAGCCGCGCATGCAGATCGCGCAGGAGGAGATCTTCGGCCCCGTCGTGGCCGTCCTCCCCTTCGAGGGTGAGCAGGAGGCGGTGCGCATCGCCAACGATACGCCGTATGGCCTGGCGGGTGCGGTGTGGACGCGCGACATCTTCCGCGCGTTGCGGGTAGTGAAGCAGCT
>DATFTG010000074.1:0-4016 GCA_035262265.1 Gemmatimonadales bacterium
GTACGCCGGGAGCAGCCAGAAGTAGACGAGCGGGTGTCCGAAATACCAGAACAGCATCCGGGCGAGCATGGGATCGATCGTCTTCGTCAGACCGAGCGACCAGGGAATCAGCAGCACGAGGTCTTCGATTGCGACGCCGACGGTCGCGATCAACCACAGAATCGCCGTCACCAGCATGCCGTGCAGAGCGAGCGGCGCCGGAACCCCGGGATGCTCGCGGCGCCACCCCCGGTACGTGAGGATCGTTGTCGCGCTCCAGCACCAACTCCCCACGATGAGCAGTGCGGCTCCGATATAGAAGGCGGGATGCGCCTGCAGCGGCGGGTAGAAGGTGTACAAGACACTCGCGCGGCCGGACAGGATCGCGCCCGCGGCGAGCGCCGTGCCGGTGAGGGCGACCCAGAACCCGGTCCAGGCGAGCCGCGGCGTAGCGATCGCGCGGTCCAGCGTCCGGGTCAACACGACGTAGCCGAATCCCATGATGAAAAACGTCGTGAACACCAGCGCCATGAGCACGCCGTGAGCCGTGACGGAGAGGTAGTACATCTTGGGCGAGCGGAACGGCAGATCGAGGCTCGCCCGCGACAGCGCCTGCATCATCGCCATGGCGGCGGCGATGCCGAACGCCGTGATCGCCACGGCGAAATTCGCCAGGGAAAGGCGGTCGGTGCGGTTCATGGCGTCGCCTCCGCGATGAGCTTGGCGGACATCAGGTGATGTCCCCCGCCGCAGTACTCGTTGCAGACGATGAGGTACTCGCCCGGCGCGAACCGCGTCGTGAACTGGCTGATGTAGCCGGGGACGACCATCGTGTTGCCGTTGGTGCCGACGATTTCGAAACCGTGGGTGACGTCGATGCTGGTGAGCCGGAACGTCACCGGCTTGCCCGCCGGGACGTGAAGCTCGGCGGGTTGGAAGGTGAACATCATGGCGACGGCCACGACCGTGGCGCCGCCCGCCGTCACGGTGACGCCGCGTTGCGCGAAGCGGGGATCGCCGAACACCTTGCCGGGATCGATCGTTTCGACGTGGCTGGGCGGTTGCAGCGCGCTGGCCCCGTAGCCGATAGCGACCGACAGCGCGAACACGACGATGATCACCGCCGCAGCCCACATCCAGATCTTCTCGTAGAGGGGGACGTTCACGGCGTCACTCCTCCCCGGCGCAGGTAAATGAGCAGGTAGACGCCGAACCAGCTCAACACGACCAGGACGCCATAGAGCGCGACCAGCAACAACGTTCCTTTCGGATGGTCCAGCTGCGGCGCTTGCTCGGCCACGATGCCCTCCGGTTAGTAGCGCGATTGCATGTACGCGAATCCCTTCGCCACCGTCGTCCGCCAGGCCTGCTCGACGATCGGCGTGCAGGCCGGGTCATGACGCTTGACGGTCTCGATGAGGCTCTCCAGGAACGGTCCGTAAAAGGACGGCTCGATCGCGAGGTCCTTGCGGCTGTGGCGCTCGGCGAGCCGCGACAGGATGTTGGGCTCACCCTCGCGCTCGGCGGGGAAGGTGAGCAGCAGCCCGATCGCGTGCCGCAGCAGCTTCCGCTGGCGGTCGAAGTCCGTCTCGGCGAACCGGGCCCGGGCCTCCGGCAGGACCTCGAACAGGCTGGCATAAAAGTCGTCGATGAATCGCGGCAACTGCGCGCAGCGATCGTAGCTCGCCCGGGCCTCGGTCATCGCCTCCCGCATCTCGGTATCCATGATCAGGCTCCCGCCGCTACGGGTAGATCGACCTCGAATCGTGCCCCGCCGCCCGGGCGATTCATGGCGCGGATGTCGCCGCCGTGCAGGCGCGCGATAGCGAGCGCCGCCGTCAAGCCGAGCCCGGTGCCCGCCCCCCGCGTGCGCGCCTGGTCGGCACGGAAATACGGCTCGAAGAGATACGGCAAGTCCGCCGCGGCGATGCCGGGCCCCGAATCCTCGACCACGAGGCGCAGGACCTCCGGCCCCGGTTCCACCCGGATGGTCACCGATCCCCCGAACTCCGAGTACGTGATGGCGTTGTCGACCAGCTCGTCGACCAGCCGTCGAGTCAGCTCGGCATCGACGTCCGCGCGGGCGCCGTCGGACGCGGCCGCACAACTGGTGTGGATCTCCTTCTCCGCAATGCGATGCCGGAAGCCCTCGAGCGACTGCCGCGCCACGGCGAGCAGGTCGGTCGGCTCCCGCTGCAGGGATAGTTGGCGCGACTCGGCCCGGTTGATGAGCAGCAGCTCTTCGGTCATCGTCGTCATCCGCTCGATCTCTTCCAGAGCGCTGTGCAGCACGCGTTGGTACTCGCGCGGCGTCCGCTCGTTGCGCAGCGTCACTTCCATTTCTCCACGCAGCGCCGTCAGGGGCGTGCGCAGCTCGTGGCTCACGTCCGTCGTGAAGCGCCGCTGGATCGCGAACGCGCTGCCGAGCCGGTCGAGCATGCCGTTCAACACGCCGACCAGGCCGCGATATTCCTCGGCCGTAGCCTGTGCCGCGAGGCGCTGATCGAGGGTACCGGCGGCGATATGGGTCGCCTGCTCCGTGATCTCGATGACGGGACGCACCGCCGAGGCGGCCAGCCGCCCCGCGCCGAACAGGGTGGCGCCCGTTCCGGCGACCACGATGGCGCACAGGACGGCGAGCATCAGCCGCTCGAGCCGGTGCACGGGCTCGAGCGAAGCGGCTACCTGGATCACTCGACGGCCCTGTTGACCGGCGGCATCGCTCGCCAGAGCCACGTACGCCGAGCGGACCACCGTCCCGTGCCAGGCCGCCTCACTGAACGTCGGCGTGTCGCTGCGCGCCGCCCGCAGGGCCGCCGTGTCTACCGGCAGGTCGGCCGCCCACAGCGGGATCGCCCGCGTCGCCGCGCAGGTCGGATCCCGGAACACGATGTAGCGGTTGATCTGCCGCTCGTAGCGGGTCGCGTCGAGCGTCATGGCCTGGTCCTGACCGGTGCACTGGGTGGTCGGTGCCAACTCGCTGGCGGCGATGAACGCCCAGGCGGCAATGCCTTGATCGAGTTGATGCTGGAGCACGCGCGTCGCCGCCACCCAGATGCCGGCCGAGGCTACCAGCAAACCGGCGGCCATCGTCGCCGCAAACCGGACGACGAGGGTCCGCCGGAGTGAGCTGCTCACGCGGTCTGTCGCGTCTCGTCAGGCTGCTGCAGCCGGAACCCGACGCCGCGCTCGGTGTGGATCAATTCCAGTCCAGCCACCTGACGGAGCTTGCGGCGCAGATTCCCGACATGCACGTCGACCACATTGCTCTCGGGATCGAAGTGCATGTCCCACACTTTCTCGAGCAGCTCGGTGCGACGGACCACTTCCTCGGCGTGCAGCAGGAAGTGCTCCAACAGATGGAATTCCTTGGGCGTGAGATCGACTCCCTTGCCCGCGACGCGCACCTTGTGTTTCAGCCGGTCGAGCTCGATCGGCCCATAGACCAGCAGATCGGTCCGGGCGGCGCCGCCGCGACGCAGCAGCGCCCGCACGCGCGCCAGCAGCTCGTCGAACTTGAACGGCTTGGCGAGGTAGTCGTCCGCGCCGGCGTCGAGACCGCGCACCACGTCTTCGGTCGCATCCCGCGCCGTCAGCATGAGAATCGGCGTACGCCGACCCTCCCGCCGCAGCTCGGCCGCGACCTGCAATCCGTTCTTCTTGGGGAGCATCACGTCCAGCACGACGAGGTCGTAGTCATAGACGTGGGCCAGCATCGTCGCCTCATCGCCATCGGGGGCGATATCGACCGCGTAGCCCTCTTCTCGCAGCCCCTGCTCGATGAAGCCCGCGACCTTCCGGTCGTCTTCCACCACGAGGATTTTCATGATCCGACGCTACCTTCCCGGCGTTGAACGCATTCTAAGGAAAGCATGAAGGCCTCTTCATAGAGGCGGCATCAACGGCAGCTCGAGTGTGAAGGTGGCGCCCTGGCCGGGAGTGGATCGCACCGTGAGGCGTCCCCCCAGCACCTCGGCGAGCCGCCGAGACACCGGGAGCCCCAGGCCGGTCCCGATTCCGGAGTGCGGATCGAATCG
>DATFTG010000075.1:0-6831 GCA_035262265.1 Gemmatimonadales bacterium
CGCCACCTGGCCAGAACGGCTGCAGGTTGGCGCTCGCGCCTCCAGGCAGGAGAAACCCGACGAGGATGAGACCGGTCACCGTGGCGATCTTGATGAGGGTGAGGACGTTTTGCGTGATGGCGCCCGCCTTGACGCCCAGCACGTTCAGCCAGGTAAGTGCCAGGATCGAGACGATCGCCACGATCTTGATGCCGCCGCCGGACAACGACGTAAAGTGTCCGACGTATCCGGCGAACCCGACCGCGATCGCGGCGATCGACGCCGGATTGATCACGATTCCGTTGGCCCAGCCGTACAACCATCCCCACACCGGACTGTAGGCTTCGCGCAGATAGACGTACGCCCCGCCCGCGGCGGGCATCGCCGCCGCCAGCTCCGCGATCGACAGCGCTCCCAAGAGCGACACGATCCCGCCGACGATCCAGACCAGCACCATCAGCGAGGTCACGTGCAGTCCCTGCGCGATTTCCGCGGGCACGATGAAGATCGCCGACGCGATGATCGTTCCCACGTTGATCATTGTCGCGTCGAGCAGCGTGAGCTGGCGCTTGAGGTCGGTTACGGGGGCGTCAGCCATGCGCGGTAGGCCTGCTTCAAGAGTTGTTGGAAGTGGTAGACGCCTTCCTCGAACCGCACCGAGAACCGGCCGCGGTCGTACGCGCGGCTCGAGAGGCCGCGCTGTACCCGCTCGCAGATCTCGGCGTCCTCCTGCTGCACCTGGTCGGAAAAAGTGATGTCGGACTCGATGCGCTCCGGCGCTCCAGGACTCTCGAGATCGTCATAGTAATAGCGGAACAGCACGCGGCACCGGTCCGACCCCCTCGGCTCCACGACGTTCAGCTGCAACCGCCCCGGCACGACGTTCAACATCAGGTTGGGAAAGACGAAGTAGTACAGTCCTTCGCCGCCACCCGCCGTGTACACGTTCCGCTCGCCGGTGAGCGGCCCCACCTGCACGCTGTAGTACTCGTGTACGTCGGTGACGTAGTTCTGGTAGTCGTAGAGACTGTGGAGGTCGGGATGGACGTAGGGGACGTGATAGCCTTCCAGAAAGTTGTCGACATAGACCTTCCAGTTGCACGCCACCTCATAGTCGACCTGCCGGGCGAAGCGCAGCGATCCGAGCGCCGTTGGTGCCACGCGCTCGCGGATCCCCGCGAACACCGTCTCGATCGGGAGCGGTGTAGGGCCGAGGTGGACGAAGGCCAGCCCTTCCCAGACGACGAGCGGCAGCGGGGTGAGACCGTAGTCTTCCTTGTCGAACAACTCCACCCGGTTGAAGTGCGGCACGCCGCGCAGCATGCCGTCGAGCCGGTAGGTCCATCCGTGATACTTGCAGATCAGCATGTCGCAATTCTCGTCCTTCAACGCCAGCGGCCCGCCGCGGTGGCGGCAGACGTTGAAGAACGCATGCAGCTCCCCCGCCTTGTCGCGCACCACGATCACCGGCTCCCCGGCGACATCGGTGACTACCACGTCTCCCGGCTGCGCCAGCCGGGTCAGATCGCCGACGTATTGCCATGTGCGCGCGAAGACCGCCTGCCGGTCCATCTCGTGAAATGCGGGATCGGTATACCACGCCGAGGGGATCGTTTCCGCCCGTTCGACGGGGACGGAGGCGAGGTCGGCGGGATCGATGTCGGGAAGGGAATCGGGCACTGGCTGCGAAGCTACGGAGGAAGGGGAAGTCGCGCCAACCGGAATTCGTCATCGGTCATCGGTCATCGGTTAGTCCGATCAATTACTGACAGCCGATGACCGATGACGCTTCAATCACAGAATTCCATCTACATACAGATCCATCCTCCAGCCTCTCGGCGCTGCGAGGCCACGGGCCAGGTCGACGCGCAGGATGCCGTCGAGGAATGAAGCACCCACGCCGACCGAGTACAGCGGACGCCCGGTGGACAACGCCCGTCCCGCTCCGGCCCACCCGGCATCGCTGAAGACCGCGAGTCTGGCGCCGGGCGAGGAGTTGGCCACCTCGACGCGCGCCCGCCAGAAATCGGGCCCACTGACGACGCCGCCGCCGTAGCCGCGCAGCGTCGCCGGGCCGCCGAGGAACCAGTGGCCCTGCACCGGCGCGTCACCGCCCGTCATCCCGGCCGCGACCTCAAGGGCACCGAGGAGCTTGCGCGGCAGCGGGGTGGTCAGGCGTGTCGTGAGACTGGTCCGCGCGTAATCGAACGTCCCCAGCGCGGCGTCCATCGTCCACTCCGCACCGATGGTGACACCGCGCGTGGACACGCCCTGCGCACCGCGCACCGTGAGCGCCACGCCAAGCTCGCGCGCCGCGGCGGCCGTGATGTTGTCGTCGAACAGATGATCCGAATGAAACAGGTGCGGCAGCGAGATGTCGGTCTCTTTCGCGGCCGGGCGCTGCCACTCGCCGTAGAAGCGCAGCTGATAACGCTGTGCTTCCGTCGGGGCCGGCCGCAACAGGACTTCTCCTCCCCAGCTGCGATAGTAGACGCCGTCGTCGCGACCGAGCACGAGAGAGCCGATCGAGTTGCCGATGCCGAACGGCTTCGCCTCGGGATTCGCCGCGGCGAGGCGGCGGTACCCCACCACGCGCAGCGACACGTTGGGCGTTTCGCGCCCGACTCCCAGCTCCACATTGGGCCAGCGGTCGCCGCTGCCGAAGCGTGCCTCGGCGTCCGCCGTGAGCCGCCCGAAGTCGAAGCCGAGACGCGCGCCGACCGACAGCGCTTCGACCCGGTTGTAGCGCATCAGGCCGGCGCCGCCGGGGCCGAGCCGCAGCATGGGCGCGTGGGCATGCCACGGCGTCTCAGGCAATGCACCGATCGCCTTCCCGAGGTCCTCCGCCTCGCCCGCCGACATGAAGGGCGTTTGATCGTCGAACGACCGCGGCAGGTCGGCGCTGGTGAGGAGGCTGGCCGTGTCGTCGGGGACGAGGACGACTGCGGTGCGGCAGCGCCGCCGGGTGCAGCGGCAAGAAGCGCGGCCACGACAGGCCTCGATGGCGGCGGAATCGGGAGGCGCGTCCGCCACGATGGCGTCTCCTGGTGCCGGCGGGGAGCCCGCGGTCACGTCGTAGTCGGTATACGCACGCTCGTAGCGCAGCGGCGCTGAGATCCAGGTCCCGGCTGTGGCTACGGCGTCGAAGGCGAGAAGATGCGGCAACCACCACTTCCCCTCGAGCAAGGCGAACTCCACGGTGATGTAGCGGACCTCGCCCTTGATCGGCTTCAGGAAGCCTGGGATGTTGATGCCATTCTTGTCTCCCGGGTCGTTGAGGTCCCGGTCCAGATCCCAGGCCCGCGCCGGGCGGAACACGGCGCGCACCAGCGCCACGTTTTCCTGCTCCAGCCAGAACGAGCCGGCCAGCAGATGAAAGTCGTCGCGCCGCGGGATGATGCGCAGCTCGATGACGCGAATGGTGCGCCCGTCCTGCAAGATGAGGGTCGTCGTGTCACCCGACTGGAAGCGATAGCGCGACTCGCTCCCCGGCACGATCGGATCGTAGACGAATTCGGAGTCGCCGATGCCGACCGCGAGACGCTCCTCCCCCGGCTTGCCGATCTCGAAACCCAGGTCAGGAGCATCGGTGTCGATGTCCTCGGGGAGCCGGGTTCCCGCGTAGACCACCGGGATCGCCTCGCGCGCGCCGAGCATCGTCACGGTGTCGGGGCCGATCTTGTGCCAGGCGAAGCGTGCCGCCAGCTCGCGCTGATAGAACGTGCGGTCACGCCGCAGCGCGCGCAGTCCGAGCGAGATCCGCTCGGTCACGCGTACGTGGTAATCGGTGATCAGCTGCTCAGCGCCGGCGCGCCGCTCGCGGGCGCGGCGGACGAGGTCGCGCGCCCCCGGGTCCAGGTAGGCGGACGAATCCTGTGGAGCCGCTGTCTGGAAAGCGAGGAGCAGCGCTACGGGGAGCATGCGCCTTCAACATACGCCCCACCCGATATGGAAGTTTCGGGGGAGCTGGCGACGTAGATTCTCGGGGCCATGGCGACCCTCCCTGCACCCGGCCGGCGCCTGCGACAGGTGTGGGCACGGCTCTCTCCCCTGCCCGGCGGCAAATGGCTGTTCAGCCGGCTGCTCGGCCGCATCGCGCCGTACAGCGGCTCGATCGGCGCGCTGGTCACGACGCTGGAGCCGGGATACGCGCGAATCGAGCTGGCGGACCGCCGCCGCATTCGCAACCACCTCGACTCGATCCACGCCGTAGCGCTCATGAACGTGGCGGAGCTGGCGAGCGGGCTCGCGATGTTGTCCGGGCTGCCCGCCGACGTGCGCGGCATCGTGCTGGGACTGTCGATCACCTTTCTCAAGAAGGCACGCGGCCGGCTCGTGGCGGAGTGCCGCTGTGCCATCCCCGCCGTCCCGGGCGACATCGACTACGAGGCCACGGCGACGATTCAGGACGGCGCGGGCGACATCGTGGCACGCGCCGTAGCCCGCTGGCGCCTCGGACCGGTGAAGCCGAAGTGACGTTGCTCGACACGCCGCTGACGCGGCAGCTCGGCATCGAGGTGCCGCTGATCTGCGGCGCCATGTTCCCCTGCTCCAACCCCGAGCTCGTCGCCGCGGTCTCGGACGCCGGCGGGATCGGAGTGATCCAGCCGCTCTCGCTCACCTACGTGCACGGGTACGATTTCCCAGCCGGCCTGGCGTTGATCCGCCGCCTCACCGCGAAGCCGGTCGGGATGAACGTGCTGATCGAGCAGAGCTCGCGGTACTACATGGACCGGATGCACCGCTTCGTCGACCAGGCGCTCGAGGGCGGGGTACGTTTCTTCGTCACATCCCTCGGCAATCCGCGCTGGGTGGTCGAGCGCGTGCGCGACGCAGGCGGGATCGTGTATCACGACGTGACGGAGCGAAAGTGGGCCGAGAAAGGACTAGCGGGAGGCGTGCACGGCTTGATCGCCGTCAACAATCGCGCCGGGGGCCACGCCGGTGGTCGCACCGCCGAGCAGCTGCTCGAGGAGCTGTCGGGATACGGCGTGCCGCTCGTGTGCGCCGGCGGCATCGGCGACGCGGCCGGGTTCGTGGCGGCGTTACGCCTCGGATATGCCGGGGTGCAGCTCGGCACCCGCTTCATCGCGACCGATGAGTGCCGCGCCGCACCGGAGTACAAGCGGGCGATCGTGGATGCGCAAGAAACCGACATCGTCCTGACCGAGCGGGTGACGGGGGTGCCGCTGTCGGTAATCCGCACCCCGTATGTGGACCGGGTAGGCACCCGGGCGGGCCCGCTCGCCCGCTGGATGCTGCGCCATCGCCGCACCAAGCACTTCATGCGGACGATGTACGCGCTGCGCTCGGCGTGGGCCCTGAAGCGGTCGCTGTTGGACGGTGGCGGGTCTACCGACTACTGGCAGGCCGGGAAGAGCGTGGCCGGCATCGACGCCATCCTTCCCGCCGGGCGGATCGTGCGCGACTTCGCGGCGGCCGCCCGAGGCTGATATCTTGGGCTCTACCCCTACACGCCTCGAGAGAGCGATGTCGACTCCGGTTTCTGTCGAACGGTTCGTGAAGACCCTGGAGCAGCTGAAAACGGAAATGGACGCGGGCACGCTGAAGCACTCGGAGTACGATCAGCGCCTGGCCCGGGCGATCCAGGAGCTGCGCGAGCGTGGACTCGACGCCGACCGCTCCGGCATCAAGAGCACGATCGACGGGTTGCTGCAGCGCGGCGTGATCACCCCCGGCGTCAAGCAACATCTCGAAAAGCGACTTGGCCTGGCGTAACGGACTCCCGGCCTGATGCGGGCCTACTTGCAGGACAGTCGCAAGCCGCGCTACAGCCTGCTCCTCGCTCTGCCGCTCTTCGTCATCTATCAGGTGCTGGAGGCGCTCGAGCCCGTCACGCAGCGAGGCGGGCTGCGCAACGGCGCCGACGTCATCCTCGAGTCGTTGTTCTCCAGTATCGCCGGACCACGCGGGCCGATGATCTTCGCCGCGATCCTCGTCGGAGTCGGGCTGTGGCTCGTGATCCGGGATTACCGGCGCAGCGGCCGCTCGCTGCACTTCCCCGTGCTGCTCGTGATGCTGGGAGAGGCCGCCGTCCTGGCGCTCGGCTTCGGCATCATCGTCAGTACGATCACGTCGCAGCTGGTGCGGCCCACGGCGATGCTGCAGCAAAGCCTGGCCCAGATGCCCACTTCGACGAAGCTGATGTTGTCGCTCGGCGCGGGGCTGTACGAGGAGCTGTTGTTCCGCGTGCTGCTCGTCGGCTCGCTCGTGTGGGCGGGAAAGCGCCTGCTCGGGCTGCGACCGCTCGTGGCGGGGATCTGGGCCGCGCTGATCGGGGCGCTCGTCTTCTCCGCGTTTCATTACATCGGACCGTATGGCGACACGCTCAGCGCCTACTCGTTCGTGTTTCGGACGATCGCCGGCCTCGCATTCAGCGCCCTTTTTCTGTTGCGCGGATTCGGCATCACGGCATGGACGCACGCGCTGTATGATGCATTCCTCTTGCTCCGGTGAGGCGTCATGGGTTGTGGGTTCATGGTCGTGGATGAAGGCCGATGAAAGGAATCGTGCTGGCCCTCATGTTCGTCGTTGCCTGCGTGGCAGCCAAGACCGCCGAGGAGCGGGCGAGCGATCTGGAAACCTGCACCGCGCTCTCGACGGCGCCGCTGGAGATCGCGCAGTGCCTGCGAGCTCGGGGTGGCTGGTCGGAGGCGGCCGCGGATTCGGCGGCGAACCAGCGGGCGCGCGAGCTGGACAGCGTGCAGAGTCAGATCGGGGAGATCCGGGCCCGCGCCGACTCGCAGCACGCCGCCGAGATCCGCTCCTGCGATCAGCGCCTGGTGGACATGAAGAGCTGTCTCATCACGCGCTACGGGTGGGATGAAAACC
>DATFTG010000076.1:0-6331 GCA_035262265.1 Gemmatimonadales bacterium
ACGTGCTGCGCGCCGGGGCCGGGACGCCGACGATCGTGTTCGAAGCGGGGCTGGGCGATAATGGTCTCGATGACTGGAAAAAGGTCTGGCCAGCGGTCGCCCAGATGTCCGGCGTGGTGGTCTACTCCCGCTCGGGGAACGGTCGGTCGCAGCTCGGCCCCGGCGACCACAGTGCGCGCGCCTGCGCCACCGAGCTGCACGCGCTGCTGACGCACCTCGCCCTCAAGCCGCCCTACATTCTCGTAGGCCGCTCCTACGGCGGCATTCTGGTCCGGCTCTACGCCTCTCTCTATCCCAATGAGGTGGCGGGCATGGTGCTGGTCGACGCCACGCACGAGCAGCAGGTGCGACGCTGGGGCGCGATCGACAGCACCTACCCCGCCGCGTTCCGGACCTACTTCGATTCGCTGCTCAAGACGCTCAAGCCCGGAGGAGAAGCGGCGGAGACGCGCGAGACGATGCGCATTCAGGCGGCGGGCGAAGTCGCGGGGATGCAGCCGCTGCCCGACATGCCGCTCGCGGTGCTGACCAGCATGCGGGTCGACCCCAAGGCGCGCTCCGTCAACGGCACCGCCCGCGGGCACGCGGCGTGGCGCGACATGCAGGACGAATGGTTCCGGCGCTCCACCAACGCGATCCACGTCGTGACGACGAAGAGCGGCCACGCCATCCAGGACCAGGAGCCCGATCTCGTGGTGCAGGCGATCCGCTTCGTGCTGGACCGGGTACGCGCACCGTAATATATTCGCCTTAGTCGAACAAATCGAGGCGAACGCGGTGCTGGGCGAATTCGAGCAGCTCATCCTGATGGCGGTGCTGCGCGCCGGGGACGCGGCGTACGGCATCCCCATCCACGCCGAGCTGGTGCGTCACACCGGCCGCGATCCGTCGCTCGCTTCCGTTTACAAAACCCTGGAACGGCTTGAGCAGAAGGGTTTTCTCTCGGTGCGCACCGGCCCGCCCACGCCCGAGCGCGGCGGCCGGCGCAAGCAGCTGTACCGCGTGACCAACGCCGGCCAGAAGGAGCTGCGCGCCGCGCTGGGCGCGATCCGGCGCATGGCACGCGGCCTCGACGTGGGGTTCGAGCCCTCGTGATCTCGTCCCCTCCCCGACTCGCGCTGCGGGTCGCCGAGACGCTGATCGACCGGCGGGTGCGCGAGGCCGTAGTCGGCGACCTCGTCGAAGGGTTCCAGACCCATCGGTCGCGCTGGTGGTTCTGGCGCCAGACCCTCCTCGCCATCGCCCATTTCCCCGCACGCCCCGCACTCTTGCCCACACGAGGAGACGGCATCGTGAGCGGCTTTCTCGAAGACCTCGGCCGGGCGGCGCGGACGCTGCGCCGCGCTCCGGCGTTCGCGCTGCTCTGCGGCGCCACCCTCGGCACGGGGATCGGCGCCGCGACGGCGATCTTCAGCGTCGCCGACCCGATTCTGATCCGGCCGCTGCCCTACGACGAGCCGGGCCGAGTGTACGTCGTGTGGGAGAACGACCAGAACGGCGCGCGCAACAACGTCGGGTTCGCGACGTACAGCGACGTCACCGCGGCGGCCACGACGCTCGCGTCGACGGCGGCGCTGGGCGACTGGCAGCCGGTCTTGAACCGCAACGGCACAGCCGAGCAGCTGCGGGGCCTGCGTGTGTCGTGGAGTTATTTCCGCACGCTCGGAGTGCGCCCGGCTCTAGGGAGCGACTTCGCACGAGAGGACGACGCCCCGCCGCGGCGTAACGTGATCATGCTCTCGGACGCCCTCTGGCGAACGCGCTTCGGCGGCGATTCATCCGTCGTGGGATCGTTCGCCGATATCGGCGGCGCCCAGATGCGCATCGCCGGCGTCATGCCGAAGGGATTCGACGACGTCCTGAACCCACAAGCGCAGATCTGGCGGGTGCTGGGTTACGATGCCACCCTCCCCTACGCCTGCCGCACCTGCCGGCACCTGCGCATGGTGGCTCGCGTGAAGGGCGGCGGCCAACCCGCCACCGCCCGCGCGGAGCTGAACGGCATTTCCGCAAGACTGGTGAGGGAAAATCCCCACGATTATCCGGCCGCCGGGTTCCAGCTGGTGTCGCTGCAACGCGAGGCGGCGCGGGAGGTTCGGCCGGCGCTCGGCGCGCTCCTCGCCGCGGTGCTGCTGCTGCTCGTGATCGCGGCGGTGAACGTCAGTGGCCTGCAGCTCGCCCGGGCACTGCGGCGCGACGAGGAATTCGCGATCCGCGCCGCCCTCGGCGCCGGCTCCGGTCGGCTTACCCGTCTGCTCCTCGCCGAGGGACTGGTGCTGGCGGGCGTCGGTGGCGTCATCGGCCTCGTAGTGGCGAAGATCGGGCTGCTCGAGCTGGTGGAGCGGCTCCCCGCCACGGTGCCTCGGCTCACTGCGGTCCATCTCGACGCGCGCGCGTTCGCCCTCACCGCGTTCGTCACACTCACCGCCGGCGTGGCCGTCGGGCTTACCCCGCTATGGCATGCGCGCCGCAGCGCCCTCGCCGATTCGCTGCGAGGCGGCCGCCGCCTCGCCGGAGCGCCGCATCGCCTGCGGGGCACGCTCGTCATCGGGGAAGTCGCGGTGGCGGTCGTGTTACTGGCCGGGGCGGGTCTCCTGGCGCGCAGCCTCTCCGCGGTGCTGTCGGTCAACGCCGGATTCGACCCGGCGGAGGCGGCCACCGTCGCGATCCAGGTGAGCGGGCAACGTTACGACTCGGCGGCGGTGCTGGTGTGGCACGATCAGATCCTCGACGCGGTACGGGCGGTCCCCGGCCTCCAGAGCGCCGCGATCGCGAGCCAGCTGCCGCTCGGCGGCAACGTGGATGCGTACGGCATCCAGGCCGAGGACAAGCCGCTCGATAACCCGGAGCTGGCGCCGAGCGCCGATGAATACCGGGTGACCACCGATTTCCTGCAGACGATGCGCATCCCGGTCGTCGATGGCCGCGATTTCGTAGTCGGTGACAACGCCCCGCAGGGACCGCCAGTCGCGATCATCAGCCGCTCGCTGGCGCGGCGCATTTGGGGTGACGAGCGAGCCATCGGGAAGCGCGTGCACATGGGCGAGGATTACAGGCCCTGGTACACCATTGTGGGTGTGGTGGGTGACGTACACCACCGCGGACTCGACGTCGGCGAAACGATGCAGATCTACGTCCCCACGCACCGCTGGTTCTTCGCCGACAACGCCGTGGACGTCGTGGTCCGCACGACCGACGACCCGGCGCGCGTACTCGGTGCATTGCGCCGCGCGGTGCTCGAGCCCGATCGCGCTACCGTGGTCACGCGGCTCGCGACGCTGGCCGAAGTGCGGGCGCGGTCGACGGCGCAACGCACCCTGGCGCTGGCGCTGTTCGCCG
The DNA here is from genome assembly GCA_035262265.1 of Gemmatimonadales bacterium. Classification (GTDB taxonomy): domain Bacteria; phylum Gemmatimonadota; class Gemmatimonadetes; order Gemmatimonadales; family GWC2-71-9; genus DASTHG01. Next base: position 3,340 of record DATFTG010000076.1, read on the forward strand.
TGTTCGCCGCGATCGCGCTGCTGCTCGCCGCGGCGGGACTGTTCGGTGCGCTCGCCGGAGCCGTGGCCGAGCGGTTCCGGGAAATCGGACTGCGCTCGGCACTGGGCGCCACGCCGGGCGACATCGTGCGGCTCGTGCTCAACCAGGGCATCGGCCTCACCGCTCTGGGTCTCGGAATCGGACTGGTGGTCGTGCTTGCGGGCGCGGGGATGCTGCGTGCCCTGCTGTTCGGTATCGGCACGCGGGACATTGTGACGCTTGCGGGCGTCACGGTGGTGATCGCGGCAGCGGCGGCGCTGGCGAGTCTGGTGCCGGCGTGGCGGGCGGTACGAGTGGATCCGGTTACGGCGCTGCGAGCGGAATAGGCGGGCGGACGGGCAGTCTGGAAATGCTATCTGACAGGCAGGACCAGGTTCGGTGCGGAGTCCGTCCCCGCAACGATCCTCGGCCCCAGCTTCTCCAGCACAACCCTGCCTCCGATCAGAATCCTGACGTGGGGCAAGGCTCGCGGAATGAGGATCTCGTAGCTCGCCCGGCTGCCGGGATTGTGCACGACAACCCCCTGGGCGTTGATCCGATAGGCCACCGGCGCATCGGAGCGGATGACCAGCTCGGCGGTGTCCGCGAGCGCCACGTTCAGCTGGCCTTGGTCCTGTTTCGTATCGAACACCACGTCCGCTTCCTTCTCGGGAACGAACGCGATCCCCATCGAGTCGTGCGGCACGACGGCGGCCGATTGCTGGATGCGTGAACGAGGATGCACCATCGCCCAGACGCGGTCGACCAGCCCCCGGCCCACCGTCGCCCCGGCGATCGACACAGCGAAGAGGGAAACGGCGGCGGCGATCAGCCCGGCGCGCCGCAGCCGCGCCTGGCGGGCGCGCCGCACCACGACCTGCAGCTCGAGCGGCGACTCGCCGACGGGCAGGAGATCGAGCAGCTGACCCGTGCCGAGGGCATCCTGCTCGATCTCCCGGAAGCGCGCGGCGCACGCGGGACACTGCGCGGCGTGCTGACGCAGCTCGAGCGCGCGGGGTGCCGGCAGCTCGCCGTCGACGAGCGCCCGCAGCTCGCCGTCAGGCGGATGCGCCGAAGAGCTCATAGAACGCCGTCCGAAATGATTCGCTCGCCCGCACCAGCAGCGTGCCGACGCTGCCGGGCGCGAGGTCGAGTGCCAGCGCGATCTCGCGATACGCAAAACCCGCATGCCGCAGCAACAACAGCCTCCGATCCCGCTCCGGCAGGCGCGCCAGGGCCTGGTGCACCGTCTGCACGCGCTCGGAGGCGAGCGTGGTTGCGTCGGTGGCCGGAGATTCGCCCATCGTCGGCAGCTCGTCCCTGCGCAACGACAGCAGGCGGCTGCGCCGCACGTCGCGGCGGCGGTCGTCGCGCCACAGATTGTGCGCGACGCTCACCAGCCACGCCGCCGGATCGTCGGGCATCCGCCCCCTTCGGTACAGCCGCACAAAGCTCTCCTGCACGATGTCCTCCGCGAGCGCCGGGTCGCCGCTCAGCGCGCTGATGTAGCGGTACAGCGACCGCGAGCGCTCCGCGAACACGTCCGCAAACGCCTGGTCGAACCCAGCGGTCACGTGTGCGTCTTCAGATCCACGAGCCCATCTTCGGGTACCTCGCGCACGACCCCCGTTGCCGGCGCATAGAGCTTGTACTCGACCGCTCCGTCGGACAGGATCTCCTTCACCTTCACGCAGTGCTGATACGTGCCGGCCGGAACGGTGACGGTCTCGTCGACGGCGATGACCTCGTCGTTCTCCTGCGTGATGTGCGGGACGTCTTCGCTGCGAAACTTGTCGCCGACTTTGGGCGACGCGGGGAGAAAGAGCCCGGGCTTGTCGCTGTCGACGCCGGCATGCCACGTCCCCTCGTGGCTCACGATCTGCCCGTTCACGTATTCATCGACGTCTTCGCCGAAGTAATACACGTCGCCGTTGTCGGACTGCGCGAAGTAGTCGAGGGCCACCTCGGTAATCTGCCCGGCGGTGTACACGGTGTCCGAGACGATGATCGCCAGCACCTGAGTGCCGCCGATGGTGAAGGCACGCGTGCCGGGAAGACGGGTGCGGATGACGCGCGAGCTCTGCCCGCCCTCGGTGCCTTCGAGCACATCCTGCGCCAGGCTCCCCAGGGGCAGGTGCGCATTCGTGATCGCGGTAGGGTTGGTGAAGACCGCCGGAGGGCTGTAGTTCGGCTCGAAGGCCGATTGACAGGAAATGACCAGAAGCGCAGCGCTCAAGGGCAACATAGATTTCATCGCAAGGCTCCTCGCAACGGTGGCAGCCGACACACCAGTGCCAGAGGACCGCGCGAGGGCCATCGTTTGTGACAACCCGCTCCGCTAATTCGTGCCCAGATCCCACCGCAGCCGCACGAGCACGGTGCGCGGCAGCATATAGATCGGCCGTTGTCCGCCGGGCGTGGCGACGAAGGCGAGGACGTTGCGCCGATCGAGCAGATTGGTAACGGTGAACGAGGTCGTGATCCGCGCCTCCGTGCCCCGCGGCGAGAGCACCCAGCTCTGGTTGACGCCGAGGTCGACCCGCAGGTAGAGCGGCAGCCGGGACCGGTTCACCGGTCCCGCCAGCGTCAGCGGCGTGCCGGCCAGGGCCCCCGCCCCGTCCAGCGGCGCGTACGGATCGAGCTGCATGGCGTCCGCGAGCGGCGACGTGCGGCGCTGTCCCCCGACGAACACGGCGAGACGGCCGAGCGACCGGCGAGTGAATGCATAGCCGATCCCGAACGCGCCACGCGCGAGGTCGCCGCCGGGGTGATAGGAGATCGTGTCACTTGTGCGAACCGCGCTGCGCACACCGGCCTGAGCCCGAACGTCGAGCCGGCCGAACCGCGCCGTCACCGTCGCCTCGAGTCCCCGGCTCGAGCCGTTGCCCAGGAGGATGGCGTGATCGGCGAAGGGCAGCTGGGTCGCCGGAGCCACGAGGGCGACGTCGCGCAGGCGGCGCGTGTATCCCTCGAC
>DATFTG010000077.1:0-16956 GCA_035262265.1 Gemmatimonadales bacterium
ACGCGTGCCTGGCCGATGACCGTCAGGCTGTGGCGGCGGTCGTAGTCGAGCGGGAACTCGACCCGCGCAGGGAAAATCGTGTCCTGGCCGGGCGGCAACAGCGTGTCGATCCGGATACGCCGCAGAATCTGAAACGCGTTCGTCGACGTGGCCGTCGCGGTCTGCAGTGTGTAGGAGAGCCGCACCCCCCAGCCGTGCGTCGCCTCCTTCTCGAGGATCAGCTCCACCCCTTTGACGGTGCCGAAGTCGGTGTTGCCGAAGATCGTCGAATCGGGGTCGAGCGTCAGCGGCACCGACGCCACCAGCCCGTCGAGCCGCTTGATGTAAAGATTGGTCCGCACCGACGTGAACTCGGTGGTGCGCAGACGCAGCGAGAACTCGTACTGCATCGCGCTCTCGAAGCCGAGCGCCGGGTTGCCCTCGCGAAACCGCCCGGTGCGCGTCGTATCGTCGAACGCCGCGTCGACGAGATACTGAAAGTCCGGCGCCTGGCTGAACCGACCCCAGCTCGCCACGAAGGTGGCGCCCTTGAGCACCGTCGACACCGCGATGCGGGGGTTGATCGAGCGCTGCGCCCCGAACCGCTTCCCGCCGAGCGCCGGCGGCAGGCGACCGTCGAACTGGTCGTAGCGCAGCCCGATGGTGAACGCGAGGTCCTGCACGCGCAGCTGCGTCTCGGCGTACGCCGCGGCGCTCACCGGCTTGAAGTCGGACGCGGTGGGAGGGGGGATCGTACTGTCCACCGGGAGATAGGCGAACACCCGCTGGAACGTCTGCACGTGCTGCCCCGCGACCTCGCCGCCGAGGTAAAAGTCGGCGTCGCGGCCGGCGCCGAGCGTCACGTCGAGCTTGCCGCGCAGCTCGCGGAACCGGTTCCAGGAGATCTCCCCCCGCGACCCGTCGCCGAGGAAAAACGCCGGCACGCCCCAGGGCGTGCGGTCGCTGAAATCGGGAACGGCAAACCCGGGCAGCGCGCTGCGTGCCGCCGTCGTGTCCAGGCGCTGGGCGAGATCCTGACCGAGGAAATGGAACGTCGAAAACGTGAACCCACCGACCTCGAGCCTCGGCTGATCGGTGAGCGCGCCGCGGAAGAAGCTGCGGTCGAAGTACCCCAGGCGCAGGTCGATGGTGAGCGGGTTCACCGCGTCCGGGCCCGAGGTGTGCTGGATCTGACCGGTGAGCAGCGCGGCGCGCACCCGCTGCGCCGGAGCGAACGCCGGATCGTACTTGAATGCCGGGTCGAACAACAGCTGCTGATCGATCGACTGTAATCCGAAGAGCCGCAGCGTCTGCCGGGATCCGAGCGGAACCGTGAGCTTCAGGCCGGCGTCGTAGCGCTCGCCGCTGTTGTGCGGCAAGAGGGACGGGTTCTCGTTCCTGGGATCGCGCGCGTCGGGCGGCGGCGGGGCATTCACCGGGTCGGCGTCGAGGCGGCCCTCGGCGTCGAGCACGGCGACGACGCCGATGCCCTTCCCGAGCGGACCCGAGCCCGCGATTACGAAGCGATCGATGCCGTAGTCCCACCCCTGTGGCAGCGGGCGATCGGTCTCGAGCGCCGAGCGCCCTTCCCAACGATCGCCGCCATCCTTCGTCACGACGTTGATCAGCCCCGAGATTGCCTGGCCGTAGCGCGCCGAGAATCCGTTGGTGACGAGCGAGGCTTCGGTGAGGATGTCGGGCGGGATACGCAGGCCGATCGATCCCGTCGAGGCGTCGAGCTGGTTCTTGACGCCGATGCCGTCGAGCACGAACGCCTGCTCGCCGAGCCGGCCGCCACGGTAACTCTCCCCGACTGCTCCCGCCGACAACGCGACGGCCTCTGCGACGGTCGTGACGGGGAGCTTCTTGATCTCGTCCCCGGTCACGCGCTGCAGATCCTGCGGCACCATCGGATCGAGCACGCGGTCGGGTGTCGCCGTCACGGCGATCGACTCGACCTGCAGCGCCAGCGCGGTGAGGGCCGCGTTCAGGGTGACCGTCTCGCCGCTCCGCACCAGCACGCTGTCGTAGGCGACCGGGCGGTAGCCGATGCGGCTGATCTGCACCCGGTGCCAGCCGCTGCGCACTTCGCGGACCCGATAAAAACCGCCGGTGTCGGTCGCGGCGCCTTGCCGGCCGCCATCCACCGAGACCAGCGCGCCGGCGATACTGAGCGACGACGTGGCGTCGTGCACGCGCCCCGCGATCGCGCCGCCGGTCTGCGCGGCGAGGGTTCCAGCTGGGAGTGCCACGAGCGCAACGAACAAAAGCGCACGTAACGCCGCGGTCGTCGTTAACGCAGCGGTCGTCGCTCTTTTACCGCGACCGAAGTCGCGGCTCGGCGCCCGCGGCGACACGTCTTGAAAGACGTCGGCATCGTGGCGCCATTCATGGCGCGTCGCGAAACGCCGAGCCGCGACTTTCGTCGCGGAAACCGGAGTGCAGACGTGTGCCAAATCCCTCACGGCGTCTCCAAGAGCCAGAGGTCGGTCGATCGAGTAGTCCCCACGTACGACTCCGCCACGATGCCACGCCCGTCGGGTGAAAGCGCCGGATGACGGAAAAGCGTACCGAGCCCGAGCGGCGTCTCGCTGCCGCTCGTGGGGTCCACCAGCACGATCGTCCCCCCGCTGTCCCGCTGGATACCGCCGGTCACGGAGTCGGGGGTGAAGGACACCTTGCCGCCCACGACCGCGACGAGACGGCCGCTGCCGGCCTGCACGTCGCGCGCGATGTTGCCGGCGCCGAAGTCGTGGACCACGGTGACCGCGCTATCCGCGAGCGTGAAACGCAAGACCCGCGTGTCCCCGTTGATCGTGAAAAAGAGCGTATCCCGCCCCGCCACCGTCACCGACGAAGCCTGATCGGTGCCCGGCAGCTTGTGCAGCACTGGTGTCGACGACCCGAAGTCGAGCCGCACGAGCTCGAGCCCCGAGGCCAGCGTATCGCGCAGCACGCAGTTCATGCAGACCGCGGGATACTGCACCTGCTGGCCGACGTAGATCAACGAGGTGTCGTTGAGCCAGCGCACCTGCGCCACCCCTTGATGCACGCGACCGCCGGGACCGGGATAGGGAATCGACGGCAGCAGGACCCGCACCGTGGCGGGATCGGGGAGTGTGGCGACGACGAGCTGCTGGTCGTGCGGCGTCACGGGCCATCCGGCCGTGAACGACGCCGTACCGCGGACGTAGACGAGACCACCACTCTGCGCGATCGCCGCCGCACTGTATGCGTCCACGGAATCGTCGGCCGCCGGCGTACGGTCGCAGATCTCCCGCTCGATCGACCCGCCGCCTGACGGCATCAGTGCGAGGCAGCGGTCCTTGTCGTCGCGGTCGAGGCGCTCCGCGGTATAGAAGAAGCCGCTCCCATCACTGAGCCAGACCGGCCCCAGGTCCTCGCCGGGGTTGTAGGTGAGCCGCAGCGGCACGGCGCTGCCGAGCGGACCCCCGGGCGTGTAACTGCCGACGGACATCGGTGGATCGTGCGAGCAAGCCACTGTGAGACACACGAGCGCGCAGCGCGCTGCCAGCCTGGGGTGCGGTAGCACCCCGAAACCTCTCACCGAGACTTCCGCACGTACAGCCCGTCGAACACCGTCTGCCATTGCTTCCCGTCGGAACTCGACTCCCACAGCTGACGCACCGTTCCGTCGGCATTATGGAAAAAGGTCAGACGCTGCTGCGCCGGCGCTCCGTTCGGGCCGGGGGCGACGCCGGTGTACACCAGTTTTCCTTCCGCCGACTGACCGCTCAAGAACAGCGTCGTTCCAGTCGAGGACACCCACACCTGGTGCCAGCGGTCGTCCGAGCGGTCGTAGAAATTGAAACTCTGGCCGGTGCCGCCGGCCGCTCCCGACCAATGCTCGTGCACGAGGCAACCCGCTTCTTCCTGCGTGACGAGATTCGTCCCGGCGGGCTTGCCGCCGCTCGTGACGTTCCAGTCACCGACCCAAAAGTCGAGCTGGCGATACTGCGGGGTATCGCATTTGGGCGGTGTCTGGGATGTGGCCGGACTGACGGCGATCAGGACGAAGACGATCGCAGAGAAAGGACGCATGGTTTCCTCCTTGGGAAGGCGTATGGATAAGGCGTATGGGGAGAATGCGTAAGGAAAAAGACGTCGACAAACGTCAGGATACGGTGGACCGGTGCATCTGACCGACGATTTCCTTCACCAGCTTCGCCGCGACGCGGGCAGTCAAACCCGCCGGGTCAACTTCGGGGTTCAGCTCCACCACGTCTGCACCTACCACCGGAACCTCGAGGCGATGGAGCAGGGAGAGAAAGTCGCGCACCGTGAGGCCCCCCGGCTCCGGATGTGACACACCGGGACAGTGTGCCGGATCGAAGCCATCGAGGTCGATCGACAGGTAGACGGGATGAGCGAGGAGGGGCCGCCGGCCCTCCGTCCAGGCATCCATATCGATCACCTCGACCCCGAAGCGATCGGCCTGGGCCCGCTGGTGCCCCGTCATCGTGCGAATCCCCACCTGCACCAGCTCGTCGATGAGCCGCTCCTCGAGCACGCGCGCGAACGGACAGGCGTGTGAGAACCGATCCCCTTCGAATTCCTCGTAGACATCGGGGTGGGCATCGATGTGCAGCACGCTGAGGTGCTGGTGTCGAGGCCGCAGACCCCGCAGCAGCGGGTACGTGATCGAGTGATCGCCGCCGAGCACGATCGGCCGCGCTCCGGTGGCGGCGAGCCTGGTCACGGCCTCCTCGATGCGCGCGCGCGCCGTCTCGGCGTCCAGCCCCGCGACGTCGCCCGCGTCGGCGAGGTTCCCGGGCGCACCGAGATCGATCATCCCCTCGGTCCAGGAATTCCCGGCCGGCGATGTGAGCGCGGCGCGGATCGCTTTCGGAGCGGCAGCCGCACCGCGGCGGAACGACGAGGCGGCGTCGAACGGAACGCCGAGCAGTGTCGGGGTGGACATGGGACTACGACGCTACGGCGTCCGACGGTACGTTGTAAGGGGTCGATTACCTCCATGCGGATTACCGAGCTGCATCCCGGGACCGAGCACGAGCTGGTGCTTCAGGCGGAAGACGAGCGGGCGGGATACCGCGCGATCGTCGCGATTCACAACACCCGGCTCGGCCCGGCCTGTGGCGGGACGCGGTTGTGGCGCTACGACTCCGATGCGGCCGCGCTCGCCGACGCGCTGCGGCTGTCGCGCGCGATGTCCTACAAAGCCGCCGCCGCGGGCCTCTCCATGGGTGGCGGCAAGGCGGTGATCATCGCCGACCACGCCAACGGCTCGCGCGAAGATCTGTTCCGCGCCCACGGGCGGTTGGTCGAGCACCTGGGCGGGCGCTACATCACCGCCGAAGACGTCGGCACATCGTACGAAGACATGGCGATCGTGCGGCGCGAGACGCTGCACGTCGCGGGCCTGCGCGATCCCTCGCCGTTCACGGCACGCGGGGCGTTGCGCGCGCTGCAGGCCGCCGCCCGTTGGCGTTGGGGCACGGACGAGCTGCGCGGCCGAGCGTTCGCCCTCCAGGGATGCGGCAACGTCGGCGGCGCCCTCGCCGCAATGTTACAGGACGCCGGTGCGCGGTTGCTCGTCGCCGATGTGGATGAAGCGCGGGCTCGCAAGGTCGCACGCTCCGATATCGACCGCGTCGTCCCGGCGGAGACAATCGCGACCCTGCCCGCCGATGGCTTTGTTCCCTGCGCCCTCGGCGGCATCCTCAACGACCTCTCGATCCCGCAGCTCCAGTGCCAGATCGTCGTCGGCGCCGCGAACAACCAGCTCGCTGAGCCCGCCGACGCCGACCGGCTGGCAGCGCGCGGGATCCTGTATGGTCCCGACTACATTGCCAACGCGGGCGGGGTGATCGACGGGGCCCGCTCGCTGTTCGGCTGGACGGAAGAGCGCGCCCGAACGACGATCGACGCTATCTACGACACGATGCTCGAGATTTTCGCGAGCGCTGAGCGACAGGGAGTCACACCGGCCACCGCCGCCGACCGTATTGCGGAGGCGCGGCTCGGAGGCAGCGCATGACCCGGCGCCGGCTCATTCTCCGCGGTGCGGCAACCCTGGGCGTCGCCGCCCTCCTCGTCATCGGCTGGCTCGCGCTCCCCCTGCCTGCGTCGCTCGCGAACCCCGGTCCCGTCCCGCGTGTCGTGCTGCTCGACCGCCACGGCCTGCCGCTGCGGGCCACACGCACCGACCTCGGACGCGGCGGCTGGACCAGCCTCGGCGATCTCGACCCCAAGCTGCTGCAGGCGTTCCTCGCCGTGGAAGATCGCCGCTTCTACGACCATCACGGTGTCGACGTGCGCGCACTGGGCCGTGCACTCGTTCAGGACATACGTGCCCGCGGACTCGTCGCCGGCGGCTCGACGATCACGATGCAGCTGGCGCGGCTGCTCGTCGGCACGCCGCGTACGATCCCCGGGAAGGTCAGCCAGATCTTCTGGAGCTGGCGGCTCGATCTCCACCTCGACAAGCAGACGATCCTCGAGCAGTACCTGAACCGCGTGCCGCTCGGCCAGGGAACGGCGGGCGTCACCGCCGCCGCGGATCTCTACTTCGGCGCCGATCCGCGCACGCTCAGCCTCGGTCAGGCCGCCCTGCTCGCCGCGCTCGCGCACGCCCCCGCGCGCGACAACCCTCTCGTTTCGATCGAGCGCGCCCGTGCGCGCCGCCGCATCGCGCTCGCCCGCATGGCGACGCTCGGCTTCGCGCGCCCCGAGGACGTGCAGCGCGCCAACGCAGAGCCGGTGCTGGTGCACGACGCAGCGGCCCAGTTCCTGGCCCCCCACTTCACCACCCACGTGCTCGCGGAAGCAGGATCGGACAGCGCGACCGGCGAGTGGCGGACGACGCTCGACCTCGGCCTGCAGACGGCGCTCGAAGCGGAGGTGCGCCACACCGTCGCGACGTTACGGGACAAAGGCGTCGCCGAGGCGGCGCTCGTCGTGCTCGACAATGCCGACGGCGACGTGCTCGCCTGGGTCGGCTCACCCGATTTCTTCGCCGATACCGCGGGCCAGGTGGACATGGTGATCTCGCCGCGCCAGCCGGGCTCGGCATTGAAGCCGTTTCTCTACGGGCTCGCGTTCGATCGCGGCTACACGCCGGCATCGGTGCTGCCCGACATCCCGCACACCTACGAGACGACGTTCGGGCCTTACCGCCCGCGCAACTACGACCGCGCCTTTCACGGACCGGTGCGGGCGCGCGATGCGCTGGGCAGCTCGTACAACGTCCCCGCGGTGGAGCTGGCCCAGCGCATCGGCGTCGCCAGCCTGCTCGCCACTCTACACAGTGCCGGCTTCGCGACGCTCGACCATTCGGCGGAGTACTACGGACTGGGACTCGCCCTGGGCAACGGCGACGTCACGCTGCTCGACCTGGCCAATGGCTATCGCGCACTCGCCGGCGGAGGCGTATGGCGGCCGGTGCGCTGGAACATGAGTGCCGCGGCGCCGCTCACCGAGCGGCGCATCATGTCCCCGCAGGCGGCGGCGCTGGTGCTCGACGTGTTGAGCGATCCGGTGGCCCGCATGCCGAGCTTCGGCAACGAGACGCCGCTCGATTTTCCCTTCAAGGCGGCGGCGAAGACCGGCACCAGTCGCCACTTCACCGACAACTGGGCCGTCGCCACGACCGGCCGGTTCACCGTAGCGGTGTGGGTCGGCAACTTCAACGGCATGCCGATGCAGGGCGTCGGTGGCATCACGGGCGCGGGCCCGCTGCTGCACCGCGCGGCGCTGCTCGTGGCGCAGCACGTTCCTCCGGGCGTCTTTGCGACGCCCGCCGAGGTCGGCGCGGTGCGGGTCAAGATCTGTCGGTTGTCGGGGATGCGCGCGGGACCGGAATGTCCGCCTGCCGACGAATGGTTCGTTCCGGGGACGGAGCCGACCGCCAGCTGTGACTGGCATCGCGGCGGGCAGGTCGTGTTGCCGGTGGAGTACGCCGACTGGGCGGCATCTCAGGGTGCCGGAACAGGCGGCACTCTCGGAGCGGCTGACGCCGAAGCGGTGCCCCGGGGTAACGCTGCGCTGGTTGCTCCGGGCCAACGGTCCGGGGTTCGCCCACCCGAACCAGCCATCGTGGCCTTCCACATCACCAGCCCAGAGGACGGGGACCGCTACTCCGTGCCCGTGGGGACGGACCCGCGCTACGCCACTGTCGCGCTGCGCGCGGTCGGAGGCGCGGGCGTGCGCTGGTACGTCGACGGACACATCTGGCGCAGCGACCGCTGGCCCATCGCGCACGGGCGCCACACCATCCGCGCCGTCGATGCCCGCGGAAACGCCGACCAGGTGTCGGTCCTCGTCGAGTAGCCGAACACAACCCTTTCGCTCGAGGTGTCGTTCGCATGAGTGTCGTGCCGCTGCTGCTCGCCGTCGTCCTGCAACAACCCACGCAACCCGCTCAAGCCCCCGCGGCTCGCATCCCAGTCGGAGTGGGCGACACATCGCCGTTCCGGCGGCTCCCCCTGCCGGCGCCGAACGAGATCCGCACCGGCTCGGGAACACCCGGCCCGCGCTACTGGCAACAGCGCGTCGACTACACGATCCGGGCGACGCTCGATACGGGCACGCACAGCGTGTCGGGAAGCGAAACGATCCGCTACACGAATCATTCACCCGACTCGCTGCGCTATCTCTGGCTCCAGGTCGATCAGAACATCTACGCGGAAGGGAGTCGCGGCAGCTTCGTCTTCCCCGAGGATACACGCTGGGGGGCGCGCGGCTTTCCGGGCGGCTATCGCATTCGCGGGTTGGCGGCGCTGCGTGGGGCCGCGGGAGCGGCGCGCCCCGTCGCCCTGTCGTCCAGCGTCAACGGCACCATGCTGCGCGTCGATCTCGATCAACCGCTCGCGCCAGGCGGCGTCGTGTCGCTGTCGCTCGAGTTCTCGTTCCAGGTCCCCAAGCACGGCTCCGACCGGATGGGACGCGAGCGCTTCAACGAGGGATGGCTGTACGAGATCGCCGAGTGGTACCCGCGGCTCGCCGTATACGACGACGTGCGCGGCTGGAACACCGAGCAATACATCGGGCAGGGTGAGTTCTATCTCGAGTACGGCGACATCGATTTCTCGGTGACGGTGCCGCGCAGGTTCATCGTCGCGGGGAGCGGCACGCTCCTCAATCCGCTGGAGGTGCTCACCGCGACCCAACGTGCGCGGCTCGCCCGCGCCCGTACCGCGGACTCGACCGTCGCGATCGTGGCGCGCGACGAAGCAGGCAAGCCGGAAACGCGGCCCGCTGGAACGGCGCCCACTCTCACCTGGCACTTCAGCGCCAAGAACGTGCGCGACGTCGCCTGGGCCGCGGCGCCCAACTTCGTGTGGGACGCGAGCGGCTGGGACGGAATCGTGATGCAGTCGTTCTATCCGCCGGAGGCGAATGCCGACTGGGCGAATTCCACCGTCTACGTGCGCCACACGATCGAGCACTACTCGGAAAAGTGGTTCCACTACCCCTACCCGACGGCGATCAACGTCGCGGGACCGGTCGGCGGGATGGAGTACCCGATGATCGTGTTCTGCGGCGACCGCTCCGGCGGGCGCGGCCTGTACGGCGTCACCACCCACGAGCTCGGCCACCAGTGGTTCCCGATGATGGTGGGATCGAACGAGCGGCTGTACGCGTGGCAGGACGAGGGGTTCAATACGTTCATCAATATCTTTTCGGTGCGGTCGTTCTATCGCGACACGACCGGGGAAGGCAGCGGCGGGATCGAGAATTACGGCCGGTTCATGGCGACGGGACGTGATGTCCCGCCGATGCTCCCCGCCGACCGCATTGCCGCGCAGCTGCTCGGAGCCGCCGGGTATGACAAGCCGGCGGTAGGGCTCTACATCCTGCGCCAGCAGCTGGTGGGCGATACGACACGCTTCGATGCCGCGTTCCGGGAATACATCCGGCGCTGGGCGTTCAAGCATCCCACGCCGGCCGACTTCTTCCGCACGATGGAAGACGGATTGGGTGAGGACCTGTCGTGGTTCTGGCGCGGCTGGTTCTACCGCAACGACGTCGTGGATCAGGCGGTAGACTCGGTCACCAGCGCCACCGACTCGTCGGGCGCGCGCTTCGCCCGTATCTGGCTCTCGAGCCCGGGCCAGCTGCCGATGCCGGTGGATATGACGCTCACGTACGGCGACAGCTCGACAGAAACGGTGCGACTCCCGGTCGAGGTCTGGTACCTCGGCAACCACTACGTCTACGACCGGGCGACGACGCGGGAGCTGGTGAGAGTCGAGATCGATGCGGCGAAGAACTTTCCGGACGTGCGGCGAAGCAACAACGTATGGACGAGACCCTAAACCAAAAGCGTGAGAAGTAAGAGGTGAGAGGCGAGAGGCACCCGCTTCACGACCTCTCACCTCTCACTTCTCACTTCTCACACCTTTACCGGCTCCCGACCACCGGCGCCTTCAGGTATTGATCCAGCCAGTCGAGCACGACGCCCCACCAGATCCGTCGGTTGCGCGGTTTCAGCACCCAGTGCCCTTCGTCGGGGAAGTAGAGGAACTTCGCCGGCACACCCAGCTGCCGCGCGGCGGTGAACGCCTGATAACCCTCGGAGAGATCGACGCGGTAGTCGAGCTGTGAGTGCACGACGAGGATCGGCGTCTTCCAGTCTTTCACGAAGTTGATGGGCGACCACTTCTCGAACCCGTCCCGCGCCTGGTAGGGCGTGCCGCCGAACTCCCACTCGGGGAACCACAGCTCTTCAGTCGAGCCGCCCATGCTCACGGTATTGAAGACGCCGTCGTGAGCGATGAGGCACTTGAAGCGGTTGGTATGGCCCTCGATCCAATAGATCATGAAGCCGCCGTAACTCGCCCCCGCGGCGCACATGCGCGTCGAATCGACGAACGGCATCTTCGTCACGGCGTCGAGACCCTTCATGAGGTCTTCGTAGGGATAGTCGGCCCAGTGCTGGGACACGGCGTCGGTGAACGCCTGGCCGTATCCCGTCGACCCGTGCCGGTTGACCACGGCGACGACGTAGCCGCGGCTCGCGAACAGCTGGTAGTTCCAGCGCGCGTGCCACAGATCCATCCACTGCGTCTGCGGGCCGCCGTGCAGCAGATAGACGAGCGGGTACTTCTTCGACGGGTCGAACGCCGGTGGCTTCTGCAGCCAGCCGAATACCGAGTCGCCCTGCGCGCCGACGAAGCCGAACCCCTCGAGCGGCGGGAGGTCGAGTCCCGCGATCCCCGCATCGCTGTGATGGGTCAGCGCCGCGTTATTCACCCACACCTCGGCGGGGTGCGTGTCGGTCTGGTGCAAATAGACGACCGTCTTGCCGTCGGCCGAGGCATTGGGGTTGGAGTTCACGCCCCCCGACGCGGCGAGCGAGCGGCGGTACGACGGAATCTCGATCTTGTAGACGTTCTGGCGCCCGTGGTCCTCCACCACTGCGTACACGCACTTCGAGTCGGCGCACCAGGTGAACGAGCCGACGGACAGCGTCCACCCCGCGGTCGCGTCGACCGCGCCGCCGCCGCCCGCCCGGGCCTGAAGCATGAGGCGCTGCCGGTCGGCTTCGAATCCGGCGCGCGGCATCGAGAGATAGGAAAGCCACTTGCCGTCGGGGGAGTAGCGCGGCGTGTTCTCCGCCCCGGGCAGCGCGGCGGTGGCGTTGCGCATGCCTGAGCCGTCGGGGCCCATGACGTAGATGTCGACGTTGGTGTTGGTGGCGACGACCGTGTCGCCGTGCATCGCGACCGCGATCTCTTTGCCGTCGGGGGAAATCGCCACGTCGCCGTCGCCCGACGTCGCGATCGTCGGCGCGTCGTGGTCCAGCGGCGTCAGGTCCGTCGCTTTGCCGCTGGCCAGATCGACGCTGAACACATGCTGGCGATGTCCGGCGCGGAAATCGTCCCAATGACGCCAGAACAGCTCCGTCCAGATGCGGGCATCGGTCGCGTAGTCGCCGTTGCGCTTGTCGATCTCCTGCTCGGCCGGCCACTTCACGTCGACGACGGCGAGCAGGCCTTTTCCGTCGGGCTTCCAGTAGATCTCCCCCACCCCGTCGTCGATGCTGGTGATCTTGCGTGCCTCGCCGCCGGTGGTGGAGAGCGCCCAGATCTGCGGACCGCCCTGGCGGCTCGAGATGAAGGCAATCGTCTTGCCGTCGGGCGACCAGCGGGGACTCCGGTCCGAGCCCGGCCCCTGCGTGATCTGGCGCGTCTGCCCGGTCGCGAGGTCGGCGAGCCAGAGCCGCGCCACGCCCCGGTTCTCCTTGAGCGACGGGGTCGTCACCGTGTAGACGACCCACTTCCCGTCGGGAGAGAGCCCCGGGTCCGAAACGACGGGAAGCGAGATGTAGTCGTCGAAGGTGATGGCGCGCTTTTGCGCGGCGAGGGGGCGAGCGGCGACGATCGAAAGCAGCGTCAGGGCGGCGAAACGAGACACGCGCATGGGTCAGTAGTCCGGGTGAGTGATGATGGCTTTGACGAGGTCATCGAAGACGCGGGACTCCGGAGTCACGGCGCCCGCGTCGTCGCTATGCACATTCCAGGCGGCCAGCTCCTGCAACGCGGTGGCCTCCTCATAGGTGAGTCGCAGCACGAACCCGTCACCCGCCGGCCTGGCGGCGTCGAGTACGCGCTTCAGCACATCGGGAAGATGCTTGGCGGCGCGCACCGCGTCGCATTGCGCGCGCGTAACGGTCAGCTCCATGGGCTCCCTTGCGGGGGGATAGGTGGAGCCAAATCTTCAGTGATCACGCGGGAAAATCCAGATGACAAGAACCGCTGACGCCAGACGCACCGGGGAGAATAGGTGACACATGTCACGGACTGAGTTCATCGCTACAGGGTTCTACGTCCCCCCGCGCGTCGTCACGAATGACGACCTGTCCAAACTCATGGACACGTCGGACGAATGGATCACGCAGCGCACCGGCATCAAGCAGCGGCGCTGGGTGGAGCCCGGCACCACCTGCTCCTCACTCGCCGCCGAGGCGACCCAGCGGGCGCTCGCCCAGGCGGGCATGCAGGCGAGCGACCTCGATTGCATCATCTTCGCGACGGCGAGCCCCGACCACTTCTTCCCCGGCAACGGTGTCTTCCTGCAGCGCATGCTCGGCGTCACCGACATCCCGGCGCTCGACGTGCGCGACCAGTGCACCGGCTTCCTCTACGGGCTGTCGGTAGCAGATGCCTGGGTGCGCTGCGGCCAGTACAAGCGCGTGCTGCTCGTGGGCGCCGAGATCCAGTCGCCGGGGCTCGACCCGACGACGGAGGGTCGCGATACGGCGGTGATCTTCGGCGACGGCGCCGGCGTGGCGATCCTCGGCCCCACCAACGACCCGAAGCGTGGTGTGCTTTCGACCCATCTCTTCAGCGACGGCCGTCAGGCGGAGAAACTGTGGATGGACGGTCCCGGGCTGTCGCACGTACCGTGGATCAGCGCCGCGATGCTCGCCGACGGCAAGGCCCGCATCAAGATGGAAGGGCGCGAGGTGTTCAAGCATGCGACGACGAAGATGCCGGAGTCGGTGAAGGTCGCCCTGCAGACAAACGGCTGCACCACGAGCGATGTAAAGCTGTTGATCGCGCATCAAGCCAATCTGCGCATCTCCGAGATGGTGCAGCGCCAGCTCGAGCTACGCGACGACCAGATCTTCAACAACATCCAGAAGTACGGGAACACGACGGCGGCCTCGATTCCCATCGCGCTGCACGAGGCGGTGTGCGATGGACGCCTCGGGCGCGGCGAGCTGTTGATCCTGACGGCGTTCGGGTCGGGATTTACGTGGGGGAGCGCGGCCGTGCGGTGGTAACCAAGATGGCTGTCGGCTATCAGCTATCGGCCGTAAGCTAGAGGCTCTCGGTCTTCATCCGGGTGATCAAGCGCGCCGCGGCAGCGGCGCCGGGAGTCCCGGGATACCGATCGCGAAAGCGCGCCAGCTCCACCAGCAGTCGTTCGCGATTTCCCTGCCTGCGATAGAGATCGATCAGCCCGTTGGCCGCTCGCATCTCCTCCCCACGGTTCGGCTGCCTCCCGCGCACCTCCACATACAACCGCTCGGCGCCCGCTGGGTCGTCGAGATGCTGCTCGAGCAGATCGGCGAGCCGCAGCCGCGCTTCGTTGTCGTCGGGCTCGACGGTGAGATGATCGCGGAAGTACTCCGCCGCTTCGCGGTACTGGCCGCGCACGATCATCACATCCTGTCGCGGGTAACTGCGCGGCGGCGGGATGTCGCCCACCGCGTACAAGCCATGCACCAGGCTTCTGGAGGCACGGTTCGTGATTGCGTTAATGCCGAAAATGCCAAGGACAACCAGTGGAATGTTGACGATGATCAAGAACACACAGACGAGACCGGAAATCGAGCCCTGATCGAAGAGCCGATACCACGCACCCGACAGCATGACGAACATCGCCGGCCCGAACCAGGCGGCGATCTTGAGGAGCTGCGTGCGCTCGACGAGGTCGATGTCTCTGATAGCTGTCAGCTTTCAGCTATCAGCTATCAGGTTTTTGTCAGCCGTTTCAGCTTGTGGTAGCTCACGGCTGACGGCGGATAGCTGACAGCGTCTCTTGGAGACATTGCGCCAGAAACCGGGGCGAAGCAAGTTCCGTAGGAGATCGTATGATCGGATTTCTCGTAGGTGCCGCCGTCTACGCCGCCTCGTTCGCCGGCGGTTTCATTCCCACGAAGCGCTTCGTGAAGAACCGGCTGCGCTACGTCGACGCGGCGCAGAAGCCGGGCACCGCAGTAGCGGCCGGCATCGTCGGCACCGCGGCGGGGATCGCGATCGCCGCGCTTCCCATCATCACCGTACCGATGGGAGTCCTGTTCGGAATCGGGGTCGGGACGGGTTGGGCCGGCGGACAGAATTCGAGCTCCCCTCCCGACGCATAAACTGCGGCGTTCTTGCACCCTGCAGCGATCCGCCGGGTCAGGTAAGCCCCGAGCACCCCTCTAAACGGCCTCTCTTTACTACTTTAGTGCGGCGCCACAGGTGGCACGCTTTTCGCCCATGTGCTGCCGGTCCCATCCCGAACATCTCTTTGAGGGGGTCTTCATGCATCGAGTCGCCGTCGCCGTCACCGTCGCCCTGGCGTTCGTCGCCAGACCTGCCTCGGCACAATCCGAAAACCGCTGGCGCACCCAGGTCGAGAATCAGCTCAAGAACGCCGCCAAGACCCTCAGCGACAAGGGCTACGACCAGACCCACGAGACCCAGGTCGGCAGTCTGCACGACGACGAGAACGACTCGTTCACCTTGACGCTGCACTCGGGGACGACGTACGCGCTCGTCGGTGTATGCGACAACGACTGCAAGGACCTCGACCTGGTCCTGTATGACGCCGATGGCGACCAGGTGGACTCGGATATCCAGAACGACGACGTGCCGATCGTGCAGGTGACGCCGCGCGAGACGCAGCGCTATCGCGTGAAGGTGATCATGGCGAACTGCCAGACGAGCCCGTGCTGGTACGGGATCGGGGTGTACGGGAAGTAAGAAAACGGGGAGTGGGGAGCGGGGAGTGGGTCTCAACGGTGCGGAAAGACAGTACGGCGTGCACCGTCACGTACCACTCCCCACTCCTCACTCCCCTCGCAGTTTCACCCTCACATTTTTCTCGTTGAACTCCACGATCTCCGGCTTCGCCACGCCCGCCTTTACGTAGGGGTCTTCCGCGAGGACCCGCTCCAATGACTGCCGGTCGGCGGCGGCCGCGATGAGGACGCCGCCTGTCGGCGGGTCGCGTCGCGCCCAGGCCAGCATCGTCCCGGCTGCGGCGGCGCGCTCGAGATGGACGTAATGTTCGGCGCGGACTGCATCCACGTCGGGGAGCGGCTTCGTGTAGTGCATCAGAATCACGAACAACATCGCGTCCTCGTATCCGGGACAGGTGAGCACCGGCAGCGGCGGGTAGCGGACGAAGCGCGCGTCGCTGTCGGACCGCGCGCAACGGAAAAAGATGGAGCCGCGGGCGTTCGTGACCGCGCGCTTCCAGCGGCACCTCAGGCAAAGCCCGACATCCTGGCGTTCCACGACGCAAAATATCGCGCCTGCTATGGCCCCTCGCGGGGGGCCTTCCTATCTTCAGAGTCGTGACGGGCGATTTCGACCCGGGGCTCCTCCCTCCCGGCCTGCTCGAAGGGTACCTCAAGAGCGTCCAGGGGCAGATCGAGCACCTCGCCGGTCTCGCCGACCGCCTCGCCGTAGACGGCGCGGACCCCCAGGCGCTCGATGATTTCCGCCGCGAATCGCACAAGATCCGCGGCTCCGCCGGCTCCTACGGATTCGCCGAGGCCACACGCGTCGCGGCGGAGATGGAGGAAGCCGCCAAGTCCTGGATCGCGGGCGGCGGGGTCGCGGCCACCGACCGCGGGGTCACCGCCCACGCGTACGTCGGCCGGCTGCGCGGCTCGTTCACCCGTCCCGGTCCCGTCTCCCAGCTGCCCGACGTCTTCATCATCGAGGATGATACCGCCCTCATCGAGCTGCTCGAGTACGGGCTGTCATCGCGCGGCTACACGAGCCGGGTGCTGCGCAACGGGAAGGACGCCCTCGAGACGCTGCGCACTCTCTCCGTGGGGGACGTGCACCCGCTGCTGTTGCTCGACGTCGACCTGCCGGGGCTCGACGGCCATTCCCTCTTCTATATGCTGCAGCGCGAGCGGCCCGGGGTATTCCGGGTCGTGTTCATGACGGTCCACGGGGGTGAGGACGAGCAGCTGCGCGCCCTCGAGGGAGGCGCGACCGACTACCTCGTGAAACCGGTGAGCCTGCGCGTGGCACTGGAAAAGATCCGCCGCTGGGTCGGCCGGTGACGGCGCAGAACCTCCTCCTCGTGGTGGCGGTGCTGCAGGGCGGATCGATCCTCGTCCTGATCGCGGTGCTGCTGGTCAACCGCTGGGTGCGCCGCCGCCGCCGCGACCGCGTCGTCCCGCGCCGCATGGTGCTGGACGAAGCGATCAAGGGCTGGGCGATGGGCGACATCGGACCCGAGCTCGTGGTGCGCGCGCTC
>DATFTG010000078.1:0-4898 GCA_035262265.1 Gemmatimonadales bacterium
ACGAATGCCCGTCGTGATAGAGGTACTGCAGCTCGTGCGTCTCGAGCTGCGCCTCTTCGACGGTGTCGGATGCGCGGAAGCGGTGCTCGATCGTCACGCCGGTCTTGAGCTTGCGCAGCTTGGCGTGGACCATGGCCCGCAGATTGCCGGGGGTGTGATGATGAAACTCGATGACGCGACAAGGCTCACCCTCGAACATGATGGCCATGCCCCGGCGGATATTGGTGGCGGTAATCGGCATTGCAACGCATCCTGACGGTAAACGGTCGGCTGAGCACTCCCCTGGTGGGTGCTCGGGCGCTCGAATCTAAACGGGGGGCGCAGGGGATGGCACCCTGCGAAACAGCCCGCCGTCACTACATTGTCTCTCGTCGGCCGTGACCCTGTGCGGCGTTCCCGAGTCTTGAACGATCAGATGCGCATTATGAAGCTGACCGGCATCAGCCTCCTGCTCACCGCCGCCCTCGGCGCAGGCTGCCGCATCGCCCACTCGGCGACGGCGGGGCATCCGGCCGCGCTGCGGCGCGACACGCTCCTGCCGGGCATGCCGCCGCCGCTCGATCCCAACAACATCTACGCCGGCGCCGGCGCCGGGATGGTCGACCCCGTCGCGCGGCGCGCCAGGCCGCTGGTCTACGTCCCCCTCGGCGGCGCGGCGAGTGTCACCGTCATCGATCCCGTGGAACACCGCGTGCTGCGCACCTTCGAGACCTCGACTCTGCCGCAGCACGTGGTCCCGTCCTACGACCTGCGCACCCTGTGGGTCGCGAACGACATCGGGAACAGCCTCACCCCGATCGATCCCGTGTCCGGGAAGGAAGGAAAGAGCGTCCCCGTCGAGGATCCCTACAACCTCTACTTCACGCCCGACGGCAAGTACGCCGTCGTCGTCGCCGAGCGCGACCAGCGGCTCGACTTCCGTGACGCGCATACCATGGCGCTGCACGATTCGGTGAAGGTCGATTGCCCCGGCGTCGATCACCTGGACTTTACCGCGGACGGGCGGTTCGCCGTCGCGTCATGCGAGTTTTCGGGCAAGCTGCTGCGGCTCGACGTGGCGACGCACAAGATCACCGGCTATCTGAAGCTCGATCCCGGCAAGCCGTCGATGCCGCAGGATGTGCGGCTGTCGCCTGACGGCAAAGTGTTCCTCGTCGCCGACATGCTCGAGGACGGCGTCCACATCATCGACGCCGATTCACTGAAGCGCATCGGTTTCCTCCCCACGGGCACCGGGACGCACGGCATCTATCCCAGCCGCGACGGCAAGCTCTTCTACGTGTCGAATCGCGGATGGCACACGCTGCACGCCGGACCGCACGGACCCGGCAGCATCAGCGTCGTCGACCCGCTCACGCGCGCCGTCGTGGCCAACTGGCCGATCGAGGGCGGCGGCAGCCCCGACATGGGGAACGTGTCGGTCGACGGCTCGGAGCTGTGGCTCTCGGGGCGCTACGATCAGGAGGTCTACGTCTTCGATACGAAGAGTGGGCGGCTGCTCTACCGGATCAAGGTGGGGCGCGATCCGCACGGTCTTGCGGTGTGGCCGCAGCCGGGACGGTTCTCACTTGGCCACACGGGGAACATGAGGTAAGAAAGGCGTTCTGAGTAATGGGTTATGGGTGGTTACTCACGACTCATGACCCACGACGCCTTTGTTGCGTCATTGCAGCTGTGGCAGGTTCCGAAACAACTCCAGCGCTTCCGGATTCGCCAACGCCTCGACGTTCGTCACCGCCTGCCCATGCACCACCGCCCGCACCGCCAGCTCCGACAGCTTTCCACTGATCGTCCGCGGCAGATCCGCGACCTGAATGATGCGCCACGGGACGTGATGCGGGCTCGCCTCCTCGCGTAGCCCGCGGCGGATCCGCTCGGCGAGCGCGTCGTCGAGCCGCACGCCTTCCCGGAGCCTCACGAACAACACGATGCGTACATCTCCCGTCCCGGTGTCGTGGGCGATCGCGAGGCTTTCGAGCACCTCAGATTGGCGCTCGACGATGCGGTAGAGCTCCGCCGTGCCGATGCGCACGCCGGCGGGGTTGAGCGTCGCGTCCGAGCGGCCGTAAATGACGAGGCCGCCGTGGCCGGTGATCTCCGCCCAGTCGCCGTGGCGCCATACGCCGGGGAATCTCTCGAAATAGGCGGCGCGGTACTTCGCCCCGTCCGGGTCGTTCCAGAACGCCACCGGCATCGACGGGAACGGCCTGGTGCAGACGAGCTCACCCGCGGCGCCGCGCACCGGCCGCCCGGCGGCGTCGAAGGTGTCGACGGCCATACCCAGTCCGGGTCCCTGCAGCTCGCCGCGCCACACCGGCTCTGTCGGCACGCCGAGCGCGAAGCAGGAGATCAGCTCGGTGCCGCCCGAGATGTTGCAGAGATGCAGGTCCTGCTTGACGTGGGCGTACACGTAGTCGTAGCTGTGCCCCGCCAGCGGGCTCCCCGTCGTGAGCAGGGCCCGCAAGGCCGTCAGATCGTGGGTGCGCGCGGGGTCGAGCCCGGTCTTTTCCGCCAGCGCCAGATATTTGGCGCTGGTTCCGAATACCGTCACGCGCTCGCGCGCGACCACGTCCCACAACACCCGGGAGTCGGGCCCCAGCGGCGCACCGTCGTACAGCACGATCGTCGCCCCGGTCGCCAACGCGCTCGCCAGCCAGTTCCACATCATCCAGCCGGTGGTCGTGTAGTAGCAGATCCGGTCGTCCGGGCCCAGGTCGCAATGCAACACGTGTTCTTTTTGATGCTGCAACAGGGTCCCGCCGGCCCCGTGCACCATGCATTTGGGGAGGCCGGTCGTCCCGGAGGAGTACAGGATGTAGAGCGGATGGTCGAACGGCAGCCGCGTAAATTGACTCTCCGTCTCCGGCCCGAGCCATTCATCCCACAGCGTCGCGCGGGGGATCGCGCGGACGTCGGGGTGCGCGGACAGGTACGGGATGATGACGAGCTGGGCGACCGGCGGCAGCTGCCCCATCACTGCCGCAATGCGCTCGCGCAGATCGATTTCCTTCCCGGCGTAGCGGTAGCCGTCCACGGCGAACAGCAGTCGCGGCGCGATCTGGCCGAACCGGTCCACCACTCCGGCCACGCCGAAGTCGGGTGAGCAAGAGGACCAGATCGCGCCGATGCTGGCGGCGCCGAGCATGGCGGCGATCGCTTCGGGGATGTTGGGGACGTAGGCGGCGACGCGGTCGCCGGGCCGGACGCCCGCGTCCCGCAGCCCCGCTGCGACGCGGGCCGCGAGTGCCGCGAGGGCGGGTCGGCTCATCTCGCGCCGCTCCCCTCCCTCGCGCAGGGCGATGACCGCGGGTCTCCCCCCGGCGCCCATGGGCCGCAGCAGGTTCTCGGCGAAGTTCAGCCGCGCCTCGGGGAACCAGCGCGGGCCCTGCGCCGTCGGCGGTTCCATGTGCTCGAGCCCGACGGCGACCGGCCCCGCACGATCACCTACGATCCCGCAGAAGTCCCAGACGGCGGACCAGAATTCTTCCGGCCGCTCGACCGACCAGCGATGCAGTGAGGCGTAATCGCGTCCGCCGCCGGCCGTGCGGGCGAACGCGTGGAGCCGGGTCGCGGCTGCCCGCGCCCGCGACGGCACCCACAACGGAGCAGTCATCGGCTCAGGAATATAGAGGTCTTGACTCGCTCCCCCGATTCGCTAGCATTGCGGCAGGGAGTCGCGTCCCGCTGTTTTCAGTGCCTCGAGCCAGAAGTGGCGGTGGGGAGAGAACAGTCGGGAGGCGACTTTTTCATTGCGCGCGTTGAGCCAAGGGGAATCTGTCGCCGGCATGAAGCGAAATCGCAGCAGTCGGGTATGTGACACAGGACGAGGGGTCGGAGCGTAGCCGAGCAGTCCGTCGGATGCTCTGCGGCAGTCGATCGCCCCGCCTGTGTGGCTCTGCAGACGGGGCGCTTTCTCTCACCACAGGAGGAGACGATGAAACTGGACGACTTCTTCGTGGTGTCGACCGAGGGGGATACCTGGTGCGTCAGCACCGAGATGGCGCGTCACATCGACGCCTGTCTCGACGCCTCCCCCGTTCCAGCCTGGATCGTCTTCGTGGACGTGACCGGCGCCCGCGTGCGGGTGCGCAGCGGGGCGATCGAATCGCTCACGCAACGCACCGTGGAGCAGCGGGCGTTGAGCCGCGTGCTCGAGCGGCTGGCGCACGACGAGCGCCGTGCTGACGGGCTGGTCAAGGAAGACGAGGAATAAAAGCAGAGACCTGCTGCGCCAGGACACGCGGTGGCATCGCTTCCACCGGCAGCGCCATGAGCCGTTCGATCAGATCGGCGATCGTGTCGCGCGAGCGGCGGAATGCGGCGTGCACCTCTTCGTCGGTGCCCAGCGCGTCCATCGGATCCGGCAGGTCCCAGTGCGCCACGGAGCGGGCGGCGTGGAAGACGGGGCACGCCTGGCGCGCGGAATCGCACACCGTGACCACGAGATCCCAGTCGCGCTCCTCGAGCCCATCGACCTTGCGCGGGGTCTTGCCGGTCCAGTCGATCCCGAGCTCGGCCAGCGCCGCGACGGCGCGGCGGCTCACCCGTCCCGCAGGGCGCGCGCCGGCGCTCTCCGCCGCGAAACGCCCCGCCCCCCGCGACGCCAGAATCGCTTCCGCCATCTGACTGCGGGCGGAGTTCCCCGTGCAGACAAACAGAACGCGAAACGGTTTGGGCATGATCTCCCACATCGTTCCCTCTCCGGAACGGAGAGGGGGCAGGGGTGAGGACTAGTTGATATTCGCCCGCCGAATCGAATCATCCAGCGCCAGCGCGCGCCGGGGCAACCACTTGTAGTAGAGCTGGAGGCAGGCTCCGGTCCCTACACCACGACGGTTGGAGCAGCTCCGGATCTGGGTCTGATGCGCGGTGGCCAGGCTGTTCCAGGCCGAGTCGTC
>DATFTG010000079.1:0-4983 GCA_035262265.1 Gemmatimonadales bacterium
TGACGATGACCAGCGAGACGGCGACGCCGGCGGCATAGACGAGCAGCCAGTCGATCCAGTTGCCGCTGCGGCCGGCGTCCTTGAGGTTGTAGTAGTGGCGCACCAAGCCGGCGCCGACGATGATCGCGGCCGCGAACTGCCAGGCATAGGGCTGCTGGAACAGCATCGGATAGTGGCTGCTGATCATGGTCAGCACCACCGGCAAGGTGAGGTAGTTGTTGTGGAGCGAGCGCAATGCCGCCTGACTGCCGCGGCGGGCGTCGGGCGCCTGCCCCGCTAGGAGGCTCGCCACCATGGCACGCTGCGACGGGATGATGACGCGGAAGACGTTCGCGGCCATGATCGTGCCGAGCGCCGCACCGACGTGCAGGTAGGCCGCGCGCGCGCTGAGCAGGTGGCTCAGCCCCCACGCCAGAGCGGTGACGAGCAGCAGACCGAGGACGGCGAACGCCGCCGGCCGCGCCCCGAGCGGCGAGCGGCACAGCGCATCGTAGACGAGCCAAGCGGCCGCCAGCGTCGCGACGCCGGTCGCGATTCCGGCAGCCGGGGTGAGGGTCGATACGGCGGAGTCGAGCAGGTACTCGCGCGCCCCGACGTAGTACAGCAGCACGAGCAGTGACAGTCCCGTCCACCACGTGGCGTAGGCTTCCCACTTGAACCAGTGCAGCGTTGCCGGAAGGCGGTCGGGCGCCACACCGTATTTCAGGACACGGTAGAACCCGCCGCCGTGTACCGACCACAGCTCGCCGCTCACCCCGGGCTCGGGCGTCGCGGGAGGCGCGATGCGGGCGTTGAGCCAGTTGAAGTAGAACGACGTCCCGATCCACGAGACGCCGACGATGACGTGCGCCCAGCGCAGCGCGAGGCTGAGCCACTGCGCGAGGTGGGCGGTCACCGGTCAGCTGCCGCGGTACGTGGAATAGCCGAAGGGGCTGATCAGGAGCGGGATATGGTGATGCGCGTCATTCTGCGGCGCGAAGACGATTTCGACGTATGGATAGAACACCGGCGTCCCCTGAGCCGCAAAGTAGGCGGCAAGCTCGAAGCGCAGCCGCAGCGTCGTCCCACGCGGCGCCGGCGCGCCGGCGGTGAGCAGGGCGGCGACGCGGCCGTCGGCGTCGGTCGTGCCGCGACCCAGCTCTTTCCAGCCGCCGGGACCCTCGGCGGACAGGATCACGGGCACGCCCGCTGCCGGCCGTCCGCGGGCGGTGTCGAGCACGTGCGTCGAAACCGTCATGTCGTCACCAATTTCTCGAGCCGCAAGCGGGTGATCTTGACCTGCTCCCCGGCTGCCACGCGCAGCTCCTTGTCGGGATCGTTGATCAGGCGCGCTTTGAGATCGGTCAGCAGCTCCGCGGCACCGCGGCCCGTGGCGCACACGAGGTAGACGTGACCGAAGCGCCGCTCGTACGCGCCATTCTCTTCGCGCAGCGCGAGTCGCAGGTCCGCCCCCGCGCGTGTCACACCGCTCTGCTCGCCGCTCGCCCAGGCGTCGGTCGACCGCTCCCCGATCCGCGGGTGGGCCGCGAACGCCTCGAGCCAGTCGCCGCGATCGAGCGCCCACCATTCGCGCTCGGCGGCCTGCAACAGCCGGGCGTCGGTCGCGTAGGGGCGGCCCGCGAGCATCCGCTTCACCCATTGGCTCGAGGCGCAACAGCGTTCCAATGCCGTTCGCGCCGCGTCCGGCGGCAGTCCGTTGAGGTACGTCGCGATCGTCACACCGGTCTCCCGAGCACGCGGAGCCGGGCCACTCCGCCGTCGGGAAAAATGCTGAACCGGACATGCGTGACCGGTCCCGAGCGGCCGACGGCCCGAAAGCGGTGGGCCCGGTCGGCGCGCAGCTTCGTGCGCGCCACGAGCTCGCGCCACCCCGCACGCTCGTCCGGGACGGCCGCAGGCTCGAGGTCGGGTGCATCGCATCCCTCGAGACGGCAGCTCTCGGGGAAGTTGCCCTTGAAATGCGCCGTGTCCACCACGACCTCGGACACGCTACCGCGCGCGCCCAGTCGCAGAATCACCCAGTCGTGTCCGGGGCCGCGGCGGCGCCGCGTCTCCCATCCGTCGCCCATGTTCACCGACGGGCCCGGCAGCAGCAGGTTGATCGGCTCGCTGAAGAATTCGTCGCTCGCCGCGAGCGGGACGCCGCCGTGCTGAACCGCCGCGAGGTCGATCGGGCCCGGACGGCGGCGCAGCCGCGTCCAGTCCGGTCGCGCTTCGCCCCACACCCGGAACCGGGCCACGCCGCCGTCTGGATAGATGTGCAGCCGGACGTGCGTGGCGGTCGTGTCTCCCGCCACGGCGAATTCGTTTTCCCGATCGGGACCCAGCGCACTACGCGCGAGAATCTCCTCCCACTGCTCCGCGGCGCGCCTCAGCGCGGCGGGTTTGGGGACCGTCGTCAGCGCGGCGGCGGTCAGAGAGCACGCCTCGGGGTGATTGCCCTTGAAGTGATGCGTGTCCACGGTCACGGCGCGGATGACGCCGGGGACGCCGAGCTGAATGACGCACCAGTCGAAGCCGGGCGTGCGGCGCCGCCGTGTTTCCCAGCCGTCCATCCAATGCCCTCGGCTCGTGTACTTGCCGTCGAGGAAAACGCCGCGTCCCGATTTCAGGAGATTCGATTTCGGCGCGAAGAACTCATCGGACGCGACGAGCGCGCGTCCTCCGACAACTTCGGACGCCAGATCGATCAGACCCGGACGCACCGCATACCTCCAAGGCTGGCGCGAACGGTGCTCTGGCGCGCATCTTGTATCAGGGCACGAGCGCGAGGCTGCATGACCACGGAAAAGCGCAAAGCGCAGCGACGCAAAGGCAAAGATCGCCGCAAGGTGTTCGACCGCCGGAAGTGGAAAGAGCGTCGCAACATCTGGGGCCGTACCTCCACCGAGCGACGGACGGAAAAAGACCGGCGCTCGCTCGCCCCGCGGCGCACGGGTGAGGAGCGGCGCACGGGTCGCGAGCGGCGCCGCAAGGACTGAATCAGCGGCGCTCCCGGACGAGCCACCGCCCGCGGGCGGGCTCGGAGCATCCATCACCGTCGTAGACGCACATTCCGCGGACAAACGTTCGCAACACCCGGCCCTCGAGCGCCAGACCCGCGTACGGCGTGACTGGGTGGCGCTGGCGCAGCGCCCGCGGCTCGACCGTCCAGCGGGCGTCCGGGTCGAAGACCACAAAGTCGGCATCGCACCCGGGCGCGATGCGTCCTTTGCGGTTGAGACCTGCGAGGAGCGCCGGGTGGCGCGACATCCAGCGGGCCACATCCGCGAGCGTCCGGCCCCGCTCCCTGGCCCCGGTCCAGACCGCCGACAGCGCGATTTCGAGCGATGCGATCCCGCCCCAGGCGCTCATGAAGTCTCCGCGATCGAGACACTTGAGGGCGGGAGGGGACGGGGAGTGATCGCTCGCCACGAGGTCGATCGCACCGCGCTCCAATCCCCGCCACAGCGCGTCGCGATGCACTCGCTCGCGGATCGGCGGTGCGCACTTGAAGGCCGTTGCACCGTCCGCGATGTCCTCCGCGGCGAATGAGAGATAGTGCGGGCACGTCTCGACCGTCGCCCGGACGCCGCTCTGCCGCGCGGCGGTAAGGCGGGCGATTCCCTCGGCGCAGGCGAGATGCACGATGTGCACGCGGCAGCCGGTTCGGGCCGACAGCTCGAGCATTCGGTCGATGGCCATGAGCTCCGCGGCGACGGGACGTGACGCGAGCCACGTGGCGTAGCGGCGCGGATCACCGGTCGCCTCCCGCGTCGCCCGCTCGATCACCTCCGGTGCCTCGGCGTGCACCAGCAGCACGGCATCGTGCTCGGCCATCCGTGTCATCGCGGGGGCGAGGTCGGCGGGACCCGTCATCGGGAATTCGTCGATGCCGCTCGGCACGAGAAAGACTTTGAAGCCGAGTACACCGGCGTCGAGCAGTGGAGCGATGTCGCCGGCATTCCCCGGAATGATTCCGCCCCAGAAGCCGTAATCGACCACTGCCGCGCCCTGCGCCGCAGCAGCCTTCTGGCGCAGCGCCGCGACGCTCGTCGTCACCGGAACGCAGTTCAACGGCATGTCCACGACGGTGGTCACGCCGCCGGCTGCCGCAGCCCGCGTCCCGGTCGCGAACCCTTCCCAGTCGGTGCGGCCCGGTTCGTTCAAGTGGACGTGGGTATCGACGATACCGGGGAGCAGCGCCGCCGATCCAGCATCGAACGTGTTTCTGGCGGCCGGCGCCGCCTCACGCGACACCACGGCGGTGATGCTGCCGTCCGACACGACCACTGCGCCGGGACGCTCGCCCTCCGGCGTGATGATCCGGTCGCTCGTCACAACCAAATCGGCTATCAGCTGTCAGCCCTCAGCCGTCAGCGGTGAGCCGCAACATTGGAGACCCGTTTGCGATCGTCAAGCTGATAGCTGATAGCTGACAGCTCACAGCTGAAAGCGCATTATTTCTCATGCACTTCACCGGCGGAGCACTCGTCGCCCGCGCCCTGGCGGACGAGGGCATTTCGCTGACGTTCGGCATTCCCGGTACGCACAACATCGAGCTGTACGACGCCCTCGCCGAGTCCGAGGTGGTTCGGCCCGTGCTCGTGACCGACGAACAGAGCGCGTCGTTCATGGCCGACGGGTACTGGCGTGCCTCGGGGCGTCTTGCCTGCGTGAATGTCGTTCCAGGCGCCGGCCTGACGCATGCGCTGTCCGGGATCGCCGAAGCGTTCATGGACAACATCCCGATGCTGGTGCTCGGCTGCGGCATCCGGCGCGACATCCCGAAGGCCTACCAGCTGCACGACATCGACCAGCTCGCGGTGGTGCGACCCGTGACCAAGGCCGCGTTTCGCGTCGAGCGTGGCGAAGATCTGTACCCGGAGATCCGGCGCGCCTGCGCGCTCGCCCGCGGCGGCGCACCCGGGCCGGTGATGGTCGAAGTTCCCGTCAACCTCTACCTGCATCAGTACGAAGTACCGGAGGGCGGCTTTCAGGCAC
>DATFTG010000080.1:0-7438 GCA_035262265.1 Gemmatimonadales bacterium
TCGCGCGCCTTCGCCACCTAGCGGCTCCCCCCCATCGCCTTGTACTGCTCGATCGCCTTGCGCAGGCGCGCCGTCACGTCGTCGGACAACGCCTTCTTAGTGCGGATCTCTTCGGCGAGCGCGGCGTGCTGCGCGGCGATGAAATCATGGAAGCCGCTCTCCCACGTCCGCACCTTCGCGACGTCGATGTCGTCGAGGTAGCCGTTCGTCACTGCGAAGATGATCATCACCTGCTGCTGCACCGGCATCGGCCGGTATTGGGGCTGCTTCAGGATTTCGACGATGCGCGCGCCGCGCGACAGCTGCTTCTGCGTCGCCGGGTCGAGCTCCGATCCGAACTGCGCGAATGCTTCGAGCTCGCGGTACTGCGCCAGATCGAGCCGCAGCCGGCCGGCGACCTGCTTCATCGCCTTGATCTGGGCGTTGCCGCCCACGCGTGATACCGAAATGCCGGCGTTCACCGCGGGGCGGATGTTCGAATAGAAGAGATCGGTCTCGAGAAAGATCTGCCCGTCGGTAATCGAGATCACGTTGGTGGGGATGTAGGCCGATACGTCACCGGCCTGCGTCTCGATGATCGGCAGCGCGGTGAGCGATCCGCCGCCCATCTCGTCGGACAGCTTGGCCGCCCGCTCGAGCAGCCGGCTGTGCAGGTAGAACACGTCACCGGGGTACGCTTCACGGCCGGGCGGACGCCGCAGCACCAGCGAGAGCTGGCGGTACGCAGCGGCCTGTTTCGACAGGTCGTCGTAGATGCACAGCGTGGCCGTCTTCTCTTCGTACATGAAGTACTCGGCCATGGTGCACCCCGAATAGGGCGCGATGTACTGCATCGGGGCCGGCTCCGACGCCGAGGCGACGACGACGATGGTATAGTCCATCGCGCCGTGCTCCTTCAACCGCTCCACCACCCCCGCCACCGTCGAGTTCTTCTGGCCGATGGCGATGTAGAC
This sequence comes from Gemmatimonadales bacterium, assembly GCA_035262265.1. Taxonomy (GTDB): domain Bacteria; phylum Gemmatimonadota; class Gemmatimonadetes; order Gemmatimonadales; family GWC2-71-9; genus DASTHG01. Next base: position 954 of record DATFTG010000080.1, read on the forward strand.
GCAGATCACCCCCTGGCCCTTCTGGTTGATGATCGTGTCCACCGCGATCGCCGTCTTGCCCGTGCCGCGGTCGCCGATGATGAGCTCGCGCTGGCCGCGGCCGATCGGGATCATCGAATCGATGGCCTTGATCCCCGTCTGCAGCGGCTCTTTCACCGGCTGGCGCTTGATGATGCCGGGCGCCACGACCTCCACCTTCCGCGTCGCCGTGGTCTTGATGGGGCCGAGGCCGTCTACCGGCCGCCCCAGGGCGTCGACCACGCGCCCGACCATCGCCTTCCCCACCGGCACCTCGAGCACGCGGGCGGTGCGGCGCACCTCGTCTCCCTCGCGCAGCTGCAGGTAGTCACCCAGGATGACGGCGCCGATGTTGTCTTCCTCGAGGTTCAGGGCGAGACCGGTGATCTTCTCACCCGTCTCCGAGGAGCTGAATTCCAGCATCTCGCCGGCCATCGCCGAGGTGAGACCGTAGATGCGGGCGATGCCGTCCTTCACCTCCAGCACGGTCCCCACCTCGCGCACGTCGATCGCCGCGAGGTCGGCGGCCTGGATTTCCTTGAGGAGGATGTCTTTGAGTTCGCCGGGACGGAGGATGGTGTCGCTGGCCATGAAAGATCCGTTCAGGTGGTTAGCTTGTGAAAATTATCACATGGAACTCCTCCCCGCCACCCCCACCCCAATGCAGAATGGCGAATGCAGAATGCAGAATAGGTCCGGCAAGTACCAGCGCCGCAATCGATTCTGCATTCACCACTCTGCGTTCTCCATTCTGCATTCATCATTCTGCATTCGGCATTGGCTAGAGTCTCGACCTCGTCCTTCCTTTTATAAAGGCGGCCAGCACCCCGCGCGGGCCCAATGAGCGCAGCTCCTGCGTGGAGGCGCCGGCGACGCGCCGCGCCGCCCCGGCCAGGTGGCTGGCGGACGCGTAGGCCAGGATACGGGCCACGTTCCCCACCGTATAGCCGGGATTGGCGAGCAGGTCGGCTGCACACGCGGTGCGCACGAGATCGATCACCCGCTTGAGGTTAGGCGCGCCCCCCGCGGCGAACTGGCGCGACAGATGCTCGCGGGTCACGCGCAAGGCACGCGCGAGATCGCCGGTTCGCGTCGGCTCGGCAACGCGGCGCCACACCTCTTCCCAGGCGCGCAGCTGCAGCGCATCGGTAAGGCGCAGGAGGCGCGGGGCATCCCCCAGCGCGCGGCGCCGCGCCACCTGCGCGGTGCGCCGGGCGACCCACTCCCCCGCCACGGCATGGTCGACCGGCTCGACCAGGACGCCGGCGAACCCGGCCCGCTGGCAGTCGGCGACGAGCGGCCCGTCGTCGGGCCGGAACGCCGACAGCGCGAACACCGGGATCCGCGGGAACCGCTCCGGCAAGGGCAGCCAGAGCTCGGGGGCCGCCTTCACGTCGACCACAACCGCGTCGACGAGCCGCGCGGCGAGCAACCGCTCGACGCTCTGCGGCGTGCGGCAGCAGCGCACGGTACCGAGGCGGCGCGGGTAGCCCCGCATGAACGCGCGGCGGGCCTCGCTGCGCTGGTGATAGACGGGGACGACGGGAGTCACGATCTCCGAGGCTCGGGACTCGAGACGGCAGAGAGGGCCCGTACCATTTCCGCCGCGCGACGCAACACCCCGCGGGCGTTGTCGTAGGAAATCGTCTCGAGGGCGCTCTCGACCGAATGCCAGGCGCACTCGGTGATCCCCTCTTCCATCTGCGGGACGGGCTCGCCGGCACGCGATTCGAACAGGAAGAAATGGCAGTACTTGTGGATCGTCTTGCCGCGGAACCGGAAATACCAGTCGATCACCCGGATCGGTCCGTGCAGCGTGAGGTCCACGAGCCCCGTCTCCTCGGCGACCTCGCGGCGCGCGGCCTCCGCCGGCGGCTCACCGCTTTCCAGGTGCCCCTTGGGGAACCCCCAGTTGCGGTAGGAGTCGCGGATCAGCAGGTAGACCATCTGGCCTTCGGCGCCGCGCCGGAAGACGACGCCGCCGGCGCTGGTCTCCCGCTCGGCGCGGGGTTGGCGGCGTTTCATGAGGAGGCCCCGAATGCAGAAGGCAGAATGCAGAATGCAGAACTGCGCGAGCGACTCTCGTGCAGGAAGCTCGCTCCTGCGATCGTACAGGCATTCCGCATTCTGCATTCCTCATTCTGCATTGTTCTAGAATACGCTGAACGAGAAGTATTTGCGGGGATTCGCCTGAATGTCCGACAGCAGCTGCCGCAGCTGGATCATCGTCAGCGTCGTCTCACGATACAATGCCGAGTCCGCTACCAGGAGCCCGAGGGTCCCGTTGCGATTGGCGATCCGGGTCAGCACGGTGTCGGCGGCGACCAGGGTGTGAACGATGCTCTCCTGGTTCTTGTGGGCGGCGCCGATCAGATCCCGCACGTCCTGCGAAGTGGCTCGCACGTCCTGGCTGGCGGCCGCCGCATTGTTGAGGATCGTGGCGAGCTGACCCTGATTGGTCGCGGTGTCGATCCGCCCTAACGCCCCCTCGAGTGTGCTCGACGCCCGCGCCAGGGCATCCGATCCCTTGCCGAGGTTCGTCCCCACCCGCCCGATGACATCGGCCTGCTCGTTGGTAACCCGGGCCATGCGGTCGGCGATCTCGCCAAAGTCGCGCAGCGAGCGGCGCAGCTCGGCGACCGCCTCCGAGTCGAACGCGCTCTGCACGCGATTGGCGACGGAGGCGATGTCGCCCGCGATCCGGCTCGCCTGGGCGGTGAGCTGGCCGATGTCGGGCAACGTCGCCCCCGGCCAGCGCCCGCCGCCCACCGCCTGCGCTTCCGTCAATGCCGCCCGCACGTTGGGGTCGGAGAGCGGTTGGTCCTGCGAGATCAGCGTCGCCGCCCATTCTCCGAACAGCGAGGCCGAAGCGGCGATCACCGCGGGGTGCTGCGGGAGGGTGACGCCGGCCGAGATCTTGAGATCGGTTTCCACCCAGTTCCCCTGGGCGAGGCGGATGGCCTGGACCTGACCCACGCGCACGCCGCGCAGCACCACCGGGTTCCCCGCCCCGAGGCCGCCCACGGTGCGGAACCGCGCCGTATGGACCTTTTCCGTCCCGCCGAGATGGGCGCCGGAAAGCCACAGGGCGCCGCCGACCACCGCCGTCGCGGCCGCGATCACCACGAGCCCGACGGCCAATTCGTTCTGGCGTCTCACGTTGGCCGTCCTTCGATGAACTGTCGCACGATTGGATCGGAGCTGCCTTGAATCTCCGCCACGCTGCCGACCTGCCGGACCCGGCCTTCGTACAACATCGCGATGCGGTCTCCCACCGTGTAGGCGCTGCGCATGTCGTGGGTGACGACGATCCCCGTCACCCCGAGCTGCTCCCGGGTACGGACCATGAGCTGGTCCATGACCGCCGAGGTGACGGGATCGAGTCCCGTCGTCGGCTCGTCATACAAGATGTAGCGCGGCCGCAGCGCGATGGCGCGGGCGATCCCCACGCGCTTGCGCATGCCCCCGGACAACTCCGCCGGGTACCTCGGTCCCGTGTCCGGGAGATCCACGAGGCGGAGGGCGTCGTGCACCCGGGTGGCAATCTCGTGCTCCGGCAGCCCCCGGCGCACGAGTCCCAGCGCGACGTTCTCCTCCACGGTGAGCGAATCGAACAGGGCGGCGAACTGGAACACATAGCCGATGTCGCCGCGCAACGCGGTGAGCCCCGGCCGGTCGAGCTGCGACACGGCGCGTCCGTCAACGATGACGTCCCCGGCGTCGGGCGGCAACAACCCCACCACGTGTTTCAGCGCGACGCTCTTGCCGGCGCCGGAGAACCCGATGATCACCATCGTCTCTCCGTCCCGGACGTCGAGGGTGAAACCGTCGAGCACGGGCCGGCCGTTGAAGCTCTTCTTGAGATCGCGGAACTGGATCACAGCAGCACCACCGCCCAGAAGGCGTCGAGCGCGAGGATCAGCATCGACGAGAAAACGACCGCCCGCGTCGTGCTGCGTCCCACCCCTTCGGCGCCCCCCCAGGTGTCCAACCCGAGTCGGCACCCTACGAGCGTGATCGTCATCCCGAACGACGCGCTCTTGGCGAGCCCGAACCACGTGTCCTTGAAGTGATAGAGCAGCTTCAGCCCCTTCACGAATTCGGGGGTGGAGAGGTGGATCAGGCTGAGGCTGGTGAGCCATCCGGTGATGATGCCGACGACGATGCCGAGGGCGACGACGAGCGGCACCATCACGGTCCCGGCGAGCACGCGCGGCAGCACGAGATACGCCTGCGGGTCGTAGGCGAGGGTTTCGAGCGCGTCGACCTGCTCCGTCACGCGCATCGTCCCCAGCTCGGCGGCGAGGCTCGCGCCGACGCGACCCGAAAGGGCGAGCCCCGTCAGCACCGGACCGAGCTCCAGCATCATCGTCTTGGCGACGACGGTACCGACGATGTACAGCGGGACAGTGCCGGTGAAGGTGTACGAGGCCTGGAGGGCCAGCACCACGCCGGTGAACGCGGCGATGAAGAGGGCGACCGGGAGGGAATCGACCCCGATCTTACGCATCTGGACGACCAGCGGGCCCCGCCAGGTGGCGACGTCGGGGACTGCCCGCACGAGATCCGCCAAGAAGTGACCGAGCCGCCCCGCCGCGCGCACGCGGTCCACGGCGTATCGGCCGATCCGGTCGATCACCCTGTAAAGCTAGTGTAAAGCAGAGGGCGGGACAAAGACGCACCAGACGCGCAGGGGAGAACAGAAAACAAACAGGGGCCAGGTAACCCTGACCCCCGTTCTCTATTCACGGTGCTCCCCGGCGCGTCTGCGCGTCTGGGAGTTAGGCGGCGAAGCTTGCCAGCGCCTTTCCGACGTCGCCCTCGCGCAGCCGCTTCAGCGCGCGGTCACGGAGCTGGCGCACCCGCTCGCGTGTGACGCCGAGCATGCCACCGATTTCCTCGAGCGTATGCTCGCGCCCGCCGTCGAGACCGAAGTAGAGGCGCAGCACCTTCGCGTCGCGCCGCTGCAGCGTGTTGAGCGCGCTCTCGATCTCGTCCGACAGGAACCGGTCCATCGCCTGATCTTCCGTGTCGGGAAGATCCTCGGCGATGAAGCGCTCGATCAGCGAGCGGTCGCCGTCGGGATCGAGGGGGGCATCGAGCCGGACGTCGCCGGTATTCAGCGCCGCCAGCGACTGCACCACCTCGAGCGACAACTTCGTCGCGTCGGCGATCTCCTCCGGCGTCGGCTCGCGCCGCAGCGTCTGGCGCAGGTACTCCGCCGTCCGCACGATGCGCGACAGATCGGCGGTGCGGTTCAGCGGGACGCGCACCGTCCGACCCTGGCGGGCCAGCGCGGCGAGAATCGCCTGCCGGATCCACCAGACCGCGTAGGAGATGAACTTCACGCCCTGGTCGGGATCGAACTTGCGGGCGGCGGTGAGCAGCCCGACGTTCCCCTCCCCGATCAGGTCGGTGAGGGGGAGACCCCGGTTCTGGTACTTCTTGGCGACGGAGATGACGAAGCGCAGGTTGCGCTTCACCAGCTCCTGCATGCACTCCTGGTCGCCCGCCCGGACCTTCCGGGCCAGGGCGATCTCTTCCTTCTGAGTGAGCAGCGGCGTCTTGCTCACCTCGTGGAGGTACTGATCGAGGATGTCGCGCTCGTGCTCGGGCCCGAGACCCGCCAGGAGACCACGGCGCCGCCCCCGCTTGCGCCCGGGCTTCGCGCCGGTGGCGGGCGCCTTGGCGGCAGGTGCCTTAGCGGCGGGGCGCTTGGGCGCCGGGCCGCGCTTGGCAGCGGCCTGAGCGCGGCCGTGCTTCGACGCAGGCTTGACGGTCGCCGGCGAGGTTTTGGTACGGCGCTTGGACTTGGTCATGTCTAACGGGGTTCGGGGGACGGCGTGTGATACCGCTCACGGCGTCAAAAGTTCATTTCCTGCTTGACACTACAGGAACGTCCCGATAACATGCCGTGTTCCCGTCGGGAGGCTCCGCGCGGGCGCCAATATAGCGGGGGCGTAGCTCAGTTGGGAGAGCGCGTGAATGGCATTCACGAGGTCAGGGGTTCGATCCCCCTCGCCTCCACTGGTGAGGCTGGGGGCCGGGAGACAGCGACTGGACGCCTAGGCGCACAGTGGTTCTAAGGGGACAGGGAACAGGTTAGATTCGGGGCCTACGCGATCGCGGGAATAGCTCAGTTGGTAGAGCACAACCTTGCCAAGGTTGGGGTCGCGGGTTCGAGTCCCGTTTCCCGCTCTCCACGGAAGGATGCAGGACCACAAACGACGCGGGGTGGAGCAGTCTGGTAGCTCGCCGGGCTCATAACCCGGAGGTCGTGGGTTCAAATCCCACCCCCGCTACTGCAACGACAGGCGGACGGGCGGACGGGCGGTCGGAGAGAACCGGAATTACCGACCGCCGTGACCGCCCGACCGCCTGTCCGATTTCGGGCGGTTAGCTCAGCTGGTTAGAGCGCTACGTTGACATCGTAGAGGTCACTAGTTCGAATCTAGTACCGCCCACCT
>DATFTG010000081.1:0-2247 GCA_035262265.1 Gemmatimonadales bacterium
GCATCGCCGACGAGAAACAGGATACGGCTGCCGTCCGGGGACCATTGCGGCGACTGCTGGAATCCGGTGGAGTCATCGGTCAACGGGGTGGCGCGCCCTCCGGCGACCTGACGTACGTAGATGCGCGTGCCGGCCGAGGTGCCCGCTGCGTACGCGACGCTGCGACCGTCCGGCGATATCGCCGGCTGGATTTCGAGCCCGGGGTCGGAGGTCACTTGCACCGCGCGACCGAAGCGGAGCGCCGGACTTTGATCAACAGGACGCAACCACCCCCAGAGCCCGAGCCCCACAGTGACCGCCAACACACCGACGAACACGGCGGTCTCACGGCGGCGCACAGGGTGCGCCGCTGCGGGAACAGCTCCCATCGTCGTGCGCGGAACGACGTGGCTCCCGAGGGCCGTCGCGAATTCCGCGGCGGTTGCGAAGCGATCAGCCGGGAGTTTTTCGAGCGCGGTCAGGACCGCGTCTTCAACCTGTGCGGGGATTCGACTGCGCCGGGCGACGAGCGACCCCGGCTTTTCGGTGAGCACCTTGGCGACGATCGCCTGCGCCGTGGGCCCGGTGAACGGCGGCTCTCCGAGCAGCATCTCGTAGGTCAGCACGCCGAGGGCGTAGACGTCGCTGCGCGCGGTGATATCGCGCTCCCCCATGGCCTGCTCGGGACTCATATAGTGCGGCGTGCCGAGCGACATGCCGGTCTCGGTCATGCGGCTGCCGCCGGCGCTCGCCACCGCGAGCGCGATGCCGAAGTCGGCGACCAGCGCCTGACCCTCGTGCAGCAGGACGTTTTCGGGCTTGACGTCGCGGTGGATCACGCCGTGGCGGTGGGCGTAGTCGAGCGCACTCGCTACCTCCTGAGAAAGACGCACCGCGTCGGCGATCGGCAGTTGTTTTTCCCGGCTGAGTCGATCGCGCAGCGATTCGCCTTCAACGAACGGCATGACGTAGTACGCGGTACCGTTGACCTCGCCGCTGTCGATCAGGCCGAGGATGTGAGGGTGCTGCAGCAGCGCGAGCATCTTGATCTCGCGCAGGAAGCGCTCGGCCCCGATCACCGCGGCCAGCTCGGGGCGGAGTACCTTGATGGCGACCTTGCGGTCGTGCCGGACATCGTGCGCCAGGTGGACGGTGGCCATGCCGCCCTGCCCCAGCTCGCGCTCGAGGCGGTAGCGATCGGCGAGGGCCGTCGCCAGACGGTCCATCCCCTCGATCATTGCGGGCCTATCCCCCGCTGCCGAACTGCCGCGTGAACTTGACCTGAAACGACCGCGCGATCGGCCGGTCCCAGCGGGACAGTGTCGACGCGTTGTCCGCGGTGTTGAGCACGACGAACAAGCCGGTCCCGGCCGTGTTGAGCCAACCGAAGCGGATGTTCGCCGAGAAGACGGACGCCTGGTTGTTGTACTGCACCAGCGATTGGACGAACATCCGCGGCGTGAAGAAGTAGCCGACCCGCAGCCCCAGGAGCGACCGGACGAAGTGTCCCTGGTCGAGGTGGACGTTGTTGTAGTCGAATTGCAGCGACGCGGTGAGCGCCGCCCCCCGCACCGTCGTCGTCGACGTCCAGCCGTACAGCGTCCCGTTGTAGAACTGCCCCGCTTGCATCTTGGTCAGGAAGGATACCGGGGCGCTCGGGTTGGTCCCGATGTCCCACGCCGCACTGGTCCAGTGGTACTCGCCGACAGGCAGCGTCACACCCTTCGCAATGGTAAACGTATCCGTCAGCCCTTCGCGATAGATGTTCACCTCCGGACCGAACTGCCCGCCGTTGTTGAGCTCCGTCTGTCCGAGATCGAGGTGCAGCCAGTCCGACTGCACCTTGCCGTCGAATCCGTAGTAGCCGCGGTAGGTGATGTGGGGGAGCCAGTAGCGCACGTAGCGGTTCTTCACCGGAATCGTAAGGAACACCGACGGCTCGTAATAGCGGTACCCGCTGCGGCTCAGGAATCCAACCTCGGGATTGAAGTCCTCGCCCACCTGCGCGAAGCGCAATCCGTTGTCCCAATGGCTGTCCTTGAACCCCAGGCGGCCGCTGAACGCCGCATCGCGACCGCCCAGGCCTGGCGTGTTGGTCTTCGCCGCCCACCAGTCGAGCGTCACCGGATCGCTGAACGCGAAACGACCGTCCGCGGCGAGCGTGGTGTTGCGGTCGCGGCTGTCGCCGGTGGCGACTCGGTAGACCGCAAGCACTCCGATGCGCGATCGCCCCCACTCTTTCAGCACGCGGGACACGGAGTACGAGTT
>DATFTG010000082.1:0-35640 GCA_035262265.1 Gemmatimonadales bacterium
TGCCAGCCGCGGCGCACGATGACGCCGTCCCGGCCGGAGCGAATTTGTCCCGGGTCGCGCGACACCAGGGGGATAGCCTCGGACAAGACCGAGATCTCGACTTCGAGCGCGGGCAGCTCCTCGGGTGGAACGGGAGGAAACCGGGGATCCTGGGTCGCGGCCGAGACCGCCATGCGGGCGACCACCTCGGCCAGCGGCCGATCGGCGGCGACGTGACCGATGCAGCCCCGCAGCGCCCCATGGCTGCGCAGCGTCACGAATGCACCGCCGGGGCGCCGCAGCGACGGCGACTCGGGGAGCGTCCCCGCATCGGCCTCACCGCGCACCGCGGCTTCCAGCGCGCGCCGGGCAAGATCGAGCAGGGCGCGCCGCTCCGCGGCGTCCAGCTCAGCCACCGCGATGGTAGGGCTCCCCCCGCCGGATGGTGAACGCCCGGTACAACTGCTCCAGCACGAGCACGCGGGCCAGCTCGTGCGGAAACGTCAGCGCCGACAGACTCCACACCGACTCGGCGCGCCCGACCACGTCCCCGGGCAGCCCGTCGGCGCCGCCGATCGCGAACGTGACCTCGCGCCCTTCCTGATCCCAACGCGCGGTGCGCTGCGCCAGTTCCGGAGAGGACCACGGCTCCCCCGCGCGCGACAATGCGACGAGTCGCGTCGCTCCCGCAAGCGCTTCGGAGAGCCGCGTCTCGTCCTTCACCTCACGTTCCTCGATCTTCGTATAGTGCCGCAGCCGGCTCAGGTACTCGTCACACGCCGTTCGCAGCGCCGCATTCCTGATACGGCCCACCGCGACGACGCTGTAGCGCATCAGGCATACATCCCGCGGAGCCGGTGCATGGTCGCCACGCGGTCGATCGCCAGCATGTACGCCGCGATGCGCGTGTTCACCTTGTGGCGCTCCGACAGCCCAACGACTTCGCGGAACGAGCGGGTGACGATCGTCTCCAGGCGCTTGTTGACGGTGTCCTCGTCCCAGAAGTATCCACCGCGGTCCTGCACCCACTCGAAGTAGCTGACCGTCACCCCACCGGCGTTGGCCAGGATGTCGGGGATGACGAACACCCCCTTCTCTTCGAGGATCTTGTCGGCGCCGGCGGTGGTAGGCCCATTGGCCCCCTCGCAGATCACTCTGGCTTTGATCTTCCGGGCGTTCTTGCTGGTGATGACGTTCTCGAGCGCCGCCGGAAGCAGCACGTCACAGTCGATCGTCAGCAGCTCCTCATTGGAGATCTTCTCCGCCCGCGGATAGCCCGCCAGCTGCCGGTGCTCCCGCCCCCACGCGAGCAGATCCGCGACCTCCAAACCCTTCGGGTTCACGAGCCCGCCCGATTTGTCCGATACGGCGACGATCGTCGCCCCTTCCTTCGCCAGGAATTCGGCGGCGAGGGAGCCGACGTTGCCGAATCCCTGGACCGCAACCCGGGCCTGCTGCATCGGCAGACCGATTTTGGCCAGGGCCTCGCGCGTCACGAACATGCAGCCGCGACCTGTGGCCTCGCGGCGGCCGAGCGAGCCGCCCATCTCGACGGGCTTGCCGGTGACGACCGCCGTCACGGTATGGCGCTTGTGCATGGAATAGGTATCCATGATCCACGCCATGATGCGCTCGTTGGTATTCACGTCCGGCGCCGGGACGTCGGAATCGGGGCCCAGTGTCTCGATGATCCCCGACGTGTAGCGCCGCGTGACGCGCTCCAGCTCCGCCATCGACATCGTGCTGGGGTCGCAGACGACGCCCCCTTTGGCTCCGCCGAAAGGGATGTTCACCACGGCGCACTTCCACGTCATCCACGCCGCCAGTGCCTTCACCTCTTCCAGGGTGACGTTGAGATCGAACCGGATGCCGCCTTTGGCCGGTCCGCGCGACGTGTTATAGAGCACGCGGTAGCCGGTGTACACTTCCACCTGGCCGCTGTCCCGCAGCACGGGAATCGAGACGATGATCTGTTTTTCGGGATTGCGGAGGATCTTATAGAGGCCGGGGTCGAGATTCAGCAGCTGGGCGGCGTGGTCGAAGCGCTGCATCATCGCTTCGAAGGGATTGTCCTCCGAGAGAAATCGGTCCTTGTCGGGGCGAATCAGGCCGGAGGCGGAGGCGGGAGCGGCAGTGTCGGTCATGTCTCGTGCGTGGCGTGTGATGAGCTCGGGCGCACCGCAATGCCGAGCACCCGCGCGATCGCCGCGGTGACGGCCTCCCGGTGGCGTTCCCAGGACAATTCCAGTACGGCGATGAGCGGCTCGGGGCCTCGCTGCTCGGGCCAGAGCGCGCGCAGCTTCACGGCGTCCTTCTCCGTCACCACAAGATAATCGGCCTCGGCGGCGATCTGCACGAGGCGCTCGACGTCGCGGGGTCCGTATTCGTGATGATCCTGAAACGCCGCCAGCTGCACCGTCGCCCCGGCGGCGCGGACCTGCACGGCGAAGCTCTCGGGGTCGGCGATGGCAGCGGCGGCGACGACGCGCCGACCGCGCAGAGCGTCGAGCGGCGTGGCCGCACCGCCGCGCATCCCCACCAGCCCGGCGAGTCCCAGCCGGGCGACGGCGACGGGTTTCCGGGGAAATCGCGCCTGCAGGCGATCCGCCAGCGCTGCCGCCGTTGCGGCATCCGCCCGCTTGCGCGTCACGACCAGCAGATCGGCCCGGCGCAGTGCACCCCAGCCCTCGCGCCACGGACCAGCGGGCAGGAGCCACGGCGATACGCGTACCTGCTCCGCGGCGAGCAGCGCGATGTTGAGATCGCGCGCCGTGTCGAGCACCTGAAACGCGTCGTCCAGCACCAGGACGTTCGCGCCCTGCATCCGCGCCAGCGCGGCCCCCGCCGCCCGATCCGGGTTCGCGACGACGACCGCCTCGGAAACGAGATGCCGGTGCAGCAGCACCTCGTCACGGCCGTAGCCGCGCAGCAGAATCCCCGGGCGCCGCCCCGCGCCGCGGCACTCCGCCGCGATCCATGCCGTCAGCGGCGTCTTCCCCGTCCCGCCGACCGACAGATTGCCGACCGCGATCGCGGGGAGCGGCAGGTGTCGCTCCGTGCCGAATCCGAGCCGGTAGCGCAACGCCCGCAGCGTCACCACGATGCCGTACAGCGCCGAGAACGGCAGCAGCGCCGTGCGCGCGGCGCGCGCCTTCCACGAGCGGCGCCGCCACAATTTGCGGACGAACCGCACACGCCAATTACGGTCGCTCATGACGCCTGAGAGAGTGCGAGCAGACCGGCCTCGACGGCCGCGACGCCGGCCCTCATCCCCTCCTTCCCCGATCCCACCTCGAGGGGAACGCCGTAGACGACGTCGATCGTGGCAAACGGCTTCGGGATGGCGAAGCGGTCCCAGCTGCCGAGCGTCCAGCTGCGGCTCACCCGGGCGGTCGCCGGGATGATCGGAACGCCCGCATGCTGGGCCGCAGCGACGACCCCCGGCTTGACCCGCTCGACAGGCCCGCGCGGTCCATCCGGTGTCACCGCCACGACGCTCCCGTCTTTCAATGCCCGCACCACGCCGAGCAGCCCGACTTCGCCACCCCGCCGCGATGAGCCGCGCACGAAGCGATAGCCCCACCGCTCGGCCAGCGTGGCCAGGTACCCGCCGTCGCGATGCCGGCTGATGAGCAACACCATCCCCTCGTGGCGGTGCGCGTAGAGCAGCGGGAGAATGCGGTTATGCCACAGCGCGAAGATGAATGGGCGCCGCGCATCGTACAGCGCCTGGGCGCGCTCGCGATGGACCAGGCGATAGCGCCAGGTCCGCGCCAGCACGCCGACGAGGGCGAACCCCACCGCCGCCACGAACGGCTCGGCCCAGCGCGGCTTCACGAAGCGAGCGCCAAGACCAGCGCCGCGACCCGATCCGCGGCGCCCGGCTCCCCAAGACGCTGGCGCACCGTGGCGAGTCCGGCCCGCTGCCGCAGCGTCACCGGATCCGCGGGATCGAGCAACGGTACGAGGGCGTCGGCGAGCGCTCGCGGAGTCGCCGCGCCCTGGAGCAGCTCAGGACAGAGCAGCTCCCCCGCGACGAGATTGACGAGGCCGACCCACGGCACGCGCAGCAGGCGTTGTGCGATCAGGTTCGAGAGCGGGTGCAGCCGGTAGGTGATCACCATCGGGAGGTCGGCGAGCGCGGCCTCCAGCGTCGTCGTCCCCGACTTGCACAGGCCCGCATCCGAAGCGGCGAACACCTGTGCTGGATCGTCCATGACGACACGCATGTCGCCGGCATCGGGATACTGCGCCACCTGGGTACCCGCCACCAGCACCAGGACCTCCGGTCGCACCGCCTGCACGAGACGCGCCGCCGCCCGCGCGACGGGCCAGATGCGTCGCACCTCCTGCGCCCGGCTGCCGGGGAAGACCGCGAGGACGGGCCGGTCCAGGGGGATGCCGAGCGCGCGCCGCACCGCCTCCCGGGTCGGGAGCGGCGGACGGTCTTTGAGCGGATGGCCGACGAATGTCGTCGGCACGCCGTGGTCCCGGAAAAATGGCTCCTCGAAAGGGAGGATGACGGCGAGCTGCCGCACCGCGCGGGCCAGCCGCCGCACGCGTCCCGCCCCCCACGCCCAGAGCTGGGGAGCGATGTAGTAAAGCACCGGGACACCCGCTGCCGCAGCCGCCGCGGCGGCCCGCAGGTGGTAACCGGGATAGTCGACGAACACGGCGACATCGTAGCGACCGGCCTGAAAAGCCGCCCGCGTGCGTCGCAGCAAGCGGTAGTGCCGCGGCAGGCTCTCGACCGCCTCCACGAACCCAACCACCGAATACGCCTCCATGCGGTCGAGCACGCGCGCCCCCGCGGCCGCCATGCGCGGGCCGCCGAACGCGTCGATCGTGGCGCCCGGGGCCCGCCGCTGCAGCGCGGCGACGACCTCGGCGGCATGCGCGTCCCCCGAGGGCTCGCCGGCCGAGACGTAAATACGAGGGGCGCGTGGAGCGGGTTCGCTCACGGCGGCAACGTGGCGAGCGGCGAGGCCTGCACGGCTTCCGCCACGCGCCAGGCCAGGGCCAGGGCCTGGGCGCCCGCGGCCCCCGACACCACCACCTCGCTCTCGCCACGCACCGCCTGCAGGAAGCTTTCGAGCTCGAGCTTGAGCGGCTCGGCTTCGGGCGCCGAGAGCGACAAGTGATCGGCGATGTCCTCGATGCGCTGCGCGCCGAGTGCCTGCCACCCCGGCTTGAGCCGGTAGAAGTGGCCGCTGCCCTTGGCCAGGTCGAGCGAGAAGTAACCGCTGCTCTGGAAGATGCGCAGCTTGCGGGTGCGCTCGCGTGAAATGCGGCTCGCCGTCACGAGCGCGACGGCGCCGTTGGTGAATTCCACGCGCGCGTTCGCGATGTCGACGTGTGGCGTGAGCACAGGCATTCCGGTGGCGCGCACTTCCTTCACCTCGGCGCGCACCAGCTCGAGAATGAGATCGAGGTCGTGGATCATGAGATCGAGGATCACGGCGACGTCGGTGCCGCGCGGCTGGAACGGGGCGAGCCGCTCGGTCTGCAGGAAGCGCGGCGTGTCGAGGTACGGCGCGGCCGCGCGCACCGCCCGGTTGAACCGCTCGACGTGCCCCACCTGCAGCACCACGCCGGCCCGCGCCGCCGCCGCGACCAGCCGCTCGGCGCCTTCAAGCGAGTCGGCGAGCGGCTTCTCGATCAGCGCCGGAATGCCGCGCTCCAGTACCGCGCAGCCGACCTCGGTATGCACCGACGTGGGCACCGCGATGCTGACCGCGTCGACGCCCTCGAGCAGCGCCTCGAGCGACGAGTGGGCCGTCGTTTCGAGCTCGCGCGCCACCTCGGCGGCGCGCGTCGGGTTGAGGTCGTAGATCCCCGCGAACGCCACGCCGCCCATGCGACGCATCAGACGAGCATGATGGAAGCCCAGCGCGCCGGTTCCGACCACCCCGACGCGCAAGGTGCGCAGCGTCACACCAGCACTCCGCGCTGCGACGCCTCGATGAACCGCAGGAAGGTCTCGACTTCGGTGATGGTGGGGATCTCGGCGCGGGCGCGCGCGACTCCCTGGGTGATGGTGAGATGGGAGTTGAACACCAGCCGGTAGGCCTTCTTGAGCGCCAGCTTCACTTCGGCGCCGAACCCGGCGCGCTGTAGGCCGACGGAGTTCAGCCCGTAGAGGTGCAGCGGATTGCCCACCGCCTTGGTGTAGGGCGGCACGTCCTGGTTGACTCGGGAGCCCCCGCCCACGAAGGCGTACGTGCCGATGCGCACGAATTGATGGATCGGCACGAGGCCGCTGACGATGGCGCGATCGTCGATCGTCACGTGGCCCGCCATCTGAATCGAGTTGGCGAGAATCACGTCGTCCCCGATGACGCAGTCGTGGGCGATGTGGACGTAGGTCATGATGAAGCAGCGCTTGCCGACGATCGTCTTGCCGGTCGCGGGGGTGCCGCGGTTGATGGTGCAGTACTCGCGAATCGTCGTCTGGTCGCCGACTTCGACCCACGTCTCTTCGCCGCCGTACTTCAGGTCCTGGGGGTCGGCGCCGAGGACGCTGCCGTAGCCGATCTTGACTTCGGACCCGACGCGGGTGTCGCGCTCGATCACCACGTGCGCCGCGATCTGCGAGCCCTCGCCGACGGTGACGTTGGGCCCGATGATGGCGTAGGGGCCGACCATCGCGTCCTTGGCGACGTGCGCCGCCGGATCGATCAGCGCGGTGCGATGAATCACTTGTCCACCACCATCGCCATCATCTCCGCCTCGGCCACGACCTGGCCGTCGACGAACCCCTGCCCTTTCATGCGGCAGGTGCGGCCGCGGAAGGCGAGCATCTCGAGCTCGAAGCGGATCTGATCGCCGGGCAACACCGGGCGGCGGAACTTCACGTTGTCGAGCGACATGAAGTACACGACCTTGTTCTCGACGTTCTGCCCCTCGAAATGGCTCAGCAGCAGCATCCCGCCGACCTGGGCCATCGCCTCGATGATCAGCACGCCCGGCATGATCGGGTGGCCCGGGAAGTGGCCCTGGAAGAACGGCTCGTTGATCGTGACGTTCTTCACCCCGACGATGCGGCGATCGCCTTCGATCTCGAGGATGCGGTCGACGAGCAGAAACGGATAGCGGTGCGGCAGCACATCCATGATGCGCCCGATATCCATCGCCGGGACGCCGCTGCGCTGCGCCGCCCGGGCCAACGCCCGCGCCAGAGCGACGTTGCCGGCGTGGCTGGGCCGGGTCGCCACGACATGCGCCTGGACCCGCGCACCGGTGAGCGCCAGGTCACCGACGATATCGGCCGCCTTGTGGCGCACGAATTCGTCGGGCCAGCGCAGCGTGCCGCCGTTCACGACGCCGCGCTCGTCCAGCACGATGGCGCTCGCCGTCGAGGCGCCTTTGATGAGTCCCTTCGCCTGCAGCCCCTCGACCTCGCTCGTGAACCCGAAGGTGCGCGCCGGGGCCAGCTCCCGCGCGAAGCTTTCGGCGGAGATCTGATAACTGCCGACCTGGCGGCCGATCAGCGGGTGCG
The DNA here is from genome assembly GCA_035262265.1 of Gemmatimonadales bacterium. GTDB lineage: Bacteria > Gemmatimonadota > Gemmatimonadetes > Gemmatimonadales > GWC2-71-9 > DASTHG01. Next base: position 7,478 of record DATFTG010000082.1, read on the forward strand.
GGAACTCGATCGTGACGGTGAGCTGAAACGTCTTGCTCGGCGCCACGATGTAGCTCGCCTCGCCTTCCACCACGGTGAACGGCGCCCGCACCGTGAGCAGCGTGGGCTCGCCGTCGACGGCGACGGGTCGGGCGTCGTGCAGGGCGGTGAAATAGGGAGCCACGCTGCCGTCGAGAATCGGCGGCTCGGGACCGGAGAGCTCGACGGTGAGATCGTCGATCTCGTGCGCCGCGGCGGCGGCCAGCAGGTGCTCCACCGTGTGGATCGTCGCTTCGCCGTGGCCGATCGCGGTGCGGCGCTCGAGCGCCTCGACTTCCGAGAGGCGGGCCGGCACTTCCGGTGTGCCGGCGAGGTCGGTACGGCGGAATACGATGCCCCGCCCCGCGGCGGCGGGACGAAACACGGCGCGCGTCGCGGCGCCGGTGTGGAGGCCGGTGCCCTGGACGGTGGCTTCGCGCTCGATGGAGCGGCGTTTAGCCGGCGTCGGCATGCCCAGACCGGTCGAGCCCGCGATACAGCGCGGCGGCGGCCCGCAGCACGTCGCGATGGGGGCGTGCCGGCGTACCCCACACCGTCGCCCCCGGCGCGACGTCCCCGATCACCCCCGCCTGAACCAGCACGCGCGCCCCCCGCCCGATGGTACAGTGATCCGAAATCCCGACTTCTCCCGCGATCACAACGTCGTCTTCGATGCGGCACGATCCGGCGATGCCCGCGAGGGCGAGAATGATACAGCGCTTCCCCACGTGCACATTGTGCGCGATGTGGACGAGGTTGTCGATCTTCGTCCCGTCGCCGATGATCGTATCATCGACGCTGCCGCGATCGATACAGCTGTTGGCGCCGATCTCCACGTCGTCGCCGATCACGCAGCGGCCCACGTGCGGAATGCGGCGATGCCCGGTCCCGTCCCGCCCCGTCACGTAGCCGAACCCGTCGCTGCCGATGCGCACGCCGGCATGCAGGATCACGCGCCGGCCCACCACGGACCCGGCGTAACAGGTGACCTGCGGATACAGCTCGCAGTCATCCCCGATCGTCACGCCGTCGCCGATCACGCTCTGCGCGCCGATGCGGACGTTGCGCCCCAGCGTCACGCCGCCGCCGAGCACGACGTGTGCGCCGATCGCCACCGGATCGGACCAGGTCGCGCCGGGTCCGATCACGGCGGTCGGGTGCACACCGGGCGTCCAGGCGGGCATCGGATACAGGACAGCGAGCACCGTGAGCAGCGCCGCGTGCGGATCCGGCACGATCACGCGGGCGGTGGCTCCTCCCGCCGCGTTCGCGAGCGCCTCGGCGCAGAGCACGATCGAGGCGCGCGAGCGCTCAAAGTAGGGGAGGTAACGACCACTGACAAGAAACGACAGGTCGCCGGGACCGGCCCGTTCCAGCGGCGCGATCGCGGCGACGTGCGTATCGGCGGGTCCCACGAGACGCCCGCCCGTCAGCGCGGCGACCTCCGCCGCCGACAGCGAGCGACGCGGCTCCGCGCTCATGCGAGCTGCCCCGTCAGGGCCCGGCCGCCCGCACTCGCGCGATGACTCTGGAGGTCAGGTCGAGCGAGAGATCGGCCGCAACAATGCTGTTGTTCTGCGCGTCGGCGTCGAAGATGAAGCTGTAGTTCCCTTCGGCGCGCATCCCCTGAATGATGGTGTTGATGCGCTGCTGGAAGGGTCCGAGCAGCTCCTGGTTGCGCGCCCGGGCGCGGGAATCGAGCTCGCTGGACCGCTGATTCATGCGGTCCTGCATCTGCTGCAGGTCGCGGCGCTTCGCGTCCTTGGCCGCCGGGGAGAGCGCGATCGACGCCTGATCGAACGACTGGACGGCGGAGTCGAGCTGCTGCTGCAGCTTCTGCACCTCGTCGCGCATTCCCTGGAACTCGCGCGCGAAGGTCGATTCCGCGGCCGTGTACCCCGGCGTACTGTCGAGGATCGCCCGCGAGCGAATGAACGCGACCCGCTGCGGTCCGGCGTTCGCCGCCGCACCGGTCGTCGAACGCCCGCCGGCCGTCGACTGGCCCTGCGCTATCACCGGACCCACGATCCCCAGGGTCAGACACACCACTACTGCCCGCCGCATACACGCTCCGTAGAAAAGGGACATCAGAAGAAATTGCCGAGTTTGAAGTGCAGTTTCCAGCCCGGTGCCGGCTGGCCGAGTGCGTTGACCCGGTCGAAGCCGTAGGCGAAGTCGAGGCCGAGGGGGCCGAGCGGGGAGATCACATCGACCCCGATCCCCGCCCCGCGGAACAACCGGGTGGGGTTCCAGTCGACGGCCCGGGCCCAGAGGTTCCCGGCGTCGTAGAAGGCATTGACATAGAACATCTGGGACACGCGCAGCCCGATCTCCCCGGTCATCAGGAAGTACGACTTGCCGAACGACGACGCGGCCGCCCCGGTCGCGTTGGCGGTCGGGTTATACCCGTGGGGCGTGATCGAGAACTCGTCGTACCCGCGCAGCGGAATCCCGTACTGCGTCCCGCCCATGCTGAAGAGCTGGTCGAAGAAAGGGGAGTTGCCGAAGACGAAGCCCGACCGGGTGGACAGCCCGAGCACGACCGGCATGCCGCCCCCCGCCAGGCCGCCCTTGCCGCCGACTATCGCGAGCGGCGCGTACCAGTGCCCCTCGAGATCGACACGCTGGAAGTTGCCGTTGCCGCCCAGCGGGCCGCCGCTCTGCGATAAGCCGACATTGGCCATCGTGCCGGCGGTCGCGAACGGCATGCCGATCCGGTTGTCGCGCATCAGCGAAATGCCGAATGTCGAGCGCAGGCAGTTGTTACAGTTGAACACCGAGCTGAAGGCGGCGTTGTTCGCCGATCCCTGGACGGTCTGTTCGTCCAATCCATAGGAAACGAACAACCGGGCGTAGCGATCGTGGAACGCCGGGAATCCGAACTGCAGGCTGGCGCCGCGGCGCCGCAATTGGCCGAGGTCGGCGATGTTGTAGCGCAGCCGCGTATTGTGCGCGTCCAGCGTCCCGGAGATACGCGTCTCCCGGATCGCCGGATCGGTGAACGACACGTCGAAGTCGTTGATGTTCTTCCCGAACTGCCACTGGAATTTGCCGCGCTTCCCCAGGCCGAACAGGTTCGGCTCCTCGAGCCCGAGGAAGCCGCCGAGCCCGGTGCCCTGGCCGACCGACGCGCCGAAGTTCACGTTGCCGGTGTGCTTCTCGGTGACGTGGAAGACGACGTCGACGTCGCCCTGGTCGTTTGCCTGAGGCGTTTCGGGATATGGCAGCGGCTGGTTGAAGAACCCGAGGTTCGAGATGTTCTGATACGAGCGGATCAGCGCGTCCTGGCGGAAGACGTCACCGGGAATCAGGACGATGGCGTCGCGGATCACGCGCTCGTGCGTGATGTCGTTGCCCGCGATCTCGATCTTGTTGATGATCGCCGGCTGGCCCTCGTTGATGACCCAGCGCAAGTCGACCATCGGCTTGCCGTCCGCGGCGATGCGCCGGAGGACGTCGTTGCGCACCTGGGCGTAGATGTAGCCCTCGTTGTGGTAGCGGCTGTACAGCTCGGTCGTGGCGTCGTCCCACTTCGCCTGGGAAAAAACCGCGGGACCGTGCTTCCCGCCGCTCGCCCCCAGCACCCCGGCGTGCTGCTCGGTCCGGAACGGGTACAGCTCCATCAGCTCGTCGGTCGAGAAGCGCCGATTGCCGACGATCTCGAACGTGCCGACGTGATAGGGCTCGCCCTCACTCACCTTGAGGACCAGCTCGGCTTTGCCGGTGGAGTCGTTGACGAGCAGCGTGTCGTCGAGCACCTGGAAGTCGACGAAGCCGTGCTCTCCGTAGAATTTCGGCAGCCGTTCCTGGATGTCGCCGCGCAGCTTGTCGTCGTCGTACTCGCCCTTGCGCCACCACCAGAATCCTTCGGGGCGCGTGTCCATGGCCTTGACCACGGACGGGCCCGAGAAGTGCGTGTTGCCCTGCACCGTGACGCGCGCGATCGCGACGCGGCGGCCCTCGTTCACGTCGAACACGACGCGGACGCGCGAGGACTCCGCCTCGTAGGTCTGCAGCACCTTCACCTGGGCGAGGTAGTAGCCGCGCGCGCGGTACAGGGAATCGATGCGCCCGCGCGCCCGCGCCACCGCCGCGGGATCGAGCGGCCGCGCTTCGGACAGGGTGACTTTGGAGCGCACCGTGCCTTCGCTCAGGCGCGACACGCCGCGCACCGTCCAATGCATCAGGATCGGACGCTCGTGGACCTGGATCAGCAGGATCTGGCGCTCGTTCGTGGTATCCTGATCGATACGCACGTTGTCGAACTGGCCGGTGGCATACAACGCGCGGATGGCGCGCTGAATATCGCGGTAGGTGGTGAAGCGCCCCGGCACGAGTCCCGCCGTCTGCAGCACGACGGCCGGCGTCACCCGCTTCATGCCACGAGCGATCACCGAATCGGGCATGCCGCCGGGCGCCGTCTGCTCCTGGCCCCGCGCCGCGCGCGGGACCAGGAGGATCGAGACGACGGTCAGTGTTGGAAAAAGAAGCCGGCGAATCACGCCTTCGTGCCGGAGAGCGCGCGGAACGCCAGGCGCTCCTTGTCGGGGGCCACATCGACCTCGATCTCGTCCCCGCGCGCGAACTCGCCGACCAGGATCTTTTCCGACAGGGGATCTTCGACGTATTTCTGCACGGCGCGCTTCAAGGGGCGCGCTCCGTAGTGCTCGTCGTAGCCGTGATCCACCAGGAAGTCGCTGGCCGCGGGAGTGAGTCTGAGGGTGAGCTCCTCCTCGCTCAGCCGCTTCTGCACTTCGCGCAGCAGGATCGTCACGATCGCCGCGATGTGCGCCCGCGTCAGCGGGTGGAACACGATCACGTCGTCGAGCCGGTTGAGGAACTCGGGGTTGAACACCTTGCCGATCTCTTCCTTCACCTTTTCCGCCATGCGCTCGAAATCGCCGCGCGAGTCGCCCTGCGCGAACCCGAGGGTGCGGCCCTTGAGCATGTCGCGCGCGCCGACGTTCGAGGTCATGATCACGACGGTGTTCTTGAAGTCGATCACCCGGCCGTAGTTGTCGGTGAGGTGTCCCTCGTCGAGCACCTGCAGCAGGATGTTGAAGACATCGGGGTGCGCCTTCTCGATTTCGTCGAGCAACACGACGGAGTACGGTTTGCGCCGCACGGCCTTGGTGAGCGCGCCGGAATCTTCATACCCTACGTATCCCGGCGGCGCTCCGATCAGCCGGCTGACCGAGAACTTCTCCATGTATTCCGACATATCCACGCGGATCAGCGCGTTGGCGTCGGCGAACAGGAAGCGCGCCAGCGCCCGGGCCAGCTCGGTCTTACCGACGCCGGTGGGGCCGGAGAAGACGAACGAGCCGATCGGCCGCTTGGGATCCTTCAGCCCGGCCCGGCTGCGCCGGATGGCGCGCGAGATCACCGTGATCGCCTCATCCTGGCCGACCACGCTCAGGTGCAGCTCGTCTTCCATGCGCAGCAGGCGGGCGGTCTCGGCTTCCTGCAGCCGCGTCACGGGGATCCCCGTCCAGCGCGAGACGATGAAGGCGACCTGCTCTTCACTGATGGTCGGCCGCTTCGTCTGGCGCTCGCGCTCCCACTCGTCCTGCTTGCGGCGGATCTCGCTCTGCAGCTCGCGCTCCGAATCGCGCAGCGCCGCGGCGCGCTCGAAGTTCTGGTCGCGCACCGCGTTTTCCTTGTCGCGACTGATCTGCTCGAGGTCGTCCTTCAGCTTGGCGACTTCGGGCGGCGGCACCTGCGTGGCGAGCCGCTCGCGCGCTCCCGCCTCGTCGATGACGTCGATCGCCTTGTCGGGCAGGAAGCGGTCGGTGATGTAGCGCTCCGACAGTTTCGCCGCGGCATCGATGGTGTTGTCGGGAATCACGACCCGGTGATGATCCTCGTAGCGCTTGCGCAGCCCCTTGAGGATCTCGATCGTCTCCTCGACGCTCGGCGGATCGACGATCACCGTCTGGAAGCGGCGCTCCAGCGCGCCGTCCTTCTCGATGTATTTGCGGTATTCGTTGAGCGTCGACGCGCCGACGCACTGCAGCTCGCCGCGCGCCAGCGCCGGCTTCAGCATGTTGGACGCGTCGACCGCGCCTTCGGCGGCCCCCGCCCCGACCAGCGTGTGCAGCTCGTCGATGAAGAGAATGATGTTGCGGTTCTGCGCGATCTCGTTGATGACCGCCTTGAGCCGCTCCTCGAACTGGCCGCGGTACTTCGTCCCCGCGATCACCGCCGCCATGTCGAGCGACAGCACGCGATGGTCCCGCAGCGCGTCGGGGCACTGGCCGTTGGCGATGAGCTGCGCGAGTCCCTCGACGATCGCCGTCTTGCCGACGCCGGGCTCGCCGATCAGCACCGGGTTGTTCTTCTTGCGGCGTGACAGAATCTCCATCACCCGCTCGATTTCCTTCTGGCGGCCGATCGTCGGGTCGAGCGCGCCGTCGCCGGCGAGCTGCGTGAGGTCGCGGCAGAAGTGGTCGAGCGCCGGCGTCTTCGATTTCTTCTCGCTCTTGGGGCTCGGGGCCTGGGCGCCGGTCGAGCCGGAGGGCGCGGCCGCGGGCATTTCGCTGCCCAGGAGCCGCAGCGTCTCGGCGCGCGCCTGCTCCAGGTTGACGCCGGCGTCGGTGAGCACCTGCGCGGCGATGCCTTTCTCCTCACGCAGCAGGCCGAGCAGCAGGTGCTCGGTGCCGACGTAGGAGTGATTCAGCTCCCGCGCTTCGCTCATCGCGAGCTCGAGCACTTTCTTGGCGCGCGAAGTATAGGGAAGGTCGGGACCGGCGGCCGCGGCCGCTTTTCCTTTCTTGACGGTCTCTTCGATCTTCTGTTGGATCTCTTCGAGGTCGACGTTGAGGTTGGTCAGTACGGCGGCCGCCACCCCCTCGCCCTCGCGGATCAGCCCCAGCAGAATGTGCTCGGTGCCGACGTACTCGTGGTGCAGCCGCGCGGCTTCTTCCCGCGCCATCTGCAGGACTTTCCGCACACGATCCGTGAAGTTGTAGCCGTTCATCGCCGTTCCTGCCTCAAGTGGTCTCCGCGCCGAGCAGACGCCGCACACACGACGCCCGCGAAGCGCGCTCTTCCGTATCGCTCAGCGGCCGGCCCTCCAGCGCCGCCAGATGAGCGGGTTGCGTATGAATGAGGAGCTTGTTGAGAGTGTATACACTCAGCCCGGTGATCAGATTCAGCCCGACGCCGAGTCGCACGCCGCTCAACAGATTCATCGTCTCCTCGAACGACAACGACCGCGCGTAGCGCAGCAACCCGTACGCCCGCCACACCTTGTCGTCCACCGTCCCAGCCGCCGTCTTGAGGAGCACGTCCCGTGCCTGTTCTTCGTATTCGATCACCTGCCGCACAATGCGACCGAGATGATCGAGCAGCTCCCCTTCGGCCTTGCCGAGTGTCGTCTGATTGGACAATTGAAAGAAATTTCCGACGACTTCGCTGCCCTCCCCGTAGAGCCCCCGAAAGGTGAGGCCTACCTGAGTCAGCCCTTGCAACACCTTCCCGATTTCCTTCGTTAACACCAAGCCGGGCAAGTGGATAAGCACGCTCGCCCGCAATCCCGTTCCGGCGTTGGTCGGGCACGAGGTAAGATAGCCAAACTCCGGGTGGAACGCGAACGGAAGCAATTGTCCCAGCTCCGTATCTACCGATTCCAGCGCGGTATACGCGTCCTCGAGTGCGAAGCCCGACACCATCGCCTGCAACCGCAGGTGATCCTCTTCATTTACCATGACGCCGGCGGGGGAGTCGATCAACACCGCGGAGGCTTTGCGCGCCTCCGACGGCTCTCGATCGAGCGCGGCCAGCTCCTTGGAAACAAGGTGGCGCTCGTGCAACAGCTGCCGGTCGAGCCGCGTCAGCTCGTCGAGCCGCAGCAGCTGGGCGCCGCGCAGCTCACCGCACTCGGCGGCGGCATCGCTGACGCGCGCCAGCACCGCGGCGCGATCGGCGTCGGTGGCCCGCAGGCTGAACGGATGGCCCACCACGTTGCGCGCCAGCCGGATCCGGGTCGACAGGACGATGTGGGGATTCGGTCCCGATGCGTCGAGCCAGGCGACGCCGCCGTCGGGGAGCAGCGACAGATCGATCATTCGAGCACCCGGATCTGATCGCGCAGCTCGGCGGCGAGCTCGAAGTTTTCACTCTCGACGGCGCGCCGCAGCTGATCGCGCAGGTCGAGCAGCTGGCTGGCGGCGTTCGCCTCGCCGGCGGCGCCCGGGGGCAGGTAGCGCTCGCCCACATGCTGGCTCGAGCCGTGCAGGCGCCGCAGCAGATCGCGCAGGTGGTCGCCGAACGCCTGGTAGCAATCGGCGCAGCCGAGCCGTCCGGTGTCGCGGAAATCGCGCAGCGTCGCCCCGCAAGCCGGGCAGCGCAGCGTGTCGGCGGGGACCGGGAGCGTGGTGCTCTTTTCCATGGCCGACAGGAATTTGCCCAGCGGCGTCTTCAGCACCGTCGTCCCGGTCTCGATCCCCTTCTCCTGGGCGCATTGCTCGCACAGGTGGAGCGTGACCTTCGTGTCGTGCTCCACCTGGGTCAGGTTGATGACCGCGTCGCGTTCCTTGCAGTTGTCGCAGCGCATCAGGGTATCGCGTCCACCGAACGGACCGTCACCAGCCGTCCGTCCTCCAGCCAGAGAATCCGATCCGCCTGCGCAGCCAGCTGGCGATTGTGCGTGACGATCACCACCGCCGTTTCCAGTTCGCGCGCCAGGCGGAACAACAACTCGTGCAGCCGCTCGCTCGACGCGTGATCGAGATTGCCCGAAGGCTCGTCGGCGAGCACCGCGTTGGGATCGTGCACCAGCGCCCGCGCCACCGCGCAGCGCTGCTGCTCTCCCCCCGACAACTCCCCCGGCCGGTGCGTCATGCGCCCGGCCAGGCCGACCGCGGACAGGCGCTCCTCTGCCCGCGAGCGCGCCTCGCGCTCCCCTACCCCCGCGATCAAGAGCGGCATCATCACGTTCTCCAACGCCGAGAACTCGCGCAAGAGATGGTGGAACTGAAAGACAAATCCGAGCTTACGGTTGCGCAGCTCGGCCGTCCCTTCGGGCCCGAGGTCGGCATAACGCGACCCCTCGAGCCACACGTCCCCCGCCGTGGGCCGGTCCAGCGCCCCGAGCAGGTGCAGCAGCGTGCTCTTCCCCGCCCCCGAGGACCCCACGATTGCCACGAGCTCCCCGCGGTGCACTTCGAGATCGACGCCGCGCAGCACTTCGAGCGGCCGCCCGTCCCCACTCGCGTAGACCTTGCGCAGTCCGCGCGCCTCCAGCAGCGCGTTCATTCGGACCGGATCGCCGTCACGGGGTCGAGACGTGACGCCTGCAGGGACGGGTAGAGCGGCGACAACGTCGCGATGACGAGGCTGGCGATCACGACGAGGACGGCGTCCTCGGGCTGGGTATGGACCGGCAGGTGATCGATGAAGTAGATGGATGGGTCGATGTGGATCAGCTGGCCCCCGTTGATCACCCCGCCGATCACGAGACCGAGGATGGCTCCGATCACCGTGCCCACGAGACCGATCAGCACGCCCTGGAGCAAAAAGACGCGGCGCACCGATCCGCGGTGCAGTCCCATGGCCAGCAGGATGCCGATCTCGCGCGTCTTGTCGCGTACCGCCATCGTGAGCATGCCGACGACGTTGAATGCCGCGACGATGCAGATCAAAAAGACGATGAGCCCCATCGCGAGCTTCTCGAGCTTCAACGCCGAGAAGAGCGACGCGTTCTGAGACTGCCAGTCGACGACGCGATGGGGATATCCGAGTCGATTCTCCAGGTCGGTGGCGAACGCTTCGGCCTTCCACGGATCGGCGAGGCGAACCTCGAGCCCCGTCACCGCCGTATCGAGCGCGGCAAAGCGCTGCGCCACGCTGCGCTCGAGCACGACGTAGGTGTTGTCGTACTCGAACATTCCCGTGTCGAAGAGTCCCGTCACCTCGAACCGGTGGTACCGCGGGATGTAGGCGCCGGTGCTGGCGTTGAATTTCGTTCCGGCGAACGCGACCAGGGTGACCACGTCCCCCGGATACGCCGACAACTTGGCGGCGAGGCGGGTGCCGAGGGCGATACCCGCTTCGACGTCCGGACGCGTCGTGCGGAAGTGGAGATCGCCGCGTGTGAAGTGTCCGGCGAGCGTCGTGACCGCCCGCTTGCCCGTGTCGGGATCGATTCCGAACACGACGACCCCCTCGGCGTAGTCGTGGCCGGCCGAGATCCCCCCCTGGGTGATCACGAACGGCGCCGCGGCGGAGACGCCCGGGACACGGCGCACGCGCGCGAGCACGGCGCGCCAGTCGTCGAGCCGCAGCCCTTCGCCGTAGGTGAGGACCCGGATGTGCGGGCTCGCGACCAGGATCTTGTCGCGCAGATCGGCCTGCAGCCCGTTCATCACGCCGAGCACGCCGACCAGCGCCGCGACGCCGACCGTCACCCCGAGCACCGCGATCACCGTGATGAATGAGACGAGACGAGACAACCCGCGACTCTTGAGGTAGCGCAGGGCGATATGAGACTCGAGGCGGCTCGGCCACCGGGCCCCGAAGACGACGACCGCCAGCACGAGGAGGACCGCGAACGCGATGCCGTCGATCAGCCAGGGGTTCATTCGGGCCGCAGCATGGGGAAAAGAATCACGTCGCGGATCGACGGCTGGTCGGCGAGAATCATGAGCAGGCGGTCCACCCCCATCCCGACCCCGCCGGTAGGCGGCATGCCATACTCGAGTGCGCGCAGGAAATCCTCGTCGAGCGGCTGCGCCTCAGCGTCGCCGGCTGCCCGGAAGCGCGCCTGCTCCTCGAAGCGGCGGCGCTGCTCCTCCGGATCGTTCAGCTCGCTGAACGCGTTGGCGATCTCGCGCCCCAACACGAACAGCTCCCAGCGCTCGACACGCGTGGGATCGTCGCGCTTGCGCTTGGCCAGCGGCGACAGCGCCACGGGATAGTCGAGCACGAACGTCGGCTGCATCAGCGTCGGCTCGGCGAACGTCTTGAAGACTTCGTCGAGCAGCTTGGCGCCGGAGAGGGAAGCGCCGTCCACCTGCCCGCGCCGCAACGCCGCCCGCAGCTCCGCATCCCCGGCCGTTGTAAGATCGACCCCCGCCGTTTCCTTGATCAACGTAAAGAAGTCCTTGCGGGCGAAGGGCCGCTCGAAGGAGAGTCGCGTGCCGTGACGCTCGAGCAGCGGCGCGCCGGCGAGCTCGGTGACGAGCCCCGCCACCAGCGCTTCAGTGCCGTCGGCCATGTCGCGATAATCGGCGTATGCCTCGTACCACTCCGCCATGGTGAACTCGGGGTTATGCCAGCGGTCGAGTCCCTCGTTGCGGAAGTCGTGACTGATCTCGTACACCCGCTCCAGCCCACCCACGATGCACCGCTTCAGATACAGCTCGTCGGCGATGCGCAGATAGAACGTCGCATCCAGCGCCTCATATCGCGTCGTGAACGGTCGCGCCGCCGCACCACCATACAGCGGTTGCAGCACCGGCGTTTCCACCTCCAGATACCCCCGCGCGTCGAGGAAGCGCCGGATGTAGCTCACGGCGCGGGCGCGGAGCTGGAACACGGCGCGCACATCGGGATGGACCGCCAGGTCGGCATAGCGCTGCCGGAACCGTACTTCCGGATCGGTGAGGGCGCCGTGACGCACGCCCTGCTCGTCTTCCTTGCCGCGCGGGAGGGGGCGCAGCGCCTTGGTGAGCAGCGTCACCCGGTCGACGCGGACGGTGATCTCACCGGTGCGCGTCTTGAACAGCGGCCCCTCGACCCCGACGATGTCGTCCTGGTCGAGCAGGCCGACGACATCGAACTGCTCGGCGCCGAGCTGGTCGCGCTTGAAGTAGACCTGGATGCGCCCGGTGTGGTCCTCGAGGTGGGCGAAAACGGTCTTGCCGTGGGAGCGCGCCGGACCGAGCCGGCCGGCGATCCGGTGTACCGACTCGTCGCCTTCACGGAAGCCGTCCACCGCCTGTCGCGCCGTGCCGCTGCGCTCGAAGCGGTAGGCAAACGGCGCGATGCCGCGTTTCACCAGCTCGGCGAGCTTGTCGCGCCGCGCCGCTTCGAACCCGCTCACGCGGCCTTGCTCCCGAACTGCTTCAGGTACGCCTCGATAAACGGATCGAGATCGCCGTCCATCACCTTCTGCACGTCTCCCACCTTGAGGCCGGTGCGATGGTCGTTCACCATCGTGTACGGCTGGAAGACGTAGGAGCGAATCTGGTTTCCCCAGGAAATGTCCGTCTTCTGCTTGTCGTGCTCGGCCTTCTTCGCTTCGCGCTCGGCGACGGCGCGCTCGTACAACCGCGCCTTGAGCATCTTCATCGCGGTCGCCTTGTTCTTGAACTGGCTGCGCTCGTTCTGGCACTGGGTGACGATGCCCGTGGGAAGATGCGTGATGCGCACCGCGGACGAGGTCTTGTTGACGTGCTGCCCGCCCTTCCCCGAAGCGCGATAGACGTCGATACGCAGGTCTTCTTCCTTGATGTCGATCTCGATGTCTTCGTCGACGACGGGATAGACGAAGACCGACGCGAACGACGTGTGGCGCCGCGACTGTGCGTCGAAGGGAGAGATGCGCACCAGGCGGTGCACCCCGATCTCCGCGCGCAACAGCCCATAGGCGTACGTCCCGCGGATCTCGATCTCCGCCCGCTTGATGCCGGCCTCCTCCCCCGGCTCGAGGTCGAGCACCTCCACCGCAAACCCGCGCCGCTCGGCCCAGCGGGTGTACATGCGGACGAGCATTTCGGCCCAGTCCTGCGACTCGGTGCCGCCCGCGCCCGGATGGATGTGGAGCAGCGCATCGCGCCCGTCGTCGGGCCCCTGCAGCATGTTGCGCAGCTCGAGCGCCTCGAGCTCGGCCGAGATCTTCGCCGCCTCGTCATCGAGCCCGCGCTGCATCCCGAGGTCGACGTGCGTCTCGGCATCGAGCAGCTCCGCGAGCTCGCGCGCCTCGTCCACCCGCTTCTTCAGCGCCTGGTAGGGCTCGATCCAGCGCTTCAGCCCCTTGACCTCCTCGACGACTTTCTTGGCCCGCTCCTGGTCGCTCCAGACACTGCCGTCCGCCATGACCTGCTCCAGCTCGGCGAGCCGGGCCGTCTTGGCTTCGACGTCAAAGAAAGCTCCGCAGCTCTTCCAGCCGGCGGGCGAATTCGATGAAGCGGTCGGAGAGCGCCACAGGTCCATCCCTTGTGCACGGGCGGTTACGATACGAGCCGCCCACCGGGGTCGGTGAGCGGCTCTAACATATGGGAAATCTAGGGGGTTAGCCCGGCTTTTAGAAGAGCTTCTTGCCGCCGGCGAGGATCTCGTTGAGCGCGTCGGTCCAGAATGGCGTCGCATCCGCCATCTCCTTCCCCACCTGTTCGACGTACTCGAGCCAACTTTTCTCGATCTCGTCGCGGAACAGCTGCGGCAGCGTCCCGTCGCGAATTCCCTGCTGCCGCTTTTCGGGATGGTAGACGAGCATGTCGGAGATCAGCGCGCGCGCCAGGCGCCGCGCCTTCTGACGCGGGTCCTGCACCAGGAACGGATTCACCGGACGCAGCGGCCCTGTCTTGCGTGGCTCTGGCGCGACCGGGGCGGGGGCGGGCGTGCGCATGGCGCCCAGGCCGGCGGCGGCGGGCGGCGGCCCGGGCGGAACCGGGAGCGGCGGCGGTGCCGGCGGCTGCGGCGAGCGGAGCGGCGCCAGGCTCGGCTCGGTGATCGCCGCTTGCGACGCCCGCAGCCCCGCGACCGACGGCAAGTGGGGCGGTTGCGGCGGCTGCGGAGCGGGCGCGGCGGGCGGAGGCGGGGCCACCGGAGCCCTCACCGGGGGAGCGGGCGCGATGGGCGCCGTCAGCGGCGGCGCCGCGACCGGCGGCCGCGTCACCGGCGGAGCGACCGGCATGAACGGACGCGCCGGCATCACCGGCGGCGCCACGGGCGCTGCCGGAGGTGCGGCGGGAGGCGCCAGCTGGGCCGCAATCGGAGCGCCAATTGGACCGGACGGACGCGCGATCGGTCCCGAAGGCCGCGGCTGCGCTACCGGAAGCGGCGGGGGAAGCGGAGGCGGCGGCGGCGGGGGCAGGGGCGGTGCGGCACGTGGTTGTGGCGGCGGTGGCATCGGTGCCGGTGGCGTGGCGGCGGGTGTGAAGATCGCAGCGGCCGATCCCGAGACGCGGGGCGCATGCGTCGCGGCGGGAGCGGGGGCGGTTGCGATCACCGGGCTCGCGCCTCGTCCCGAGTCAGCGTGAACGGCGAAAACGTTGCCGCACACCGCACAACGCGCCCGGATCCCCGACGCCGGCACCTTCGCGGGGTCTACCCGGTAGATCGTCTCACACGACGTGCAGGTAACGTTCACGGCGTCGACCTCGCGCTCGATCTCGCGTTCAACTCCACTGCCCCATGCTCCGAATCATGGCGCCGGTCGACCACGAAGACCGATCCGGGCTGTGTTTTGGCATAACTCTTCATCTCGGTCGCCAGCTCGCTCACCTGCGCGGGATGCGCGAATTTGCGGTGCTCGTTGGTCACGATGCCGATCGACAAGGTCATCAACGGCACACGATGCAGCTGGCCGCGCCGGTCTTTTCCGAAATAGTAACCCGCTCGACGGTCCTGCTCGTTGTACTGATACGGAATCAGCGTGTCGAATACCGCCAAGACTTCGCTGCACACCGCAGAAATATCGTCCACGGGGATGATGAAGATGAAATCGTCGCCCCCGATGTGCCCCACGAAGCCGCGTCGCTCCATCATCCCCTTGACGACGTCATGCAGGATGCGCGACACCAGATAGATGACGCGGTCGCCGTCGTAGTAGCTGTAGCGGTCGTTGTACTCCTTGAAGTGATCGAGATCGGCGTAGCAGACAGCAAATCGCTCGCCGTCCTCCATGCGTCGCCGGATCTCGCGCTCGATTTCCGTCGTTCCCGGCAGCCGGGTCGACGGATTCACCGCCACGTCCCGCTGCGTGCGATTCACGAGCGCGTCGAGCCGCCCGGTCTGCTCGCTCGACTCGAACAGCGGCGTCACCACTTCGTCGGCGCCGGCGCTGAACCACTCCATCACGCGCTCGGTCACATGCCGCCCGGTCACCGCGACGAGCGGCACGATAGCGGTGTACGGGTCGACCTTCAGCCGCCGGCAGGCCTCGAGGCCCTGGGCTCCCGTCGCGTCCGCATCCACCAGCACGAGGGACGGCAGGGCGCGCAGCACCATCTGCTCCAGCTCGACCGGATCGTGGACGGGAACGGTCTGCTTCCCGTTTTTCTGCATCCAACGCTCCACGAAGTCCGGCAGCGGCCGACCGACAGCCGAAAAGAAGAGGATCGTGGGGCGCGTCCGCAACCGGACACCTCGCGTAAGGGTAGAGCGCGCCTAAACTTACGCCACTACTCCTCGTGTGTCAAATGAACCACGCCGCAACCGCCAAAATCGCGTACGCGGCGAGCAGCTGGGCCCCCTCGAACCAGTGCGACTCCCCGTCAAGCGCAATCACCGTCACGATCAGGGCCGCGAGGCCCAGCGCCACCACCTCGAGCGGTGTGAAGACGAGGGTCATCGGCTGTCCGAGGACGACCCCGACGAACACGAGCAGCGGGGCGACGAACAGCGCCACCTGAGTGCTCGAGCCCAGCGCGATCGACAGCGCCAGGTCGGTGTGTCCTTTGCGCGCCACGACCACGGCGCCGGCGTTCTCGGCGGCGTTGCCGATGAGCGGGATCACGATCAGGCCGAGGAACACCTCGGAGATGCCGAAGCGGGCCACCACTCCCTCGGTCGCATGAACCAGAATTTCACTCTGTACCGCGACGAGGACCGTCGCTATCGCCAGGACGGCGATCGCGCGTCCCGGCGACGTCGCGGCGGGTTCCTCGACCCGGCCCGACGTTCCCTGGAAGACGCTGCGGTGCGTACGCAGCGAGAACACGAGGCTCGCGGCGTACGTCGCGCCGAGCACGAGCGCCACGGCTTCAGAGAGATGGTCGCTCGCCGCCCGCGCGGCGGCGGGGTGCGTGACGGCGAACAGCGCGGGGATGACGAGGCCCACGACCGCGAGCAGCAGCATCGCCCCGCCCATACCCGCCGCGGTCCGGTTGAACGTCAGCGTCGGCTTCTTGATTCCTCCCGCCAGGAGGGCGAGACCGAGAATCAGGAGCAGGTTGCCGAGGATCGAGCCGGTGATCGATGCCTTGACGAGGTCGGTGAGCCCGGCTTTGAGGGCCGCGATGGCAAGGATCAACTCGGCCGCATTGCCGAAGGTCGCCATCAAGAGACCCCCTGCGGCCGGACCGGTGCGGTGCGCCAGAGCCTCGGTCGCGGCGCCCATCGCCGCCGCCAACGGCACCACCCCCAGTCCCGAGACGGCGAAGACGACGAGCGGCGACGCGTGCAGCAGGGCGAGCAGCCAGGAAGCCGGCAGCGCGACGAGCAACCAGCGCATGGCTCCCATCCCGGTCAGCGTCCCAGGGCGGCCCGCTGCGCCGCGAAGATCCGGCTCACCCCCAGCTGGGCGAGGTCGAGCAGCCGATCGAGCTGGACGCGGTCGAACGTGCCGTGCTCCGCCGTTCCCTGCACTTCGACGAGCTGGTCCGGCTCGCGAACGACCACGTTCGCGTCCACCTGCGCGTCGCGATCCTCGGCGTAACAGAGATCGAGCCGCGGCTCCCCCGCGACCACTCCCACGCTGACCGCCGCCACGAGTCCGGCGAAGGGATCGGTAACGCCCGCGGTTCGGGCGAGCCATGCCGTCGCGTCGGCGAGGGCGACCGCCGCGCCGGAAATGGCCGCGGTGCGGGTGCCGCCGTCGGCCTGCAGCACATCGCAGTCGACGCGGATCGTATGCTCGCCGAACCCGAACCCGTGCAGCACGGCCCGCAGGCTGCGTCCGATGAGCCGCTGGATTTCGTGCGTGCGGCCACCCGCCCCGGTCCGCTCGCGTGGCGTGCGCTGCTCGGTTGCGCGCGGCAGCATGGCGTACTCCGCGGTGACCCATCCCAGGCCCGAGCCCTTGCGCCATGCCGGCACGCCTGCCTCGACCGACGCCGTACACAGGACGACCGTCCCCCCCATGCGCACGAGGCACGACCCCTCGGCATTGGGGTTCGCTCCGCGCTCCAGCGAGAGCGGGCGCAAGGCTGTCGGGTCACGGCCGTCGGGTCGCGGCATGCAACGTCCGGTGTGTGGAAGAGGTGAAAACTAGAACGCGATGTTGAGACTGACGACTGCCCCCTGCTCGCCCAGGTACGACGTCTGCAGCGAGGCAGGCCGGCGCAGGGTGGCCGAGAGACGGCTCGAGATCAGGGCGTCGATCGCACTGACGAGGTGGTTGGCGAGCAGCAGTCCCAGCTGATTCTGGGCATTACGGAAGGCGTTATCAGAAGCACGGATCGTCGCCCGGTATTCCTCCAGCTCCAGCGGCGCCCCTGCCCATGACCATTGAAAGTTGGGTCCGATCGCGTGGTCCGTATAGAATCGGATCGCCTTGTTGTAGTCCTCGGTGCCGGGTGCCGGCGGGTTCGCGGGGTCGGGAAAGTACGTGCGCTGTGCCAGCAGCCAGACGCTCCCGTTGTAGGTGTTGGAGTTGTTCTCAGGCATGAACGTCCCTCCCGGATTGCGATCGAACACTCCGCTCGCATCGAACCGCTCCAGCGTCTCGTAGTATTCAAACACGGTATCGCGTCGACTGGTCGCGAACCCGCGCTGCGCCACCGTGAACGCCAGCTGCCGATATCGCTCCGAGCCGTGACGGCCGTCGTGCCGCAGCTGCAGGTAGTGCGACAGCAGGAATACTTCAGCGGCCATGTACACGAGCCCGCGATCGCGCCCGGCTATCAGTTGACCGGATCCCGGCACGACAAGAGACGCGACCGGAGGGATCCAGAGCCGCGCGCGCGCCACCGCCGTCTCAGAATCGATGACCTGGGCCGCGACCCGACCCGGAAGGAATGTCACCATCAGCGCCATCAGGCCGGCCGTCGGGACGGTCGGACCTC
The DNA here is from genome assembly GCA_035262265.1 of Gemmatimonadales bacterium. GTDB lineage: Bacteria > Gemmatimonadota > Gemmatimonadetes > Gemmatimonadales > GWC2-71-9 > DASTHG01. The sequence goes on from DATFTG010000082.1 coordinate 25,450, forward strand.
TCAAAAGACGACTCGAAATGATAGAAAGGTGGAGCCGTTGGTAATGAGGTCGGTCCCCGTCAGGAATAGCTGCGCCAGATCCACTCCGATCGCCCCGGTCTTGAGGCCGACACCCAGACTGGGACCGGACAACCCGGCACGTTGGAACGCATACCCGCCGCGCACTCGCACCAGCTCCTGGTATCCGACGTCGACGCCCACACGCACATCCGGGTTGCCCGTCTGGCGCAACGGACTCTCGACATCGGCGAGCATGCGCACGTCGAACCGATTCTCGCTCGAGTCTTCAGAGACAGGTCGCAGCTGGAGTTTGTAGATGGCCCCCACGGTGAGCCGCGTCGGCAGCGGATCCGCCTGGTCCTTGTTGTTGACCTGGAGGGGAAATCCCAGGTTGCGGAGCGCGACGCCAATCCGCAACTCGTGATCCGCACCGACCGTGAATTGCCCCCCCACATCCAAGGCATGCGTCACCCCCTCCCCGGAAGGCACGTTCAGGCATCCTCCGCCGCTGCAATCCACGCGGAACTGGATGAGCTTGTAGCTCACGCCCAGGGAAATCCCACTCGTCAGCGGCGCGGCGAAGGTCGCCAGCAGGGCAAGGTTGCGGGATGAGTTCTGACCGATTTCAACGCCGTTCGAATCCACATTGGGCTGAGTGCCGTAATCCGCCAGATAAAATGTCGCCCCGAAGACGCCGATCCCGCGTCGCGGGAAGAAGGCAGTGATCGCGGTGGTAGGCCCAGCGGCGAGCGCCGAGGTGTGGAGCGCAAATTCGCTGGACGTGAGGGAGGCGACTCCCGCGGGATTCTGAAATACGACTTCGCCGCGCCCTTCCGACGCCGCCGCCGCCTGCCCCGTCGCGACCGACCGGGCACCTACCGGAAACAACAGGAACAGCGCTGCGGCATTGAGCGGCTGGTCCTGGGCGCACAGGCGGACGGACGAATGGGCGGACAGGATCAGCAAGGCGAATGCGGTTCTCCATCCGCCTGTCCGGCCATCCGCCCATCCGGCTTCAGAAGCTCTTGGCCTCATCGATCAACATGATCGGGATGTCGTCTTCGACCGCATAGATCAAACGGCACGTGGTGCACACTAGCTCTTCCGTCGGCTCCTGGCGGTACTCGAGCGCCCCTTTGCACTTCGGGCACACGAGAATCTCGAGCAGCTCCGGTGCGAGGCTCATGTCGCATACCCCAGACGGCGCAGCAGCCCTTCCTGCCGCCGCCAGTTACCCAGCACTTTGACGTTCAGATCGAGATACACGGCGCTGCCCATCAGTCCTTCGATGCGCGCGCGCGCCGCCTGCCCGATCGCTTTGATCGTCCGCCCCTGGTGACCGATCACGATCCCCTTCTGGCTGTCCCGCTCGACATAGACCGTTGCTCGAATATACGTCGGGGTCTCGGTCTCCCGGAATTCTTCAATTTCGCAGGCGACGCTGTACGGCAACTCCTCCTCCAGCACCTCGAACGCCGCCTCCCGGACATATTCGGACACGAAGAAGCGCAGCGGCTGCGTCGCCAGCTCATCTGCCGGATAGTGGAAGGGCCCGCCCGGCAGGCGCTCGGCCAGCGCGTCGAGCAGGCCGTCGATGCCCTCCCCCGTCGCGCTCGACACCGCGATGCCCGCCACACTCGACGGGCGGCGCTCGGGCGGCACGAGGTCGGCTTTGGTGTAGACGGTGACGACCGGTGCATTGGGCGCGACGGAGAGCCCCGCGGCCGCGACGAACGGCGGCGCGGGCGCGTCGGGCAGCGGATGGAGGTGCGCGATCACCTCGGCATCGGCGATGGCCCGCAGCGCCGCCTCCCGCATGCGCTCCTGCAGCTGGTAGGACGGCGTGAGCAACCCCGGCGGATCCGTGAAGATGAACTGGTCGTCGCCGCGGGTGAGCACGCCGACCACAGGGACGCGCGTCGACTGCGCTTTAGGCGACACGATGGCGAGGCGCTCCCCGACCAGCACGTTCAAGAGCGACGATTTGCCGACGTTGGGGAGACCCGCCAGAACCACGGTCCCGCATCGCGTCGCCGTCGTCGTCACCGCCGGTATCCGCGCGCGGCGCCGATGAAAGCGTCGAACAGCCGCCGCATGCGCGGGTCGACGTCGACCAGATCCTCGGGGTGCCACTGGACTCCGAGCACGAATCGACCGTCCGTCACCTCTACGCCCTCGATCAACCCGTCGCTCGCGAGGGCGACAGGGGTGAGCCCCGGCGCCAGGCGCGCGATGCCCTGGTGGTGCATGCTGTTCACCGCCAGCACGTCGGTTTCGAGCAGGCCGGCGAGCCGCGAGCCGGAAGCGAGCCGCACATCGTGGCTGAGATCATCACGGCGGCGGCCGCCGGTGGGAAACTGGTCGTGCTTCACGCCGGACGGGTGCTCGGCACCGATGTCCTGATACAGCGTGCCGCCGACCGCCACGTTGAGGATCTGCGCGCCGCGGCAAACGGCCAGCACCGGCTTTCGGTCCGCGAGCGCCCAGCGCGTCAGCAGCAGCTCGGTCCAGTCGCGCGCCGGATCGATGCGGCCGCACGAAGCCGCCCGCGTCTCCCCGTACGTCGCCGGATCGATGTCGACGCCGCCCGGGAGGAACAGGGCGTCGGTGCGCTCGTAGATGGCGCGCAGTGTCGCCTCGTCATGCTCCAGCAGCGGGATCACCCACGGGATCGCGCCCGCCTGCACCAGCACCTGCACGTAGCGCTGGCTCATCACCCAGCAGCGCGGCAGCTGGTCGGGAATCGCCTCGAGCGTCTGCGTCGTGATACCGATGACCGGCCGGTCCGTCATGTCGATTACAACCCCTCCGCCGTTTCGGCGATCAGCTGATCCACAACGGCCTTGTGATCGTTGGTGCGCTGGAACGTCGCCAGCTGGCGGTCGGCACTCGATCCCTCGGCCAGAATCTTGTAGGCGTAGGAGACCTCCTGCCTGCTGCCCAGCTCGTCGACGACGTCGCCGATGAACCACTCCAGCAGCTCGCGAATCAGATCGCGCGCCGGCAGCTCGACGCCCTTGCCGAAATCGATGAGCCGCCCGTCGAGGCCGTAGCGCACGGCGCGCCACTTGTTCTCCTCGATGAAATCGGCGGGGTAGACCCGCAGCGTCATGTTGTCGCGCCGCAGCTTCCACAGCTTCGCCACCACCGCCTGCAGGATGGCGGCCACGCAGACCGCCTCGTCGATACGCGTGCAGACGTCGCAAATGCGGAACTCGAGCGTCGGATAATTCCAGTTGGGCCGGACGTCCCACCAGATCTTCGTGCCGTCGGGAATGCAGCCCGTCGTGGTGAGCATCTCGACCAGGTCGGTGTACTCGCTCCACGACCGCAGCGCACGCGGCACGCCGGTGCGCGGGAACCCGCGGAACACGACCGAGCGGTACGACTTGAGTCCGGTGTTGCGCCCCATCCAGAACGGCGAGCTGGTCGAGAGACAGAGGATGTGGGGCAGCACGTAGCGCGATACGTTGAGCGCGTCGACCAGGAATTCGCGGTCTTCGATGCCGATGTGCACATGGGTCCCGAAGATCAGCAGCCGCTGGGCCAGCTCCCCCATCGCCTCGCGCAGTCCGAGATACCGCTCGAGCGGGGTCACCTCCTGCTGCGCCCAGTGGGAGAACGGATGGGTCCCGGCGGCGGCGATGCGCAACCCGTTCTTCGCCGTCAGCTCGATGACCTCGCGCCGCAGCTTGCGCAGCTCGGCGCGGACGTCGGCGGGCGTCTTGCAGACCTTGGTGCCGACTTCTACGATCGACTGGTGCAGCTCCGGCTTCACCTGCGACAGCACCAGGTGATCCTGCTCGAGGATCTGCGTGATGTACGATTTCAGCTCCCGCGTCTCGGGATCGATGATCTGATACTCTTCTTCGATGCCGAGGGTCAGCGAGGGCGGCTTCATCGGGGCTCCACGAGCATGGTGGGGACCTGGGATCCGCCGCCGGCGGTGACGTTGACGAGCGCCGCCGTCGACAGGCGCGAGAGGCAGCCATCGACGTACGCGCCCTGGCAGGCGAACGGATCGGTATCGAGAATGCGGTCGGCGATGTGCAGCGTGCCGTCCACGAAGCTGGGATACGGCTCGCGCGGCACCGGCACGCGCTCCTGAACGACATGCGGCTCGGCCAACCCCGCGCGCACACGCTCCTGCCACTCGCTGTCCGAGACCTCCCAGCCGAGCACGACGCCCTTGCCGCCGTATTCGTCGTTCGGCTTGAGGACCAGGCGCTCGCGCTGCGCCAGCACGAACGGCACGAGGTCGATCTCCTTCCCCGCATGACGCGTCTTGCGCTCCTCGAGCACGCGGGTCCAGGGAATGTGGGCGCGGATGGCCTCGCGCTCTTCTTCGGAAAAGAGGCGGGCATTCTGCTCGTCCCCGAGCACCGCGAAGCTCGCCTTCTTGTGCAGCAGCTTGCAGCGAAACCCATTCACCATGCATACCGTGCGGTTGCGCACCGCCCGTACGACGGCGTGGTCCATGCCGCAACGGTCGATCAGCTCGCTGATCAGCACGCGCTTGTAGATCAGGTCGACCGGCGCGCCGGCGGCGATGAGGCGGCCGTTCGCGAGCGCGGTCTCGCGTGGGTCGACGATCACCGCCTCGAGTCCGTGGGAATGGAAATACTCCTGAAACAGCACGAACTCGCTGAATGTCGGCACCTCACGCCAGTCGAGGATGGCGATGCGCGGCAGGTCTCTCGACCCGCTCCAGGCGGCGTACGAGCCGAGCACGGCGTGCAGGATGCCGTGGCGGCCCGGCACCGGTCGCACATCCATGGTTCGCAGGAATTGCCGCATCACCGGCAACGCCAGAAAGATGTCCGCCAGCGTGTCGCCGTAGGCGGCCCCGGTCGGCGTCTCGGCGTTGTACTCGGTGAGCCACAGCACACCGGTCTCCGGAAAATAGAACGAGTCGAAGCGCGAGGTGGGACTGGGCTCGGGGATGCCGGGATCGACCTGGACCAGCTCCTCCTCCCAATCCGTGAGCCGGAACTGGCGGCGCAGGTCGGCGTCCTGCAGCGCCGCCCGCAACAGCCGGCCCATGGCGCTGAGCATCATGGCGCAGCGCGCCCGCACGTAGCGGTACTGGTCGGGAGAAAAGAAGCGCGGCCGCAACGCGGTGCAGAGCGGCCGGTCGCCGAAGTAGACGCCGCGGCGCTTCTGCTCGTCCGCGAGCATCGCCTGCGACTCGGCGGCGAAGTCCCGCGTCAGCAGATCGTGGTAGCGGGCGATGGCCTCCGGAACCCCCGACGTCATCCCGCGCGCGCGCCCCGCCCCGCGAACAAGGCGTTCCAGTGGAAGTCCCGCCCCGCCGTCTCCCGGGTCGCCAGCTCGATCGCCAGGTCGGCCATGTGCTGCACCGCCCAGTCGAAGTAGGTCGGGGTGAGCGAGTTGATGTCGAAATCGGGGGCGGGATTCATGAAATCGATGGCGTAGGGGACGCCGTCCTTCACGGCGTACTCGATCGAGTTCATGTCGTAGCCGAGCGCACGGACCAGCGTGAGCGAATCACGCACGATACGGTCCCGCAGCGCGGGGCTCAGATAGGCATCGTCGACGATATAGGCGCGCGCCTTGGGATCGTAGTGGATCGGCAACACGTGCTGCTGCCCGACGCAGATGCAGCGGACGAACTGGTCCCACTCGATGAACTGCTGCACGATCATCGTGTGCAGGCCGGTTTGATCGTAGTGGTGGAGCAGCTCGTCCTGCGAGCGGCAGACATAGACGTCCTTCCACCCGCCGCCGTGGGCGTCCTTCAGGATGCACGGCATCCCGATCTCGCGCACGATTGCGTCCCAGTCGATCGGGAATTTCAGGTTGCGGAGGCTCTCGTCGTGCTTGATCCCCGCGATGTATTCCTTGTTGGGAACGAGCAGCGTCTTCGGGCTCGCGACGCCGAGTCGCGTCGCGAGAGTCGCACCGAAGAACTTGTCGTCTGCGCTCCACATGAACGGGTTATTGACGACCCGCGCGCCCTGCAGCACGGCGTGCTTCAGGTAGGCGCGGTAGAACGGCACTTCGTGCGAGATGCGGTCGATCAGCACCGCATACGCGCTGGCGCCGTCCATCGACTCGCCGCCCAGCAGCGCCAGCTCGGCGGTCACCCCGGCGTCGCGCCGGTTCACCGCGTCGATGAACTGCGGTGGGAACGACCATTCCCGCCCCACGATCAGACCGACTTTGCGGACGACCCGCGCACTCACCCGCTGCTCCTCCGGTGATGGTTTCTGGAACGACGGTGGCGCTCAAGATACATTCTTCCCCTGCGCATGCTGCGATTCTCCCGTTTCGCCGTCCGCTGGCGCTCCCGCGCGCGCGCCCGCGCCTGGCGGGGCGAGCTGCACCTGATTCCCGATGTCCCGAGCCCGGGCCTCGGGGCGAGCCACACCCTGATCGTGTCGACGCCGTCGTCCTACCGGACCGGCGAGCGCCGCTACCCGGTGCTGTACATGCAGGACGGACAGAATCTCTTCGACCCGCGCACCAGCTTCGCGGGCGACTGGGGACTCACCACGGCGCTGAGCTGGGCAAGCCGGCGCGGCATCGAGCCGATCGTGGTGGGGATCTACAACGCCGGCAAGGCACGCTTCGACGAGTACAGCCCGTTCGTCGAGCCCGGAACGGGCGGCGGCGCCGGCGATCGCTACCTCGAGTTTCTCCTGACCACGGTGAAGCCGCTGGTGGACGAGCGATTCCGCACCGCGCCCGGCCGGGAGACCACCGGCATCGCCGGGTCCTCGCTCGGCGGCTTGATCAGTCTGTACGCCTTCTTCCGCCGCGACGCCGTCTTCGGATTCGCGGGCGCCCTGAGCCCGTCGCTGTGGTTCGGAAATGAGGCGATCTTCGACGTGGTGGCCCGGTCCCCCCGCCCCGCGGGACGGATTTATCTCGACATCGGCCTGCGCGAAGGAGAACGACACCTGATGCTGGCCCGCACGATGCGCGATCTGCTGATCGCGCGCGGCTTCGAGCCGCGCCGCACGCTGCGCTACGTCGAGGACCGGGACGGCGCGCACCGCGAGGCCGACTGGGGTCGGCGCTTCCGCAAGGCGCTGCCGTTCCTGGTGCGGCCATGAGCGTCGAACGGGTGCAGTGGTACAGCCCGACGCTGGCGCGCGAGATGCCGCTCCAGGTGGTCGGCCACGCCGGCGCGCGCGTGCTCGTGTTTCCGACGAGCCTGGGCTCGTGCAGCGAATGGACCGATCGCCACATGCACCGGCCCGAGGTGCTCGGCGTCCACCTCGAGCGCGGCTGGATCCAGATGTTCTGCCTGCACCACGTCCACGAGGAAAGCTGGTACGGAGAGCATCTCCATCCCGGGGCGCGCGCGTGGCGGCACCTGCTGTACGACCGCTACCTGCTCGACGAAGTGCTGCCGTTCACCGCATCCCGCAACTCGAATCCGTTCGTGATCGCGACGGGAGCGAGCTTCGGCGGCTATCACGCCGCGTGCTTCGGCTTGCGTCATCCCGAGCGCGTCAACCGCATCATCGGCCTGTCGGGGACCTACGACATCAAGCGACTGACCGGCGGCTACTCCGACAACAACGTTTACGCGTGCAATCCGACCGACTTCATGCGACACGAGCAGGATCCCGCGCGGCTCGACGCATTCCGCAAGCAGGACATCGTGCTCGCGGTGGGACGAGACGATCCCGCGTTTCCCAACAACGAGGAGTTCTCGGGGATTCTCTGGAGCAAGGGCATCGGCAACGCGCTGCGCGTGTGGGACGGCTGGTCGCACGACTGGCCGTACTGGGAGCGGATGATTCGGGCGTACATCGCGGGACACGACTGACGAAGCGTCAGTCCGTCGCGCGCCCCGTGCCTTCGGCGACTTCCAGCGCCTTGAGGTAGACCGCGAGGTATTTCAGGGCCGAGCGCTCCCAGCTGAAGTTCTTCGCCATCGCCTTGCGCATCAGCGCCTTCCATCCCGCTTCGTTCTGATACTGGTGCATCGCCCGCCGCAGCGTGTGCACCAGCGCGTCGGTCGAGAACTCGTCGAACAGGAATCCGGTGACCCCGTCGTCGATCGTGTCGTTCAGGCCGCCGGTGCGGCGCGCCACCGGCAGCGTGCCGTAGCGCTGCGAGCGCATCTGGGTGAGGCCGCAGGGCTCGTACTGGCACGGCATGAGCAGCATATCGGCACCGGCGATGACGACGTGCTCCAGCTCGTCGGTGAAGCCGGTGTCGACGGCGATGCGGTCGGGGTGGCGCGCCGCGAGCTGCTGCAGCGGCTGCACGTAGCGCTCGTCCCCCTGCCCCAGGAAGATGTACTGCGCGTCGGCCGCGCCGAGCGCCCGGCCGTCGATCAGCAGGTCGAGCCCCTTCTGGGCCACGAGCCGCGCAGCCATGCCGAAGATCGGCGTGCGCGGGTTGGCGGCGAGACCGAAGCGCGCCTGCAGCGCCTCCTTGCACTGCCGCTTGCCGTCCAGGCTTGCACCGGAGAACGTCGCCGCGATCTGCGCATCGTGCGTCGGATCCCAGACTTCGTGATCGATACCGTTGACGATCCCGAACAGCCGGTCACGCAGCTGGTGGAAAGTCTCCTGCAGCCCGAACCCGCCACCCGGCGTCTGCAGCTCGCGCGCGTGCGTGGCGCTCACCGTCACCACGGCGTCGGCGAAAGCGAGGCCGCCCTTCAACCAGTTGGCACGCTCGTACCACTCGAGCACGCGCCAGGTGTAGAGCTCCCACGGCAGCCCGACGTCGGGAATGGTCGCGGCGGGAAAATGACCCTGGTATCCGGCGTTGTGCACCGAGAGCACCGCCGGCACGTGACGGTAATACGGATGCCCCGCGAACGCCGTGCGCAGATAGACGAGACTCAGGGCGGCGTGCCAGTCGTGCGCGTGCAGGATCGCCGCGCCGGGGGCGATCTGCGGTAGCGCCGCAACCGCGGCGAGCGAGAGAAACGCGAAGCGCCGGTAGTTGTCGGGGTAATCGCCCTTTTCGCCATACAACTGCGGGCGATCGTAGAACCCGGGATGCTCGATGAAAATGACATTGGCGCCGCGCACCCGGCCGCGCGGCCGGAACAGGCGCGCCCCCTCGACGGTGGGGCCGAGCTGCACCGCGAACGGCTCCCCGACGGGCTCGAGCTGTTTCACTGTGCGGCGCACGGCGCGGTACAGCGGCATGATCACCGTCGTCGGCAGCCCCGCCAGCGCCTGGTAAGTCGCGAGGCTGGCCACGGCTTCGCCCAGCCCGCCGGTGCGCGCCCACGGCCAGCATTCCGCCGCCAGGTGCACGATCGGGATCGGCTCCCCGGCGTTGGTCTGCAGCACGGAGCGGCGGCGCGCGGGGGCGCGGGTGCCGCGCGGCGTGCGGGGTGCGCGCGGCGCCTTGTTGGGCTCACGGCGAACGGCCATGGTCCCCGAAGCTACCAGAGTCTCAGTGCGGGGTCCATTCGGCGCGGCCGGTGAACAGCCCGTGCACGATGCCGATCTGCCAGGCAAGCAACAAACCGAAGCCCAAACTGATGAGCCCGGACGCCAGCCGCAGCCTGCGTTGCCATGAATCGCGACGCCGCCCGGCGTACGCGGCCGGCAGCGCGATGAGCGCGGTTATCAGCATCATTCCGGCGACGGTGCCCAGCCCGAACACCAGGAGATAGGCGATCGCCCATCCCGGCGAGGGGATCGTCGCGAGCACGAGCAACGCCACGGCGGCCGAGCCCGCGAGGCCGTGGACGACGCCGACGACGAGGGGACGCAGCAGCTGATAGGCGCCGAGCCGTCCGAAATGGCGGTCGAGCCAGGCGACCGGGGTCTGATCGGCACGGTGCCGATGGGTCTCGGGGTCATGCCCATGCGAATGGGTATGGACGTAGTCGCCGTGGGGATGCGGATGCGAATGCGTTCCCCGGCCTACGGGGACGCGATCCATGATGCCGCGGAGATTCATGATCCCCAGGATGATCAGCATGATTCCGACCGACAGCTCGAGCGAAAGCCCCAGGCGCGCCGGAATCACCCAGCCGAAGAGAATGATGCCGGCGCCGACGATGAGGATCGTGAGCGTGTGCCCCACCCCCCAGACGGCGCCGATGAGGGCGGCGTGCTTCGTGCCGCGCGCGCGGGTGACGATGGTGGAGACCGCGATCACGTGGTCGGGGTCGGTGGCGTGGCGCATCCCGAGGAAGAATCCGAGGGCGGCGATGGCGTGGAGTCCGCTCATGGAGTAGGT
>DATFTG010000083.1:0-4008 GCA_035262265.1 Gemmatimonadales bacterium
GCTCGTGGCGAGCCAGGTCTCGACCGCGATCGAGCGGCGACGGCTCGAAAACGAGCGACGCGGCGAGCAGGAGTTCCTGCGCCAGGTCATCGACCTGAATCCGAGCCTCATTTTCGTGAAGGATTGGGAAGGACGCTTCACCCTCGTCAACCGCGCGATCGCCGAGCTGTACGGCGCTCCGGCGGACGACCTGATCGGCAGAACCGACGCCGACTTCAACACCAACGCGGAGGAGGTCTCCCAGTACCGCCGCGACGATCAAGAGGCGATGAGTACGGGGCGCCCCAAGTTCATCCTCGAAGAGCGCAACACCGACTCGCGCACCGGCCGGCCGCGGTGGTTCCAGGTCATCAAGGTGCCGCTGCGCTCGGCGGACGGAGCGCCGCACGTGCTGGGCGTCGCCACCGAGATCACGCAGCGCAAGGAGCTGGAGAACCAGCTGCGCCAGTCCCAGAAGATGGAAGCGGTGGGGCAGCTCGCGGGCGGCATCGCCCACGACTTCAACAACGTGCTCACCGCCATCCTCGGCTACACGCGCCTGCTGCTCAAGGAGTCGACGCTGGGGGTGCAGCAGCGGGACGACATCAAGGAGATCGAAGAAGCCGCCAAGCGCGCGGCGTCGCTCACGCACCAGCTGCTGGCGTTCAGCCGCAAACAGGTGATGCAGCCGACGGTGTTGAACGTGAACGAAGTGGTGCAGGGGATGCGGTCGCTCTTGCGGCGGCTCATCGGAGAGCACATCGCGCTCGTCGCCGCGTTCGATCCCGAGCCGGTGTTCGTGCGGGCCGACCAGGGTCAGCTGCAACAGGTCATCGTCAATCTGTCGGTCAACGCGCGGGACGCGATGCCCGAGGGCGGCACGCTGATGCTCGCGACGGCGCGCGTGGATCTCGACGCGGCGTTTGCCGCCGCGCACCCCGGATCGGCTGCCGGCCCCCACGTGCGGCTGCTGGTGAGCGACAGCGGGACGGGGATGGAGGCGGAGGTGCGGCGCCGGGCGTTCGAGCCGTTCTTCACCACCAAGCCGATGGGGAAGGGCAGCGGGCTCGGGCTGGCGACGGTCTACGGCATCGTGAAACAGAGCGGCGGCTACATCGATGTCGAGAGCCAGCCGGGACACGGCAGCACCTTCACGCTGTACCTGCCGCGGGTCCCGGCGCCGACGGTCGCGGCCGCCGAGCCGGTGCCGCCGCCGCCGCGGCCCGGGCGCGAGACGGTGCTGCTCGTCGAAGACGAGCCCGGCGTCCGGGCGCTGGCCCGCCGCGCCCTCACGAGCTTCGGTTACCGCGTCCTCGAAGCGACGAACGGTGTGGAGGCGTTGACGGTCGCGCGACAGACGAGCGATCCGATCGACCTGCTCCTGACCGACGTGGTGATGCCCGAGATGGGAGGGCGCGAGCTGGCGCAGGTGTTGAAACAGGAGCGGCCCGACACACGCGTGTTGTTCACTTCGGGATATCCCGATTCGGGCGGGATGGCGCTCGACGTGGCGGAATCGGGCGTGCCCTACCTGCCGAAGCCGTACACGCCGAACGAGCTGGCGGAGAAGGTGCGTGAGGTGTTGGATGCGGCGGTGGAAGGGCGGTGAGCATCCACCACCCCTTCACCGCTGTCGCTGCTTAGGCGCGAAAATCGCCCGACGGAGTCGGGACCCGCACGTGCGCCATCACCCGTTCGACGAAGCCGAACTCGGGGCCGAAGCGCGGCAGCTGCGCCAGGTCGCGCGCCAGCTTGCGCTCCTGGTCCGCCAGCACGAGGCACTCGCGACATTCCGCGAGATGCAGCGCACCGGCCGCGCCGAGCAGGCCCTGCGCCCAAAGCTCGATCTCGTCCGGGGTGAGATGGGGATGAGAAGGGTGCATCGTCATGTCCGCCTTACGTCAGGGCAGTGGCCCCGGTTTCAGTCCCGTACGCTTTCCAGGTAGACGCGCAACTCGTTGCGCGCCCGGTGGATATACGTCTTCACCGTGCCCAGCGGCAGGTCGAGCATCTGGGCGATTTCTTCGTAGCTGTGGCCTTCCACGTGGCGCAACAGAATGCAGGCGCGGTACTCCGGCCGCAGCCGCGCGATGGCCCGCTCGATCTGACTTCCCAATTCGCGCGACGTCACGGCGTCGAGCGGCGACTCGCCGCGCCCGTCGAGCTGCAGCGCGGTGGCCTGCATCTCTTCCGCGGTTTGCGCGTGCGGCGATCCGTCGAGCGACAGCGTGTCGAGATCGCGGCGGCGCAGGTGATCGATCGCCGCGTTGTTGGCGATTTTGAAAATCCAGGACGAGAACTTGTACTCGGGACGATAAGAGCGGATGCCGTTCAACACTTTGATGAACGTTTCCTGCGCCAGATCTTCGGCGAGGGCGCGATCGCGCACCATCCGATAGATGAGCGAGAACACCGGCCGTTCATAGCGACGCACCAACTCGCGAAACGCCGGCTCCTGACCGTCTTTCGCCCACTCCACTACCTGTTGGTCGCTGGCGCCGGCGAGGTTGCCCGGCCTATCTTTCGCGCCTATGGCGGCGCCCCCTCGGTCCGAAGTGCTCTCGCCCGCCGCTGGCCAGGCCAAGCGAACCTATGTGCGGGGCATGTTCGCCGCGATCGCCCCACGCTACGACTTCCTCAATCACTTCCTCAGTCTCAACATCGACCGTCGCTGGCGCCGCGCCGCGGTGGCCCGCCTCGGCTGGCAGGCGCGCCCCGGCGGCCGCTATCTCGATCTCTGCGCCGGCACGATGGACCTGGCGGCGCTGCTCGCCCGCCAGCCCGGCTTCGCCGGGACGGTGATCGGCGCCGACTTCGCCATTCCGATGCTCGAGCGCGGCCGCGGCAAGAGCGCGCGCACCGCGCCCGTGGGGGCCGATGCCGTGACGTTGCCGTTTCCCGACGGGGCGTTCGACGGCGCGATGGTCGGCTTCGGGGTGCGCAACCTCGCCGATCTGGACGCGGGGCTCGCCGAGGCGGCCCGCGTGATCCGTCCCGGCGGCCGGTTCGTGGTGCTCGAATTCACGACCCCGCGCTTCGGCCCGCTGCGCGCCGCCTACCTGTTGTACTTTCGTCGCGTGCTCCCCGTGCTGGGTCGCGCGATCTCGAAACATACGGACGCTTATACCTACCTGCCAGAGTCGGTGCTGGAATTCCCCGATCCCGACGCGCTCGCGCGCCGGCTCGCGGCTGCGGGATTCGCTGGAGTAGGGTACGAGCTGCTGACCGGCGGCATCTGCGCGCTCCATCATGGCACTCGATAATCTGCGCGCCTTCATCGGCGCGATCGACGCCGCAGGCGATCTGCGGCGCGTGTCGCGCGCCGTGTCCACGCGACTCGAGATCACGGAGATCGCCGACCGGGTGATGAAGTCGCCGGGCGGCGGCCCGGCGCTGTTGTTCGAGCTCCCCGCCATCGATGGCGGGCGCCCCTCCGACATCCCCGTCGCCGTGAATCTGTTCGGCTCCGCGCGGCGCATGGCCCTCGCCCTTGGCGTCGAGCGCCTCGACGAAATCGGCGAGCGCATTTCGGAGCTCGTGAACCTCAAGGTCCCCGAAGGACTGCTCGCCAAGCTGGCGCTGCTGCCGCGGCTCGCCGAGCTGGCGAAATTCCCGCCCAAGAGCGTCTCGGGGAAACCACCCTGCCAGGAGGTCGTGGTTCGCGGCGCCGACGTCGATCTCAGCCGCTTTCCCGTCCCGGTGTGCTGGCCGGAGGACGGTGGGCCGTACATCACCCTTCCCGGCGTGATCACGCGCGACCCCGCGACGGGAACGCGCAACGTCGGGATGTACCGCATCCAGGTGACCGGTCCCCGCGTCGTGGCGATGCACTGGCAGCGGCACAAAGTCGGCGCGGCTCACTGGCGCGCCATGGCCGAGCGCCGCGAGACGATGCCGGTGGCCATCGCGCTGGGCGGCGATCCCGCGAGCATCTACGCCGCCTCGGCGCCGCTGCCGCCGTCGATCGACGAGTTCCTGTTCGCCGGCTTCCTGCGCAAGGAGCCGGTGCGTCTCGCCAAGGCGGTGACC
>DATFTG010000084.1:0-4124 GCA_035262265.1 Gemmatimonadales bacterium
AAGGGGCAGGGACCGGAATTCTAGCCGGGAGGGCAGGCCACGGCAACGTGTCCAACGGCTGGAACAAGCACTACTAGACGTACAGACGCACCGTGGTGAACAGGGGGCTGAGAACAGGTAGACCTATTCCCTTATTCACTACCAACGGTTCACCCCGGTGCGTCTGTTGCGTCTAGTTTCTTGTGCTGAGCCATCACAGGAGAGATCTTCCCCCCCGCCATGAGCGATCCCCTCACCCGCCTCACTGCAGCACTCTCCGACCGCTACCGCATCGAGCGCACGCTGGGCCAGGGCGGCATGGCGACGGTCTACCTCGCGCACGACCTGAAGCACGACCGCAGGGTCGCCCTCAAGGTGCTGCGCCCCGAGCTGGCGGCGGTCATCGGCGCTGAGCGGTTCCTGGCTGAGATCAAGACCACCGCCAACCTGCAACATCCCCACATCCTGTCGCTGTTCGACAGCGGGCGCACGGGCGGCAAAGGGGACGAGCGCTCGGACGACTTCCTCTACTACGTGATGCCGTACATCGAAGGCGAGTCGTTGCGCGACCGTTTGAGACGGGTGAAGCAGCTGCCGATCGGCGACGCCGTGCGCATCGCCAGCGAAGTGGCGGGGGCGCTCGACTACGCCCATCGGCACGGCGTGATCCACCGCGACATCAAGCCGGAAAACATTCTGCTGCACGACGGGCGGGTGCTGGTCGCTGATTTCGGGATCGCGCTCGCCGTGAGCCGCTCCGACGGCGCCACTCGCATGACCGAGACGGGGATGTCGCTCGGCACGCCGCACTACATGAGCCCCGAGCAGGCGATGGGGGAGCGCGAGATCACCGCGGCGTCCGACATCTACGCGCTCGGCTGCGTGACATACGAAATGCTGACAGGGGAGCCGCCGTTCACCGGGCCCACGGCACAGGCGATCGTCGCGAAGCTGTTGACCTCGGAGCCCGAGCCGATCACCACCCTGCGCAAGACGGTGCCGCCCTACGTCGAGGCGGCGGTGGAGATGGCGCTGCAGAAGCTTCCCGCCGACCGGTTCCAGAGTGCCAAGGCGTTCGGGGACGCACTGGGCGAATCGACCGCGAGTGCGACACTGCCGGTGCGGCGGGCTGCCGCCGCTCGCGTCTCAGCAACAGACAAGAAACTCCTCTACGCCAGTCTCGCGTTGTCCGCGGTACTCCTCGTCGCGGCGTTGATCGGGTGGCTGCGTCCGCGAGCTGCGGCCGAGACGAGCCGGCAGCGGGTGCTGCTGTGGCGCTACGCGCTGCCCCACGTGCTCGACCCGGGGGCGATCGAGGAAACGCAGGCGGCGCTCGCCCCCGACGGCACGAGCATCGTCTTCACCGACTCCACCGACGGCCACCTGCAGCTGATGCGCAAAGCGCGCGGCGCGAGCGTGGCCACACCCATCGCGGGGACGGAGGGCGCGGTGTCCCCGTTCTTTTCCCCCGACGGCCATTGGATCGGCTTCACGACCTCGGATGGTCAGCTCAAGAAGGTCCCGATCGAAGGCGGTGGTGCCGTCACGCTCGGGCATCACGGCGATCCCACCTACACCGCGGCGACGTGGCTCGACGACGGGACGATCGTCTACGCCGAGCAGGCGGGGCTGGGCCAGACCACGAGCGACGGACAGCGCCTGCAGCTCTTCAGGGATACGCTGCACCAAACCACGGCCGTGACGATTGCCCCGCTGCCGGGGAGCAGCGCGGTGCTGTACACCGCGTGCCCCGACAATTGCGGCATCCAATCAGCGATCCACCTCCTGGACTTGAAGACCCACAGCGATCGGGAGCTGGTGCCGAACGCGGCCGGGGCGAGCTATTCGCCCACCGGCCACCTGCTGTACACCGATCGCGCCGGCGGTGTGTACGCGGTGCGCTTCGACCTCGGTCGGCTGCGCGTGACGTCGGGCCCGGTCCCCGTCATCGACGGCGTCGTGCCCGGCACCTTCTCCCTCACACGGTCGGGAACCGCCCTCTACGTGACGTCAGCCGCGCCCGGTACGCCGGCGGAGCTCGAGTGGGTGGCGCGCGACGGCAGCGCCGTGCCGTTCGACTCGACATGGCACGGCGATTTCCAGTACCCCGCGTTCTCTCCCGATGGGAAGACGCTGGCGGTGAGCGTGCGCGACGCCACCACACAGCTGTGGGTGCGGCGGCCCGGCGGTGCGCGCCAGCAGCTCAGCGAGGGAGGCACCACCAACTGGCGGCCGGCCTGGACGCCCGACGGCAAGTCCATTGCGTTCGCGACCAATCGCAACGGCACCGACGCGTTCGATCTGTACCAAGTCCCGGCGGATGGGAGCGCGCCGGCCAGCATGCTGCTGCATCACAAGTATGGCATCTGGGAAAGTGAGTTCTCCCCCGACGGACAATGGCTGGTGATGCGCTCCGACGAGGAAGGCAACGTCGGGCACATCTATGGCCGGCGCCTCGTGGGAGACACCGCGCTCGTTCCGCTCGTCAGGGACACCACGATCTCCCTGCAGGTCGCCCTGTCACCGGATGCGCACTGGATCGCGTACACCAGCTACGCCACGGGTCGAGCGGAGATCTACGTCGCCCCGTTTCCGGGGATGCGTCCCACGCGTATCGTGTCGCGCGCCGGCGGCCTCGAGCCGCGCTGGGCGCACAGCGGGCGCGAGCTGTTCTATCGTGAGGGCCCCAGGTTCATGGATGTGCCCGTCTCCACCCAGCCGACGCTGACGCTGGGCGTGCCGCACGAGCTCTTTTCCGCGGCCGCTTATCGGTCGGCCCGCAATCGCCCGCAGTACAGCGTCGCCCCCGACGACCGCCATTTCCTGATGATCAAGGATTTGGGTGGCTCGACAGCGGTGATGTACGTGGAGAACTGGTTCCCAGAGCTGCTGGCCAGAGTGAAACGCTGAAAGCGGGAACAGGCACTACTAGACGCACCGACGCACAGGGGTGAACAGATGAGGGAGAACAGGCAGACCCATTCTCTACCAACTGTTCTCCCCCATGCGTCTACTCGTCTAGTATTGCCTGTTCTGTCCATGGGGGTGATTTTTCCTCGTGCCCGAACAACCCCGTTTCACCGCCGCCTTGAGCGACCGCTACATCATCCAACGTGAGCTCGGGGCTGGCGGCATGGCCGTCGTCTACCTCGCCCACGACAAGAAACTCGACCGCGAAGTCGCCCTGAAAGTGCTGCGACCTGAGCTGGGCGCCGTACTCGGCTCCGGTCGCTTCCTCGCGGAAATCAAGATCAGCGCCCGGCTCGACCACCCCCACATCCTCACCCTGATCGACTCGGGCGACGCCGACGGGATGCTCTATTACGTGCTGCCCTTCGTGCGCGGTGAGACGCTGCGCCACAAGCTGATGCGCGAGCAGCAGCTCGGGCTCGACGAGGCGTTGGCGATCACCAGGCAGGTGGCGAGTGCGCTCGACTACGCCCATCGCCAGGGCCTCGTGCACCGCGACATCAAGCCCGAAAACATCATGATCCAGGAAGGCGAGGCGATGCTGACCGATTTTGGCATCGCGCTCGCCGTGAAAGAAGCCGGCGGCAACCGGCTCACGCAGACGGGACTGTCGCTCGGCACGCCGCAGTACATGAGCCCCGAGCAGGCGACGGGCGACCGCGGCATCGACGCGCGCTCCGACGTCTACTCGCTCGCGTCGGTGCTGTACGAGATGCTGGCGGGTGAGCCGCCGGTCTCGGGTCCCACGGCGCAGGCGATGATCGCCAAGTTGCTGACGGAGAGGCCGGCACGGCTGAAGACGCTGCGCGACACGGTGCCCGACGCCGTCGACGCCGCGGTCACGAAGGCGCTCGCCAAGACGCCGGCCGACCGGTTCCATTCCGCCGGCGAGTTCGCCAAAGCGCTCGAGCTCGCGAGTACCCAGCCGAACGCCACCGCTGTCGCGCCGAGCGGACGGCGCAAGGTTCTTATCGGTGCCGCGGCTCTGCTCCTCGTGGCAGCCGGCGCCGGCTACGCGTTGCGCGGGTCCTTCGGCCACGGCGCTGCCCGCGCCGCCCTCGGCCAGAAGACGCAGCTCACCGTGTCGGGCGGCGTCTACGTCCCCGCGATCTCTCCCGACGGCAAGCAGCTCGCCCACGTCACGCGGACCTGCGCCGCGTCGTGCACCTACGGCG
>DATFTG010000085.1:0-11036 GCA_035262265.1 Gemmatimonadales bacterium
ACGCTGCGCAGGTCGCGCACCCAGACCACGGCCAAGCGGCTGCGCGATCCGGCGACCCGCACGGTCTTCGACGCGATCCCGGCGGACGGCCTTCGCAAGGGCGACGTCGTCGTGTGCATGCCGGGTGACATGATCCCGGGCGACGGCGAGGTGATCGACGGCGTCGCCTCGGTGGACGAGTCCGCAATCACGGGAGAATCGGCGCCGGTGATACGCGAGTCGGGCGGCGACCGCTCTGCAGTCACCGGGGGCACCCGCGTCCTGTCGGACTATCTCGTGATCCGCATCAGCGCCGATCCCGGTGAGACATTCCTCGACCGCATGATCGGGCTCGTCGAAGGGGCGCAACGCCAGAAGACCCCCAACGAGATTGCGCTCGTCATCCTGCTCTCCGGGCTCACGATCGTCTTCCTGTTCGCGGTCGTGACGTTGCAGCCGTTCGCCGTTTACTCGGGGAACGCGGTTCCCATTCCGATCCTCGTGGCATTGCTCGTCTGTCTGATCCCCACCACGATCGGCGGTCTGCTCTCGGCGATCGGCATTGCGGGCATGGATCGCATGATCCAGCACAACGTGATCGCGATGAGCGGGCGGGCGGTCGAGGCGGCGGGCGATGTCAACACGCTGCTGCTCGACAAGACCGGCACGATCACGCTCGGCAACCGCCAGGCGGTGGAGTTCGTTCCCGCGCCGGGCGTCACCCGGGAGCATCTCGCCGATCGCGCGCAGCTGGCGTCGCTGCCCGACGAGACGCCGGAAGGCCGCAGCATCGTCGTTCTCGCCAAGCAATTCGGGCTGCGGGGGCGCCCGCTCTCCGAAGGAGAGCACGGTCACCTCGAGCTGGTGCCGTTCTCCGCTGCGACGCGCATGAGCGGCGTCAACACACGGGCTCTCGAGCTGCGCAAGGGCGCCTCGGAGGCGATCGGGCGCTGGCTGCGCGAGCAGGGTGCGGAAACGCCCGCGGCGCTCACCACCGCGGTGGAGCAGATCGCTCGCTCTGGCGGGACGCCGCTCGTCGTCGCGGAGCGCGACAACGGCACGGCGCGCGCGCTGGGTGTGATCTACCTGAAGGATGTTGTGAAAGGCGGGATGCGCGAGCGGTTCGCTCAGCTGCGGGCGATGGGCATCCGTACCGTCATGATCACCGGCGACAACCAGCTCACCGCCGCGGCGATCGCCGCGGAGGCCGGCGTGGACGACTTCCTTGCCGAGGCGACGCCCGAAGACAAGATGGCGCTCATCAAGCGCGAGCAGGCCGGCGGCCGGCTCGTGGCGATGACGGGCGACGGAACGAACGACGCCCCGGCGCTGGCGCAGGCCGACGTCGCGGTGGCGATGAACACCGGCACTCAGGCGGCCAAGGAGGCGGGCAACCTCATCGACCTCGACTCCAACCCCACGAAGCTGATCGAGGTGGTGGAGATCGGAAAGCAGCTGCTGATCACGCGCGGGTCGTTGACGACGTTTTCGATCGCCAACGACGTGGCGAAGTACTTTGCCATCATCCCGGCGATGTTCGTGGCGACCTATCCCGCCCTGCAGGCGCTCAACATCATGCGGCTCCACTCCGCCCAGTCGGCGATTCTCGCGAGCGTGATCTTCAACGCGTTGATCATCATCGCCCTGATTCCGCTCGCCCTGCGCGGCGTGCGCTGGCGGCCGGCGGCGGCCGCGACGATCCTGCGCCGCAACCTCTGGATCTATGGCGTCGGCGGCATCCTCGTGCCATTCGTCGGGATCAAGCTCATCGACATGCTGCTCGTACTCTTCCGGCTGGTGTGAACCATGCTCAAGAACCAAGTGCGCCCCGCCCTCGTCGTGACCGCCGTCCTCATGGTCATCACCGGCCTCGTGTATCCGGGGCTCGTGACGGCGGTGGCGCAGCTCGTGTTCCAGCGACAAGCGAACGGCTCACTGCTGGAGCGTGACGGTCGGGCGATCGGCAGCGCGCTCGTCGGCCAGCAGTTCGCACGCGCGCAATACTTCCACGCGCGGCCCTCGGCGGCCGGTGCCGGCTACGACGACACGCTGTCGACCGGCACGAACAAAGGCCCGACCGACGCCAGGCTCGCCGACACGCTGATCGCTGGGGCGGTCGATAGCGAAGTCCGGCTGGACGGGGCGGTGAAGGGGCACATCCCGGCCGATCTGGTGACGTCGTCGGGCTCGGGGCTCGACCCCCACATCTCGCCTGGCAGCGCCTATCTCCAGGTCGCACGCGTGGCGAGGAGCCGAGGCATCGACAGTATCCTGGTTCGCGCGCTGGTCGAACGGCACATCGAGAACCGGCAATTCGGGTTCTTCGGCGAGCGACGGGTCAACGTCCTGCTCCTGAATCTCGCGCTTGACAGTCTCACGAGGACGCGGTGACGGCCGCGCTCCTCGTTCTGATGCTTACCCAGGGGACGGCCCAGGACACCTCGCGGCACGTCACCTGGAACGCCTTCGTGGACACGTACTACGCCTACGACTTCGGGCGCCCGGCGACCTTCGACCGCGTCTTCACGACTCAGGCGGAGCGTCACGACGAGTTCAACGTCAACCTGGCGTATATCGCGGCTGCGTTGACCAGCGACCGCATTCGCGGGCGTGTCGCCCTGCAGGCGGGGACGTCGGTTCAGGCCAACTATGCCGGCGAGCCCGCCATCGGCTCGGTGAGCGGCGCGACGCTGAGCCGTCACATCCAGGAAGCCACAGCGGGCGCGCGCCTCGCACCAACTCTGTGGATCGATGGCGGGGTGTACTTCAGCTATGTCGGTTGGGAGGGCTGGATCTCGCGCGACAACCCGACTTACACACGGTCGCTCGTCGCCGACTACACCCCGTACTACCTGAGCGGCGTGCATCTCACCTGGCAGCCGCCCACCGGCCACGGGACATCTCCCCTCACCCTGCAGTTGCACTTCATGAATGGCTGGCAGAACGTTTCGGAGAACAACCACGGGAAAGCGGTCGGCCTTCGGGCGGACTGGCAGGTTTCGCAAAACGCGACCCTGGCCTACGCCAACTTCATCGGCAACGAACGGACTCAGGGCGTCCCCGCGGCCACGCGTGTCTTCAATCAGATCATGCTCAAAGGCGCCTCCGGTCGCTGGTCGGGGCAGGGCCAGGTCGACTACGGTCGCGAGGCGGGACACGAATGGTATGGCCTGGTGGCGATCGGGCGTGCGTCGGTCACCTCGACCGTGGCACTCGCGCTGCGCGCCGAGCGCTACAGCGACCCGCATCAGGTCATCGTCGTCACCGGTGCGCCCGCGGGGCTCGTGACCAACGGAGCGTCGCTCGGGGTCGATGTCGGGAGACCTGCGGGCCTGTTGTGGCGCACCGAAGTGCGCGGCTGGCGGGCGACCAGTACCCTGTTTCCCTCGCACGGCGTTCCGAACGCGACGCGCAACAATCTCGTGATCGTGACGTCGCTCGCGCTGACCGTGTCCTGAAGCGCTATTCTGATGACATGACCGGACGCCGGCCCGATCCCGAAGCGCTGCTGGCGCGCGTGCGTGAAGAGGAGCGCCGCGCCGCGCGCGGCAAGCTGAAGATCTTCTTGGGCGCCTCGCCGGGGGTCGGGAAGACGTACGCCATGCTCGAGGAGGCGCGCGCCAAGCAGAAGGACGGCGTGCGCGTCCTGGTCGGTGTGGTCGAGACGCATGCCCGGCCGGAAACGGCCGCGCTCCTGAGCGGGCTTGACGTGCTGCCGCGGCGCACGATCGAGTACCGCGGTATCGGCCTCGAAGAGTTCGACCTCGACGCCGCGCTCGCGTGGCGGCCCGCCCTGATTCTGGTCGACGAGCTGGCCCATACCAATGCCACGGGCTCCCGTCACACGCGCCGCTACCAGGATGTCGAGGAGCTGCTCGCGGCGGGGGTCGACGTCTACACGACGCTCAACGTGCAGCACCTCGAGAGCTTGAACGACGTCGTCGCGCAGATCACCGGCATCCAGGTGCGCGAAACGGTGCCCGATTCGATTCTCGACGAGGCCGACGAGGTTGAGCTCGCCGATCTCTCAGCCGAAGACCTGCTCGCGCGCCTCCGCGAAGGGAAGGTGTATGTCCCCGAGCAGGCCGCCCGCGCGATCGACCAGTTCTTCCGCAAGGGCAACCTCATCGCGTTGCGCGAGCTGGCGCTGCGCCGCACGGCGCAGCGCGTCGACGCGCAGATGCGCCGCTACATGGCCGAGCACGGCATCCGCGAGACCTGGCCCGCCGCCGAGCGGATACTCGTGTGCATCGGTCCCAACCCCGCCGGCGCCCGGCTGGTGCGGGCGGGCAAGCGCATGGCCACAAGCATCAAGTGCGACTGGGTCGTGCTGTGCGTCGAATCGGCCGGGCAGGCGATCTCCCCCGCCGACCGCGAGGCGTTGATCGAGAATCTGCAGCTCGCCCAGGAGCTCGGCGCCCAGGCGGTCACGTTGTCGGGACACAACGTCGCCGAAGAAGTGCTGTCGTACGCGCGTGCGCACAACGTCACCAAGATCATCGTCGGCAAACCGACGCACGCGCGCTGGCGCGACAAGCTGTTCGGCTCGATGCTCGACCGGCTGGTGCGCGGCTCGGGCGATCTCGATGTCTACGTCATCACCGGAGACGTCACCGAGCGGCAGGCGCCGCGGCGGCCGGCTGCGGGCGCGCGGCCGACGCTCGCGCAGTACGGCTGGGGCGCCCTGGTCGTCGCCGTCTGCACGGCGGTCGGGGCGGTGCTGGGGCGCTACGCCTCGATCACGGATGTGGCCATGGTCTACCTGCTCGGCGCCGGTGTCGTGGCGACGCGCTATGGGCGCGGGCCATCGGTGTTCGCCGCGTTCCTCAGCATCGGGGCCTTCGATTTTTTCTTCGTCCCGCCGCAGTACACCTTTTCGGTGACCGACGTGCGCTATGTCCTCACGTTCGCTTTTATGCTGGGCATCGCGCTCGTCATCAGCGGGTTCACCCTGCGCATTCGCGAGCAGGCGGAGACGGCCCGCACGCGCGAACGGCGCACCGGAGCGCTGTATGCGATGAGCCGCGAGCTGGCCGCCACCCGCGGCCAACGGGAGCTCATCGACGTCGCCACGCGCCATCTGCAGGACACCTTCGGAGCGCAGGCGCAGTTCCTGCTGCCCGACGCGACCGGGCGGGTCGCTGTACCAGTCGGCACACCGCCCGGCTATCCGCTCGACGACAAGGAGCTGAGCGTCGCCCAGTGGGTGTTCAGCCAGGGCCGCAGCGCCGGCGTCGGCACCGACACCCTGCCCGGCTCCCAGGCCTTTTATCAGCCGCTCGTGGCATCGCGCGGCACGGTCGGCGTCGTAGGACTGCGCCCAGCCGATCCGGCCCGATTCGATGATCCCACGCTGCGGCAGCTGGTCGAGACCTTTGCAGGCCAGGCCGCGCTGGCGCTCGAGCGCGGCCTGCTCACCGAGCAGACGCAGCGCGAACAGCTGGAAATCGAAGCGGAGCGGTTGCGGACGGCGCTGCTCTCTTCTCTCTCCCACGACCTGCGGACGCCGCTCGCCGCCATCACCGGTGCCGCGTCGAGCCTGCTCGAAGAGCGGAGCAGCTTGTCCGCCGCGACCCGCCGCGATCTGTTGAAGACCGTCCTCGAGGAAGCCGAACGCATGACGCGGCTGATCGCCAACCTGCTGGACATGATCCGCGTGGAAAGCGGCGCCCTCGAAGTCCAAAAGGAATGGCAGCCGCTCGAAGAGGTGATCGGCGTCGCATTGATCCGCCTCGATGTACGGCTGCGGGATCACCCGGTCGAGGTGCGGCTGCCCCCCGACCTTCCGTTGGTCCCCCTCGACGCGGTGCTCATCGAGCAGGTGTTCGTCAACCTGCTCGAGAACGCGGTGAAATACACACCCGCAGGAACCCCGATCGAGATCGCGGCGGTGGCGGAAGGCGGCGTGGTGCGCGTGGAGGTGGTCGATCGCGGGCCGGGTCTGCCGGCGGGTGAGGAGGTCCGCGTGTTCGACAAGTTCTACCGTGCGCCCGAGACCGCTGCCCGCAGCGGCATCGGACTCGGGCTCACGATCTGCCGGGGGATCATCACCGCGCATGGCGGTCGCATCTGGGCGGAGAACCGGCCGGGCGGCGGAGCGGCGTTTCGCTTCACCTTGCCGCTCAGCGGCGCTCCTCCGGTCCCCATTCTGGCGGAGGCTCGGGAGGCAGAATGATCGAATACCTCGGCGTCGTGGCGCTGCTCGCGGGGTGCACCCTCGTGGGAACGCTGGTGTTCCAGCTGCTCTCCGTCACCGACATCGCGATGCTGTTCCTCGCAGCGGTGGCGCTCGCGGCATCGCGGGTGCGGCGCGGGGCCGCGGTGTTCGCGGCGTTTCTCAGCATCGCGCTGTTCGATTTCTTCTTCGTCCCGCCGCGCTTCACCTTTGCGGTCTCCGATCTGCACTACCTCTTCACGTTCGCCGTCATGCTGGCCTGCGCGCTGACGATCAGCGCGCTGTCGCTGCGGCTGCGCTCCTACGGCGATGACGCGCGCCAGCGCGAGCGCCGCACCGCCAGCCTGTTCGCGATGAGCCAGGAGCTGGATCCTTCACTGCCCGTCGCCGAGCTCGTGGGGCTGATTACGCGGCACGTGGGGGAGGCGTTCGATGCCGACGTGGTGGTATGGCTGCGGGGTCCGGATGGGCGGCTCAGCCCAGCGTCGGATGCCGTCGCGCCGTTCACCTTGGACGACCAGGAGCGTTCGGTCGCGCAGTGGGCGTTCGATCACTGGCATATCGCCGGCGCCGGAACGGAGCAGTTCTCGACCGCTCGCACGCTGTTCGTGCCGCTGGTCGGTGCGACGGGGCGGTTCGGGGTTCTCGGGTTGCGCGCCACGGGTGCGGCGGCGGGGCAGCTGCGCGAGGCGATGGTGCAGGAGGTGCTCGAGACATTCGCCGGGCAGGCGGCGGTCGCGCTGCAGCACGCTCGCGCGCTGGTCGCCGAGGAAGCGCGCCAGGCCTAGCCGGGGTACTTTCGGCGCCATGTCGGACGCCGGCCCGTTGGTGCTGCTGATCGAAGACGAGCCCCAGATGCGCCGCTTCCTTCGGGCGGCGCTCGAGAGTCACGGCTATCGCTTCGTCGAAGCCACGACGGCGCGCGACGGTCTGGCCCAGGCGACGAGCCGCACACCCGACGTCATCCTGCTCGATCTCGGGCTCCCCGACGGCGACGGGCTCGACCTCGCCCGCCGCATCCGCGAGTGGACGACGACGCCGATCGTCGTCATCTCGGCGCGCGGCAAGGAGCAGGACAAGGTCGCCGCGCTGGACACCGGTGCCGATGACTATCTCACCAAGCCGTTCGGTACCGAAGAGCTGCTGGCGCGGCTGCGCGTGGCGCTGCGCCACGCCGCCCGCACAGGGGCGGGGGACGACCCCGTGTTCGTCGCCGGCGACCTGCGCGTCGATCTCCCGGCCCGTCGCGTTTTCGTCGGCAACGACGAAGTGCATCTCACTCCCACCGAGTACAAGCTGCTGACGGCGCTGGTGCGCGACGCCGGGAAGGTGCTCACGCACCGCCAGCTGTTGAGCGCGGTGTGGGGGCCGAATGCCGTCGAGCACACGCACTATCTGCGCGTGTACATGACGCAGCTGCGGCACAAGCTGGAGCGCGACCCGACGCGCCCGCGCCACCTGCAGACGGAGCCGGGCGTCGGGTATCGGCTCAAGCTCCAGTAGCGGTATCTTGGCGGCGGAGGTCGACCATGGCCGATGATCTGAAACGCTTCGTGGAAGGCAACGACGGCATCGCCGTCATCCGCAAGAGCGCCACCTGTCGCGACTGGAACGGCATTCAATACAAGGTCGGGCTTTCGGCCAAGAACGTTCCGGCCCGGAAGCTGTCCATGAACGTCGCCACGATCCCGCCCGGCGGCGTCGCCGGTGCGCACATCCACGTCGATTTCGAAGTGATGCTGTACATCCTGCAGGGACGCGTGCGGCATGAATACGGTCCGGGGCTCCAACGGGTCGTGGAGAACGAGGCGGGCGACTTCATCTTCATCGAGCCCGGTGTGCCGCACGAGGTCTTCAACTGCAGCCAGACCGAGCCGGTGGTGGCGGTGGTGGCGCGCTCGGACGCGGGAGAGTGGGAGCACATCATCCCCTATGATCGGACGCAGGCGTGATTGCCGGCGCGATCGCCGCGGCGCTGCTCGTCACGGCCCCGCAGCAGGACTCGGTCGTGTATGTGTTCAGCCATGACAGCAAGTTCGAGGTGACCGCCCACAAGAGCGGGCTGTTTTCGTTCGCGGGGCACGAGCACCAGGTACGGGCACGGGCGTTTTCCGGGAGGATCGTCTTCGTCCCATCCGCCCCGGATCGATCGCACCTGGAGATCGTGGTCCCGACCGATAGCCTCGAGGTGTTGACGCCGCCGGATACCGAGGAAATCCGCAAGGTCACGGCGGCGATGCGCAGCGATGTGCTCGACGTTGCGCACTATCCGGAGATCCGGTTTGCATCGACGGCGGTGGCGCGCACCGGCAACGGGTTTCGCGTCACCGGCACGTTGACGATGGTCGGCAAGCCGCAGGAAGTGGTGGTCGACGTGCAAACGACTCTCGGGGCGGACACCGTGCGCGCATCGGGAGGGTTCGAGGTGAAGCAGACGGCGTTCGGGATCAAACCGTACCACGGCGGTCCGGGCGGTGTGGTCCGTGTCGCCGACCGGGTGACTTTCCATTTTGAGGCGATCGGCCTGCGCGCCGCATCGCACTGACCACATCCATGTGGGCATTTCTTCGCGCCAGGACGCTGACGCAGTGGATCATCGTGGGTGCGGTGGCGGGCATTCTGCTCGGCGCGCTCGCTCCCGACGCCGGGATGGCGGTGAAGCCGCTCTCCGACGTCTTCCTGCGCATGATCAAGTCGATCGTAGTGCCGCTCATCTTCGGCACGCTGGTGATCGGGGTGGCCGGCCACGGCGATGACCTGAAGCGCGTCGGGCGCCTCGCCCTCAAGTCGATCGTCTACTTCGAAGCGGTGACGACGCTGGCGCTGGTGGTCGGTTTGCTCGCCGTGAACCTGCTGCGGCCGGGGGACGGCGTGCAGCTGCCTGCGCCCGCGGCGGGGGCAGCGCCCGCGGTCTCCGGTGGTGTGACGCTCTCCGGTCTGCTCCAGCACCTCGTGCCGCAGAGCTTCTTCGACGCAGCGGCGAACAATGATGTGTTGTCGATTGTGTTCTGGTCGGTGCTGTTCGCGGTGGCGCTGACGCAGATTCGCGAAGGGCCGCGCGACATCGTGGTGCGGCTGTGCGAAGCCCTGGTCGAGATCATGTTCAAATTCACCGCGATCGTGATGCGCTTCGCGCCGATCGGCATCGGCGCGGCGCTCGCGTTCACGGTCGGGCACTCGGGGTTGTCGGTGTTGACGAGCCTCGGCAAACTGATCGTGACGCTGTACCTCGCGCTCGTGGTGTTCATCGGGTTCGTGCTGCTGCCGGTCGCCTATCTCACCGGCGTACCGGTGCGGCGGTTTTTCGGGGCGGTGAAGGAGCCGGCGCTGATCGCCTTCTCCACCGCGTCGTCCGAAGCGGCGCTGCCGAAGGCGATGGTCCAGATGGAGGCGATCGGGGTGCCCCGCCGCATCGTCGCGTTCGTCATCCCGACCGGGTACTCTTTCAACCTCGACGGTAGCACCCTCTATCTTGCTGTGGCTGCGGTATTTGCCGCTCAGGCGGCCGGCATCGCCCTGACTCTGGGTCAACAGCTCGTCATGATGCTGACGCTGATGCTGACGAGCAAAGGGGTGGCCGGGGTGCCGCGAGCGGCCCTCGTGATTCTCTCGGGCACTCTGGCGACATTTCACATTCCACTCGAGGCGGTCGCCGTGATCCTCGGCGTCGATGCCGTGATGGACATGGCACGCACATCGGTGAACGTCGTCGGCAACTGCCTCGCTTCGGTCGTCATGGCTCGCTGGGAAGGAGAATACGTCGCATGATGCGTCGACTCGTCGTGGTGCTCGTCGTCGTCGCCGCCACCGGAATCGGTGTGCGCGCCCTCCGCTCGGGAACCCCTCCCGCGGCCACCGCCGCCACGGTCGTCACCGTCTACAAGAGCCCGAGCTGCGGCTGCTGCGCCAAATGGGTCGATCATCTGCGCGCGGCGGGGTACACGGTCGTGGTGCACGACACCGATGACCTGGACGCGGTCATGACGGATTTCAACGTGCCACGCCAGCTGGCCTCGTGTCACACGGCGAAGGTCGGGCCGTACGTCGTCGAGGGGCACGTCCCGGCCGATCTCATCGCCAAGGCGCTGAAAGAGCATCCGGCGATCGCCGGGCTCGCGGTGCCGGGGATGGTGACGGGATCGCCCGGGATGGAAGGCGGCGCGCCCCAGTCCTACGACATCATCGCCTGGACGGTGGACGGGCACACCAGCGTGTACGCGCATCGCTAGGGCGCGAACACGATGGTCGATTTCCCCGATCCGCTCGACGAGCAATTCCCGCTGGGAGACGGCACCGCCGACGGCGACGCCGCTGTGACCTGCCCGCATTGCGGTGAGGTCAACGTGATCGGTCTCGACCCGGGCAGCGGACCGGTGCAGGAGTACGTCGAAGATTGTCAGATATGCTGCCGGCCCTGGCGTCTGACGGTGCGCTACCGCCACGACGGCAGAGCCGGTGTCACTGCCGAACCGCTCGGGTAACTACTTCACCGCGTCGAAGCGGCGGCTCACCTCCGGCCAGTTCACCACGTTCCACCACGCCGCGACGTAGTCGGGGCGGCGATTCTGGTACTTGAGATAATAGGCGTGCTCCCAGACATCGAGTCCGAGGAGCGGGGTCTTCCCGTCCATCAGGGGGCTGTCCTGGTTGGCGGTCGAAAACACCTCGAGCTTGCCGCCCGAGACAGCGAGCCAGGCCCAGCCGCTGCCGAACCGCGTCGTGGCGGCGGTGGACACGGCCTCCTTGAACTTCGCGAAACCGCCGAACGCCTTGCCGATCGCGTCCCCTAGCTTGCCGCTCGGCTCCCCGCCGGCCTGCGGCGCCATGATCGTCCAGAAGAGTGAGTGGTTGTGATGGCCGCCGGCGTTGTTGCGCACCGCGG
>DATFTG010000086.1:0-15318 GCA_035262265.1 Gemmatimonadales bacterium
ACCGGAGCGGGCTCCGGTGCGGTGGCGGTGTCGAACCTCCCCGCCGGCTGCACCACGGCGCCGGGGAGCTACACCGGTCTCGCCCTGGGCGGCACGGCGACGGTGAATTTCACCATCGATTGCCAGGCACCGCCCGCGTTCTACCAATACAGCGCGCAGTGGGGCGCGATCGCGGGCGGTCAGGTCATCCTGACGCTCAGCTTCGATCCCAGCACGCTCAACGATCCGGCGGTCAACGGCGGCTCGCCTGACGACTTCAACACGTTCCAGGCAACG
Organism: Gemmatimonadales bacterium; assembly: GCA_035262265.1. Classification (GTDB taxonomy): domain Bacteria; phylum Gemmatimonadota; class Gemmatimonadetes; order Gemmatimonadales; family GWC2-71-9; genus DASTHG01. Next base: position 277 of record DATFTG010000086.1, read on the forward strand.
CTGTCGTACAGCCCCACGCGGCTCGGCTTCTCGAGCTGCGCCAACGGCACCGGCTCGTCGTTCAGCAACATCACGGCGAACGGGGCTACGGCCGGCTCGATCAGCCTGTTGAACTTCAAGACGGGCGCCGGCTCCACCACGTCGCAGGTCGTCGCGGTGTGCACGTTCAACGTGCTCGCCGGGTCGCCGGCTTCCGTGACGACGTCGACGGCGCTCGAGGTGATCTCCAGCTTCAACGGGGACAACCTCATTCCGAAGACGCAGAAGAACGAGGGCACGCTGTCGCTTCCGTGATGACTGACCCGGGGTGGCGGCCGGCGGCAATCCGCGCCGGCTCGCCCCTCCGGGCAACCCCTTCGGCAGGAGGTTGTTCTCATGAAGTCCCTCAGCATGAACCGGCCGCGTCTCGCGACGTGTGCCCTGGCCATCGGCCTTGCGCTGGCCGTCGGTTGCCAGGACGAGCGCGAGCCGCTGGCCGTGAACCCGATCGGAGCGCTGACCGTCGGCCTCGACGTCTCGGCCCGAACTGCCCCGACCGGGTCCAGCATCGCCGTGGCGGTGCGGACCGACGGCAGCCTCTCGGAGCCGTTACAGGGTCTGCAGGCGTATCTGCGGTTCGATCCGTCCCGGCTGACCTACGTCGGCCAGCCCACTCAGGGGACCGGTTTGGTCCTGGTCAACGATGCGGCGGCCGACCGTGGAGAATTGCGATTCATCTCGGTCGATGCCGGCGGTCTCCCGGCACGTGTCGCGACGCTGATCTTCCAGGTCAAGAGCGACGCCTACACCACCGGTCTGCGGCTGCAGTTCGAGGGCGCGGCGTCGCTGCATGGCGACCTCGCGTCGGCCCGGCAGCGCCCCCTGGCGTTCACGCCGGATCTCGCCGTCGTGCCCGCGGCGCGTCTCACGGCCGCTGATTGGATGGCCCGTCTTGCTCCCCAGCTCTACTCCGCCTGGAAGAGCAAGGTCGCGATGTCGCCTGGGCAGTACGCGCCCAACTTGAAGTACGGCGACGCGACGCTGGACGGCAACATCAACGTGCTCGACGTCGTGTACATCGCGAACGTGTCGGTCGGCGTAACGGCGCTGATCGATGCCTCCAACCGCGACGCGGTCATCGCCGGCAACGTCCGCCCGGTCAACGGCGGCACCGGCGGCTCGCCGCGGCCGGGGGTGGAGCCGGGAACCGGCAATCCGGACGGCATCATCAACGTGCTCGACGTGGTGGCAATCGCCAATAAGAGCGTGGGCACGACCGTCGCAGTGGTCGGGGACGTCATCCCCGGTCGCGGCCCGGTCCAGATCCCGCCCGACCGCGTCGTGATCACCGCGGCCATCAGCGCCGATCGCACGTTTCACAAGGATACGGTCTACCAGATCGGCGACGCGACGATCGCGAACATCTATGTCAACAACGGCGCGACGCTGACGATCGAGCCGGGGACCCGCATCGAAGGCTGGTACGGCACCGGGGTGTTCGGCTCCGGCGGGGTGGGCCAGGGGCAGGGTACGCTGATCATCCAGCGCGACGGCCGGATCGTCGCGGACGGCAACGCGCTGCAGCCGATCGTCTTCACCTGCGTGCTGCCGCCGTTCGCCGGGCCACGTGGTGAGCCGGTCAACACGCGCTGGCCCGGGTGTTGGGGCGGCTTGATCATCAACGGCAACGCCACGATCAACGCCGACTCGCCGACGTCAGGCGTCAGTGCCGCGGTCACGGGACGCAGCCCCGGTGGCTGTATTCAGGAGCAGGACGAGTCGGACGCGGCGACGATCTACGGCGGCTGCAACGACGCCGACTCGAGCGGCGTGCTGCGCTACGTTCGTTCGGAGTACGCCGGCGCTCGGTTCACGACCACCAAAGAGCGCAACGGTCTCACGTTCAACGGCGTGGGCAACAAGACCCTGGTCGATTTCGTCCAGGTCCATGCGTCGCTCGACGACGGGTCCGAGTACTTCGGCGGCACCGTCAACGTCAAGCACCTGCTGCTGACGGCAAATGAAGACGACAACGTCGACTGGGTGCTCGGCTGGCGGGGCAGCGGCCAGTTCATCATCGTGCAGGCGGATTCGATGGACGGCGACCGCTGCGTCGAAGCCGACAATAACGGCATCGACGGCGGCAATCCCGACGTGACCCCGCGCTCCAACCCGACCATCTTCAACATCACGTGTGTCGGCAAGCAGCAGCCGTTCCGCTACACGGCAACCGCCGGGCTGCCCACCAGCTGCCATACGCAGCTGAACTCGGGCGGCGTGCCGCAGCCGAACTGCGTGAACCAGGCGTTCATCTTCCGGCAGAACACGAACGGGACCGTGCGCAACGCCATCGCCTACCGGTACGCCTCCGGTCTCGATTTCGATCAGCCCTCCGGGACCGGGATCACGCTGTCGCCCACCGGGATTTGCGACGCCGTCGCTTCCGGACTGCTGCGCAACACGGTGATCAGTCTCGGACCGACCGCAGCGGTGCCGCCCGGCGCGGCCGGCGGCTTGTCGGTTGCGGGGGACCAGGACGGTAACGATCCGGGCGTTACGGGCGGTGTGGCGGGCACGTGCGGGCCGTACACGACGCCGGCGTTCGACGGCACCAATCTCGAAGCGCTCTATGTCGCCGACGCAGCGAACAACATCACCGTGTTCAATCACGATGACGCGAACGGCGATTATCTCGTGAACCCGCTGGATGTGCTGGCGCCGGACTTCCGGCCGAAGCCCGGGTCCGCTCCGACGACCCTGGCCGCGGCCGCGAACCCCGGGACGGTGAATGGCTTCACCTTCGACAATGCTGCGTATCTCGGCGCCGTCGCGCCCGAGAACGGGTCGGGGAGCAACATTCCGTGGTACGCGGGCTGGACACGCGGGTGGACGACGTCAACTACCAAGTAACACGCGTGGCCGAACCCAATCGAGTGCGCCCGGGCCGGCAGCTTCGGCCCGGGCCACTCGGTCGTTTGCTGGGCACCCTGGCGGTGGCCGGCATGGCGCTGTCGGCTTGTCGCGAAGCCGCTGCGCCGGTGTCGTCGTACCTCGCGATCCTTCCCACCATAGTCGCCTCGACTTCGGGGGCGGCGGGGGTGCGGTACCGCTATCACGTCCGTGAGCTGTCGGGAACGCTGCAGATCGACACCGTCGTGTCGGTGGCTCCGGCCGACACGGTCATCCTTCCCCTGCCGCCGGCGACCTACGTCGTCGATGTGGACGGGGTCCCCGGCCAGTGCAAGATCCGGGAAGGCACTGAGCAGCTCGTACTGATCACCGAAGGCTCGAATACCACCGCGCTGCGTCTCTTCGTGTTCTGCAAGCCGCTGTTCGTCGTCACCGTCCTGGCGGACGGTGTGGGGTCAAACCTGGAGCTGGTGTACCATCTGGCCGCGGCCGATGGGTCCCAGCGCGTGGGCCTGATTCGCTCGAACGATACGCTGGATCTGGAGGGTGTCCCGCCGGGACCGGCCTTCTTCGACCTCGCCAGCATTCCCGCCGCCTGTATCGTGGCCAGCAACGGTGGTGCGCACCGGCCCCTGGTCATCGACTCATCGGGCGGGGCGGGGCTCGACTTTCGCATCAGCTGTTCGGATCCGGTCCGCCGGCCGCAGGTGCTCGACACCCGCGCGACCTATCGCGCCGGGGTCGTCGGTCTGGTGGTGCGGGGAACCGATCCCGACCGCGACATCCAGCAGTACGTCTGGGACGTCACCGACTGCCGCCGCGCGTCGCTGCTCGGCGGCGATGGGCCGAGCCTGCGCGCCGGACTCACCGGCGGGCGCACGGCGAATCAGGACACCGTGGTGGTGCTGACGACGTTCGAGACGGGGCTCGCCGATTCCGTTCTGGCGCGGGCCTGCCTCGCCTTGTGGTTCGGCGACACGCAGGGCAACAGCTCCGCCGTGGTCGAGACTCCGCTGGTGCCCGTCGCCGTGCCGCCAGCCACCAGTCTCTTCAACGCCCACTTCGTCGGCACGGATCTGTTGCGCACCGATCTCCTGGTAGACGATCCCACGGGTGAATTCCTCGGCATATTCGTCGCCGTGCGGCTGCGGGACGGAACGCTGGGCCCGCCGGATGGCGCCCCCGACGTCGCGTACTTCAATACCAGCGGGTACCTCGGCAGCGCGGTACCGGACGTGCCGCTCGGCAACGGCCGGCTCACCTACGACAGCTTCTACGGCGTCATCGTGTATCTGCTGGACGTTCGGGGAAACTTCCTGCGCCTCGAGGACGACGACCTGTTTCAATGACGGGGCGACGAGCGACGCCCCGGACCTTCGAATCGATACCCGACGCCGCGCACCGTCCGGATACAGGGACCGGCCGCTCCGAGTTTCTGCCGCAGTCTGCGCATGTGCATGTCGATAATGCGAGTCGTGCCTTCGTCCGGGGTGCCTCTGATCGCGGACACCAGCTCACTGCGCGACTGCACCCGTCCTTCGCGCTGCAATAACACCCGCAGCAACCAGAACTCCGTGGGGGTCAGATTGACTTCCACGCCGTCCACCGCCACCCGGCGCGCGGTGGGGTCGAGCACGATCGGCCCTGCCACCAGCTGCCCGTTGCCGCCGAGCCCCGCCAGCGCCGCCCGGCGCAGAATGGCGCCGACGCGCAGGACCAGCTCTTCCTCGCACCAGGGCGCGGCGAGGCAGTCGTCGGCTCCGAGCTCGAGCCCGCGGATCCGTTGCGCATCGCCAGGGACACCGGTGAGCAGGAGCACGCAGACGTGCTGCGTCTCCGGCCTGTCGCGGAACTGTCCGAGCAGGTCGTATCCCGAATCGTCGACGTGCGACGCGTCGATCACGACTAAGGCGGGGCGCTCCTCGAGGGCCGTCTCGAGGGCATCGCGCGCATCGACCGTCGTGACATGGTGCCCGGCGCGCGCGACATGATAGGCGAGGAGGGCACTCAGCTCGCGGTTGTCGCCCACGACGAGAACCCGATGGTGCGGCGACGGCTGCGGGGGAGGGGCGGACGGCGCGCTGCGCGCGAAGCGGGTACGAGACACGTTACCGAATGTGACGCCGCTCTGCGACACTTCCGTCACGGCTCGGTGCCCGACTGGTAAAGAAACTGTCGTAAGTCTGTCGGCGGGACCGATACACAAGCCGTTACATGACTGACATTTCCGCGCCTCCGCGTGGTGATCGGCCGGCCATACTCTCGAGTACGATGTCGCTGCGCTCTGCGGGGATAGGCCTGATGCTGGTGGGGGTGTCGGCATGCGCCGCTGACCGAGGGGTCGGCCCCGGTCCGCAACCGCAATGCGCCTCGGGCGTCCCGCCGCTTTCGCTCGGCGTTGGACAATACCGGTCGATCGACCCCGCCGTGGACTCCGGTTGCGTTGCGATCGCCGTGAACTCATCCGTCGATTCGGCGGAATACTTGCTGGTCGCCCAGGCAGTGACGGGGCAACCGGGTTTGACGGCCTCCTTCGCTCTCCAGGGCCAGGTGCGGCAGGCGGCGATGGCAGCGGGGTCCCTCTCGTCGTCATCGACGGACCTCGCGCAACGATTTCACGATGGGTTGCGGGAGATGGAGCGCCGGCATTCGTACGGCGGCATGCCGCTCGTCGCAGATCGAGAACCCGCCGCCCCGTCCCGCGTTCCGCCGGACAGCGGCAGCTCGCGACACTTCAGCGTCTGCGCCAACCTCGACTGTTCGTCCTTCGCCGCCGTGACCGCCACCGCGGCTGTGGTGCGCGGGCCGATCGCGATTTTCGTGGATACCGCGGCCCCCAGCCCGGGGCTGACGCAAGCCGACCTCGATTCCGTCGCCGACGAACTGAGCACGCGCCTCTACGCCGTCGATACCGCGGCATTCGGGCGCGAATCGGACATCGACAGCAACCAGGTGATCATCGTGCTGATGACTCCGGTCGTGAATCGACTCGTCACGCCGCTGGAGTGCGCGACGTCGGGGTACGTGAGCGGCTTCTTTCTCGGTGGGGACATCGATCCCGCCCTGCGCGGAGATGCGCGCTTCAATCAGGGGGAGATCGTCTACTCCCTCGTTGCCGACTCGCTTGGAACCGTGAGCTGCCCGCATCGGCCCAGCCGGGTGAAGCAGCTGTTCCCCGTCACGTTTGTCCACGAGCTGCAGCACATGATCAGCTTCAACCAGCACGTGTTGCTGCGCAGCGGACCGGAAGAGGAGCTGTGGCTCAACGAGGCGCTCTCGCATTTTGCCGAGGAGCTGGGGGGGCGTTCGTTCGGAATCGCTACGACGCAGTTCTCGACGTTCGCGATCGGTGACGTCCGCAACGCGTACCAGTACCTCGAGGCGACCGGCAGCAATTTTCTAGTGACGACGTCCGGCATCGGGAGCCTGGCCGAGCGCGGGGCGGGGTGGTTGTTCGTCCGCTACCTCGACGACCGGTTCCGGAGCGACACGTCGCTGGCGGCGACGGCAGCGTTCACCCGCGGACTGCTCGAGACGAGCCGCACGGGCGCCGCCAACGTCGCTGCGCGCACTGGAGTGGGATTCGATACGCTGGTGGCGCACTGGGCGCTGGCGAACTTCGTGTCGGACCTGGACACCGTCGCCGCGTTCCAGGCGCCGCCCGAGCTGACGTACACCTCGTGGCGGTTGCGTGCGACGTATCGTTCGCTGCACCTCCAGGATCCGGCCACATTCCCGGCGGTCTATCCCCTGGCGCCGCCAGCGACGAGCGGCCCGAACGTCGCCGTGTCGGGGACGCTGCGGTCCGGCTCGGGCGTCTACGTGCGCGCCGTACAGGCTCCGGGCGCGCCGGGGTTCACGCTGCGATTGGCCGCCCCAGGCGGCGGTCCGCTATCGGCCGCGGTGGCGGCCCGGCTCGGCGTGATCCGGATCCGCTGAGCGCCGGTTGCCGGCCGTTTATTATCTGACTATTGTCAGATAATGGACGGCGTCGCTCAGGTCCGCCGCTTCAACCGCACCGTCACGCAGCGCGTCGGCGCGCTCGACAGCCACTTTCTCGGCCGCGCGCGCTCGCTCGGCGCCTCGCGCCTGCTGTTCGAGATCGGGCAGCGGGGCTGCGCGGTCCGCCAGCTGCGGGCCCGGTTGGACCTGGACTCGGGCTACGTCAGCCGGCTGCTGCGCGGACTCGAGCGCGAGCGGCTGATTCGAACCGGCCCTTCCTCCACCGATGCCCGCGTGCGGGTGGTCGAGCTCACCAGGGCCGGGCAGCGAGAGCTGGCCGTCCTGAACCGGCTATCGGACCGGGTGGCCCGGTCGGTTCTCGGACCGCTGAGCGAGCCACAGCGTGCGGCGCTGGTCACCGCGATGGGCTCGGTGGAACGCCTGCTCCAGGCGAGCGCCATTCACCTGCAGGTCGTCGATCCGCGAACCCGGGACGCGCGCACCTGCCTCGAGCACTATTTCGCGGAGCTGGCTGTGCGCTTCGATGCCGGGTACGATCCGACACGCGGGATCTCGGCGACCGCGGAAGAGCTGACCCCGCCTCGCGGCTACTTCCTGCTCGCGACGCTCCATGGCGAGCCGGTCGGCTGCGGCGCGCTCAAGTGCCGTCGCGGCTTTGGCGAGGTCAAGCGGATGTGGGTCGCGGAATCGTCACGCGGCATGGGGATCGGCAAGCGCATCCTGCAGCGGCTCGAGGAGCTGGCGCGGCGGCGGCGCATACCGGTACTCCGGCTCGAGACCAACAAGACACTGAAGGAGGCGCAGGCGCTCTACCGGAAGAGCGGGTACCGGGAAGTGCAGCGCTTCAACGACGAGCCGTACGCCCACCACTGGTTCGAAAAGACGCTCTAGAAATCGAGCTCCAGGCGCGAGGCGAACACGAGCCGGTTGCCGGCCGACGTCGTCCCGAACCCGACGCTCAGGCCGAGGGCGATCTCCTTTCCCAGATCGAGATCGACTCCGGGGAAGATCTGGTGGACCGCGGTCGATGCGGCGAGGGGGCCCGCCTTCTCGCCAATTGCGCCGTGGTATTCGACCCGCGCGGTCACGACCGACGACAGCCGGTAGGCGGCCACGGCGGAGGGCTCGAACTCCCATTCCTGCTCCGTGCCGCCGGCCTCGCCAGCGCCGATGTCGCGCTCCAGGTTGGCGTTGAGACCGAGCCGCAGCGCGCCGAATCGCTTCGCGAGAATGGGGGACAGCTCGAGCGTCGGCGACGCGCCGCCATACGCCGGCTGCGGCGCCTCGATTTCGGCGCTGAACCCTAGTTCGACCGGGAGATTCCAGTGCGCCGGGGCGCTCACGCGGGACCGCAACCGCCATCCGGCGTATTGCGCCCCCAGGCCCGGACGATAGGCGCTCAGGAAATATGCCGACGCCTCCCACCACGATGTGATGCCGTGACTCAGCTCGAAGGAGAGGTGGGTCTGGCGCTCGGTCGGCGCGACAGTCCCGTCGAACGTCGTGGTGCCCCGCACGGTGTAGTTGAGGTGCGTTTCCAGCTCCCACTCGCCGCGTGCCAGGGTGGCGGCGGGGTAGACGGCGATCTCGAACGGATCTTGCGCACGGAGCGGTGTGCCGAGGGCACAGACGGAAAGCACCGCCACGAAGGCGATGCGCGACGTGATCGATGTGAAGTCCATTGCGGCGAAATCTAACCTCGCCCTCGGCCGTGGAGTGAGCCTCGACGGATGGCGGGCCTAGGGAGCACTGGCCACCAGGTACACGTCGAACGAGGGCCCGGTCCGTGGCGGTGGCACGGTCGTACGCCCGATCGGCAGCGGCGGCTGCACGCCGCCCATCGGGATGGATACCACTCTCCCGGCGTAGGTTCCGGTGTCGACTGGCGTCCCGAACGGGTCCTGGACGTTGCGGATCTGGAATTTGCTGCCGGCCGACAGAACAGCGGAGAGATCGACGTCCACCGCCGCAAGCGACCCGAAATTGTAGATCACGACGAACGCGCGGCCGGCCTCATACCTGTTGGGGAGGACCGCCACTTTCGTCGTCGTGGGCCTGGTTGCGATCGTGTGGTCCGAGCCGCCCAGTCCCGTCGCAGCCTCCCAACCTGCAAAACTGAATGTGACGTCGTTCTGTAGCCAGGCAGCTGCCGCGGGGTCCTGGTAGTAGGTGTTCCCCGACCACCGGTAACCCGACTCGTTTCCTCCGGTCGATACGATCTGGGTCGTCGCATCGCCCACCAGCACGTTGCCCGCTACGGTTGCCGAGCCCCATTGCAGCCGCATCTGGAGACCGATCGCGCCGCCTACGGCGTAGTTGCTGTCGACGGTGATGTCGTGGTTGCTGGAGGCGTCGACGTTGCCAAAGCGGAACTGGACGCCGTTCTCGCCGGGGGCGAAGTACAGGTAATTGTCTCGGGCCACCATCCCGGAAGTGGGCACTTGCGCGTTGATCACCACATTCTGGCGTGAACCCACATCAGTCGAGATCGAGCCGTTGTTGAACGACACGTTGTCCACGACCTGCACGTTACGGATCGCCGGGTTACTGCCACTGGCGTACACCTGGATGCCGCGCGCGAAGTTGTTGAAGAAGACGTTGTCCGCGATGAGCTTCGTCCCCGTTTCGTTGTGGACGTACACCCCGTGATCGAGGTTATCGTGGGTTCCGTTGTTGTAGACGATGCATCCGTACAGCTCGGAATTCTCTCCCGGCGTCCAGAAGCTGATCCCCTCGGTGCCGGCATCGTGCACGATGAGGTTGATGAAGTGGCCGGCATTGGTGTTGGCCTGCAATCCGTAGGTGGTCGGCGCGGATTGCATGATCTCGAAACCCCAGAACGTCAGATACGACCCGTCGGCGCGCAGCGTGCCGTCGATCGTGGCCCGTTCTCCCGGATACTGGCGAAACAGAATCGGGGTCGTCGGTGTGCCATCCAAGGCGGTCGCGAATGCCCCCACATACCTGCCTCCGCGAAGCCACACCGTGTCTCCCGGGAGGGCGCACGACAAGCCGGTCTGGAGGTCCCACGGCGTCGTAACTGTCCCCGCACCCGAGTTCACCCCACCGGGCACGACGTAAACGGCGACGTTCGGCCGCCGCGTTGCCGCGGCTGGACACGGCAGGGCTTTGGGGCCCGACATGTTCCCGCATGCTGCCGCACCCACGGCGAGCAAGGCGAGCCGGTGGCGCGGCCTGCAGGAGGGATACATTCTGATCAGCAGCTCGGATGAGTGAAACGGGAAAGTATCCGCTCACCCATGACTACCGGCTGACACCTGGTCGCCGCGCACCCTCCGGTATTCGACCCAGGTGAGCCAGATCACAAAGGCATCGAGCAGTGTCAAAGGAATCAGAAGCCACGAGTGCGTGAACGTGAACCGGTACATCTGATAGACCGCGAACAGCCCGAAGATGGTGATGGCAGTCGGATACGCCCACAGGCGCCGTCTCCACAGCGCCGCGACCAGTCCGATTTTGACGACTCCGTGGCTCAGCAAATACAATGCACCAAATAGCTGTTGCTCGGTCGTGAATCCGCTGGCGAATCTGACCAGCACTCGGGCAATGAAATCGTGGGGATCTTCGCTCAGCTCGTGCTGGGTGAGCTGCTGGATCAGGCTGCTGAGATGTGCCGGATCCACTGCGAGCAGCAACACTCCGCCGATGAGCTCGAGCACGCCATCGAGGCCCTTCAGGCCGATCCCGACTTCAAAGGCCTCGTGGAAGAGGCGCCAGCGAGCCCATTTGTCGCGTCGCGGAGGCGTCTGGTCCCCCCTGGGAGGCGTTTCGTCGCGCGGTGCTACCGGGTCCGCTTCACGCTCCATTGCTTTTCAATCACCTCTCCCGGAGTGATGTATGAAGGTTCCTGTCCTGCTCGCTCTCGGAATATGGCCCATCGCGCTCGCGGCCCAACAGCCCGTGACGCACGGCGAGCTTCCTTCCGTTTCACCGGATGGCTCGCTGATCGCGTTCCTCTCCGATCGTACCGGGAGGAGCAACGTGTTCGTCATCGGAGTGGACGGCAGCGGCGAGCGGCAGGTCTCTCAGACCGGCGCTGGGACACCGCGGTTTTCCATGGAATGCCGCCTGGTCTCCCGATGGCCGCCGCATCGCCTACACCTACGGGGACTCGAGTCACGTGCTGCAGGTGCATGTGGTGAACGCCGATGGATCAGGCGACCGCGTGGTGACGCACATCGATCGATCCGAAGGGTCGGCGCAGATGCCCGCCTGGTCGCCGGACGGGCGGCGCCTCGCGGTCCAGGTCAGCACCATGCACATGGGGCACATCTGGGTGGTCGACGTCGCGACGCGTGAGGCGCGCAAGCTCGCCGCGCACACCGATTCGATCTCGGACGAGGTCCCGGCCTGGTTCCCCGACGGCAAGCACATCGCGTTTCAGAGCAATCGCAGCGGCCAGGAGGAGATCTGGATGATGACCGACGCCGGCACCGATCTGCGTCAGGTGACGGGGCCCCCGTGACCGGCGCACCCCGAGCTCCACGATTCCGACCGACCGGACGACGGGCGGGCCGCTGGTCGGAAATCGGCGCATTGATGATTATCTCGGGGAGTGCAACACCTTGAAGGCATGCGTCCATTCGTGGTGCAGGATTCCCGGAATGCACCACGTGATGCACAGCGGCTCGATGCCTCGCGCCCCCTCGACGCCACCGAGGTCGAGCGTCTCCCAGCCGAATTGATCGAGAAGTGCGGTGGCAGTCTGCTTGGCCCCGGCGTCGTTGCCGCAAATGAACATCGTGGGACGCCCCTCGGCGTACGTGGGGTTCACCATGCGCGCGTTCCCGACCGAGCTGAAGCACTTCACGAGCCGCGCCGCGGGGTAGGCCTGCTGGAGCCGCTCCATCAGCGACTCGTTGATCGACGTGAAGTATTGCAGCACGCCGTTCACGTGAGGTGCGGCGGAGATCGGGTTCGTGGTATCGAGAATCGGCTTGCCGGCCAGCGCGGCGCCGCCGGCGAGGCCCAGCACGTCGAGAGCGGCGCTGCCTTTCACGGCGAGCACAACGACTTCGGCGAATCCGGCCGCCTCCTGAAACGAGCCGATGCGCGCCGCGGCATGCTCCCGGTTCCAGTCTCCGAGTTTGGCCGGGTCACGCGTGCCGAGCAAGACGGTGTGGCCATGGCGCAGGAACCCCGCGCCGAGGGTCTTCGCGACGGCGCCTGATCCCAGGATGCCGATTTTCATGATGATCCTTCCTCACGTGTTGACGGGTGCGCCGGGGACTCACGCCGCGACGACAACCACGAGCCGAGCAGAATGAGAACCATACCGCCCATCCCCATGGTTCCGAGGCGCTCATCGAGGAAGACCATCCCGGCGAGCACCGCCACCAGCGGATTGATGTAGGTGATGACGCTGGCGCGGGTGGGCCCCGCCGCGGCGATGAGCTGGAAAAACACGACGAGTCCCAGCGCGGTACACACGAGTCCGAGAACCGCGAGCGAGACGAATCCCGCCACCGAGGGCCGAGCGTCGGGCAGTCGCACCAGGGCCGCCGGGAGCAGAGCCACCGTGGATATCATCAGGCTCGCGGCCACCGGGCCGAGCGGATCGAGATCGCTGAGGTAGCGGTCGACGATCAGCGGCGCCACGGCGTAACACACGGTGGCGAGCAGCACCAGCGCCGCGCCCAGCAGTTGGTGCGGCCGTCCCGCCACGTCGATTCCCAGCAGCGCGACCACTCCGCCGAACCCCAGGACGAGACCGAAGAGTCGCAGGCCGGTGGGCCGATCGCTGGTCGACAGCTGCGTCGCCAGCAGCGCCACGAAGAGCGGCATCGTCGCGATCAGAATTGCCGTGAGCGACGAGGCGAGGAACCGCTCGCCGGCAGCGATCAGCACGAACGGCACGGCGATCTCGCACGCCGTGTAGGCCACGATCGGACCGGTCCGGTCCCGCAAGCCCCGGAACGCGCGTCGGCGCAAGGCCAGCGGGAGCATGAACGCCGCCCCCAGTGCCACCCGGGCCCAGGCGAGGGCACCGGGCGGCACGCCGGCATCGAGGGCGATCTTGATGAAGAGATACGGGATGCCCCAGATCAGGGAGCTCGCGGCAAACAGCAGCCACGCACGTGGCGTCATCAGCCCCGCTGCCACGCGGCGACGATTTCACGCAGGCCGTCCGCCGGCTCGGCGCTGTACTCCCATTCGACTGGTGATCCGGCGTCGAGCAGCAGCTTCCCGACGGCAGCGAAATCCCGTCCCTGGCGGTGCTCGGTGCGCGATCCTTCGGCGGCCCAGATCAGGGGCGGCCCGTTGAATTCCCGGTCGCGGATGGTCACCGAAGCGCCGTGGGCGAGCAGCACGCGCACCGCGTCGGGCCAGCCGGCCATCGCCGCCGAATGCAGCGCCGTCTTGCCGATCCCTGCGTCGGGTCGGTTCGAATCGAAGCCACAGGCGAGCATCGCTTCGAGGGCGGGGACATCGCCGCGCTCGGCGGCCTGGTGAAAGGTGATGTAGTGGTCGTCGGTGATCTCGCTGCGCAACCCGGGGTTCGCGGCGAGCAGGCGATCCACGGTCGCGCGGTCGCCGCGGCTGCACGCGGCGACGAGGCGGTCGACCTCCGCCAGCTCGGGTGAAGCGCCCTGCGCGAGCAGCCAATCGGCCACCGCGCGGTTGCCGTTGAGCTCGGCGACCGCGTAGGGCGTCCGTCCGTCGCTGCGTTTGCGGACGATGTCCGCTCCGTGGGCGACCATCGCCGCAGCTAACGGCACGTCCCACGCCCGCGCGACCGCATGGAGCGGTGTCTCCCCGTTCTCGGCGAACACCGCGTTCGGATCGGCGCCGTGCTCGAGCAGCCAGGTGGCTCCGTCGGGTGTGTGGCTCCAGTTCAGGATCGCGTACAGCGATGTGGCACCGTCGGTCGCCCACGGCTGATCGGCCTTGCCGCCGCGTGCGAGCAGCGCCTCCAGCACGGGGATGTCCCCGGCACTCGCGGCCATCGGAAGCGTGACGCCGTCGTTGGGGTCCGCGCCGGCGTCGAGCAGCGCTGCGACGAGCGGCATGGAACGCGCGACGCGCGACGCGCCCCACAGCACGGGCCGATGCACGTTGTGATGCAGCCAGGGGAAGCGGGTATTGGGATCGACGCCCAGTGCGATCAGGCGTTTGGTGATCGCGGCGAGCCCGGCGACGCGCTCGGGTCTATCGTGGGCGACGGCCGAGTAACAGACGTAGTGGATCGGCTCCCAGCGACGTGGGCCTCCCGGTGTCGTCGCGAGGGAGGGATCCTGATCGAGCCGTGCCTCCACGCGCTTGGCATCGCCGAGGACCAGCGCCGTATGGAAATTCGCGCTCGCGATGCCGGGATGAAGTCCGAGGATGCGTTCGGCGCGATCGCCGCGACCGTCGGTGGCGGCCTCGAGGAACTGACCGACGGCTGCGTCGAATTCGAGCGTCAGCTCTTCGACGTGTTCGCGCAGCGTTTTCCACGAGTCGAAGCCGTACTCGCGGGCGATCACCGACTGCGCATCGTGCAACGCGAGGGCGGCCCGGTCGAGATCATTGTCCGCAGCGGACGCGAACGCGGGGAGCACGCGGAATCGCGCCCGCGCGCCGGGCTCACGGCGCTCAGCCGAGTGGAGCAGGTCCTTGGCCTGGTGTTTGAGCTGGTCGAGATCGGGGCGGGGGGGCAGCTGCTGGGCTGACATACGACCTCCATGCTGGATGCCAGCGGTCCGCAAGCCGGCCAGCACGGAGACAACCGTGCAGTGAGCTGATTCGACGGGGTGGACTCAGTCCTTCGCGCGGACCCGCGGGCGCCCCTGGCGCACAGGCGAAGGATGGCGACGGGGCGTTGGCTCGTCAAGCGGTCGCAACACAATGCAGGACGGACTCCGTCTTGTTTGAGACGCTCGCGAACTGCACCTTGAAGCGATTCGGGACGCACAAACGACATCGCCATGTCATCACCTCCTCCACCACGCCTTGCGATCCTTTTCGCGCGGGAAGCGCATCGTGCCCTGCTATTTCGACGGGGGCCGAGCAAGCGTGTGGAGCTCGTGCTGTGGAATACGAAGACGGACCGCTTCGAAATGGGGCAGTGGTTTACCGGCCGGATCTACGAACACCGTTGCGATCTCTCTCCCGACGGTCATTTCCTGGTCTACTTCGCCAGCAAGTTCAACGCGCGGACGGTCGCGGACTCGGAGTACACATATGCGT
>DATFTG010000087.1:0-5598 GCA_035262265.1 Gemmatimonadales bacterium
GGGAGGAGCCGCAGGCCAATGCCCGGCGGCTGGAACGCATCCTGGCGGATGGTGAGGATCACGCCGGTCGGGCGGCGGTGCTGCTCAACGCGGCGGCGGCGATTTACGTGGCGGGACTCGCCGTGAGCTACGAGGCGGGGATCGCGGCGGCGCGAACGGCGCTCGACTCCGGCGCGGCGCGTGCGGCGCTGGAGCGCCTGCGCCGCACCGGGATCAATAGCGGCGGATGACGCCCAACACGACGCCCTGGACGACGACGTCGCGCTCGTTGACGCGCAGCGGGGCCATCTCGGCATTCGCCGGCTGCAGGCGAATCCAACCGCCGGGCTCGCGATAGTACTTTTTCACCGTGGCGCTCTCGCCGCCGACCAGGGCGACGACGGTCTCCCCGTTCTCGGCCTGCGCGCGCTCGTGCACGACGATGAAGTCGCCATCCTTGATGTGCTCGTCGATCATCGAGCGGCCGCGCACTTTGAGCACATAGCTGCGGCCGCGGCGCGGCAACAGCACGTCGGGCACGGCGAGCGAGTCGCTCGTGTCCGAGATCGCTTCGATCGGTTGCCCCGCGGCGACCAGTCCCAGCAGGGGCAGCTCGGTCGCGCCGCTCTGCCCGCGCGGCGGCACGATCTCGATCGCGCGACTCTCGTTCGGGGTGCGGCGGATGTAGCCTTTGCGCTCGAGATTGGTGAGGTGCTCGTGCACCGTCGCGAGCGAATGGAACTGGAATCGCTGTGCGATTTCTTCGAAACTGGGAGCGTACCCGCGGTCCTCGATATACTGCGTGAGGTAGTCGAGGATCTCGCGTTGACGCCGGGTGACAGGCATGTCATCTCCCCGAAAATTTGCCGAAGAATAATGTACCCGAATACTGCCCGAACGCAAGGATGACTCCAGGACGCCTCGAACCTCTCGTGTCTGCCGCGCAACAGCGCGTCGCGGCGCTGCACCCGGCTCGCTCGGAGCTGGAGCGACGCGCTCGGGCCGCGCCGCCGGCACTGCCGTTCGGAGCGCGCTGCGCCGACGGCAGCATCGGCGTGATCGCGGAGGTGAAACGCCGCTCGCCGTCGGCCGGAGCGATTCATGAGACACTCGATCCCGTCGCTCATGCGCGAGCGTATGCCGCCGGCGGCGCCGTCGGGATCTCGGTGCTCACCGAGCCGGCATTCTTCGGTGGATCGCTCGACGATCTGCGGCGCGTCGCGGCCGCGGTGCCGCTACCGGTGGTGCGCAAGGATTTCCTGCTGGAGGAGCTGCAGCTCGTCGAGGCGCGCGCGGCGGGAGCAGCGGCGGTGCTCGTCATCGTGCGGATCCTCGAGCCGCACCGCGTGCGATCGCTGGTGCGCGCAGCGCGCGACCTGGGGCTCGCGGCGCTCGTCGAGGTGCACTCCATTGGAGAGCTCGAGACCGCCGTCGCGGCCGGTGCGACCCTGATCGGCGTCAACAGTCGCGACCTGGACAGCTTCACCATCGATCGCGACGCCGCGGACCGGTTGATCGCGCAGGTCCCCCCCGACCTCGTCACCGTCGCCGAGAGCGCCATCGCCGAGCGCGGCGACGTCGAGCGCGTCGCGGCCGCCGGAGCCGACCACGTGCTTGTCGGGACCGCGGTGGCGCGGCTCGCCGATCCACAGAACGCGGTGCGCGGGTTCGCCGGCGTGCCGCGCCAACCGCGCGGGAGCGGCCGGTGACGGGCGAGACGACACAGTTCGGACCCTACGGCGGGCGCTATGTGCCGGAGACGCTGATGGCGGCGCTCGACGAGCTCGCGGGTGTGTACGACGCCGCCCGCGGCGATCCCGCCTTCTGGGAGGAATTCGACCGGCTATCGCGCGACTACGTCGGCCGCCCCACGCCGCTGAGCGATGCGCCGCGACTCGGCGCCGAGCTGGGCACGGGCGTGGTCGCCCTCCTGAAGCGTGAAGATCTCAATCACACCGGGGCTCACAAGATCAACAACACCCTGGGCCAGGTGCTGCTCGCCCGGCGCATGGGTAAGCGCCGCATCATCGCCGAGACCGGGGCGGGGCAGCACGGCGTCGCGACGGCGACGGTGTGCGCGCGCTTCGGGCTCGAGTGCGTCGTCTACATGGGTGAAGAGGACATGCGCCGCCAGCGGCTCAACGTCTACCGGATGGAGTTGATGGGGGCGAAGGTGGTGGCGGTGACGGCCGGCACGCGCACGCTGAAGGACGCCACGAACGAGGCATTGCGCGACTGGGTCACGAGCGTCACGCACACGCACTACATCATCGGCTCGGTGGTGGGTCCCGATCCCTTCCCGCGGATGGTGCGGGATTTTCAATCGGTGATCGGCCGCGAGGCGCGGGCGCAGGTGCTGGAGCGCTACGGGCGCCTGCCGCGCACGGTGGTGGCTTGCGTGGGCGGCGGCTCCAATGCGATCGGCATCTTCAGCGCTTTCCTCGATGACCCGGGCGTCGAGCTGGTGGGGGTGGAAGCGGCGGGCCTCGGCCTCGAGACCAGCCGACACGCGGCGACGCTGTCGCGGGGGCGGCCCGGGGTGTTCCACGGCAGCAGGAGCTACCTGCTGCAGGACGCCGATGGCCAGGTGCAGCCGGCCCATTCGATTTCGGCGGGGCTGGACTATCCCGGTGTGGGGCCGGAGCACGCTTTCTTGAAGGACTCCGGTCGGGTATTGTATCAGACGGTGACGGACCAACAGGCCCTGGATGCGTTCGCTGCCCTGGCCCGTCTCGAAGGGATCGTACCCGCCCTCGAGAGCGCCCATGCTGTGGCGTGGGCCAGGTACGCGAACGAACGGTGGCGGCCTGGCGACCTCGTCCTGTTCAACCTCAGCGGTCGGGGGGACAAGGACGTCGCCCTGGTTGCCGAGCAGGGGGAGCGGTGACCGAAGCGTTCGGGACCGAGCTCGCCCTCCCCCCGGCGCAGGTCGAAGAACTGCTTTCCCTCGTCGGGAAAGCGCTGCGCGCGGTGCAACTCTACCTCCCCAACAACCCCGTCTATCAGCGGGCCATCGAGAACGTCCGCGGGTCCTGCCGGAAGATCTGGGAGTCCACGGAAGATCTCGCTCTCGAGGTGCAGGAAACCGAGCTGCGCTGGGAGGGCAACCTCGTCTACAGCCACGACCAGAAGAACGAGAGCATCGCCTGGACGCTGTTCAAGGACGGAGTACGGTCGGTGACGCTGCGGCCCGGCGTCGAGGACGCGGAGCTGGTGCGCTTCCTTCAGGTGCTGCACCAGGCCCGCACGCTGCAGGCCGAGGCCGCGGACGATCTCCTCACGCTCCTGTGGCAGGAGGATTTCCAGTATCTGGCCTACACCTTCCGCGAAATCTCGGTCGACCTGGGATCGCCGATCGATGCGGAAGGGCCGACCGAAGTGGCGCCGCCGGCGCAGGTGCGCGACCAGGTGGAGAAGGAAGCGCCGCGCGAGGTCGTGTCGGTGGACGAGTTCGACACAACGCTCTACTTCCTCGAGGACCAGGAGATCGCCTACCTCCAGGACGAGGTCGATCGTGAGTACTCGCAGGATCTGCGGCATAACGTGCTGTCGGTGCTGTTCGATCTGATCGAATCGCAGACCTATGCGACGGTGCGCAGCGAGCTGATTTCGATCGTCGAGAACTTCATTCCCTACCTGCTCGGGTCCGGTGACTTCCATTCGGTGGCGTACGTGCTGCGCGAGCTGGCGGGCGTGCTGCAACGCGGCAAGGAGCTGATTCCGGAGCACAAGATCGCATTGTCCGCGATCCCGCAGCGGCTCTCCCAGCAGGACGCGCTGTCGCAGCTGCTCCAGGCGCTGGACGAAGCGACGATGCACCCGACGGAGGACGAGCTGGGGGAGTTGTTCAAGGAGCTGCAGCCGGAAGCCCTGATGACGCTGGCCGGATGGGTGCAGCGGCTCAGTAACGAACAGGTCCGGACGCTCGTCAAGAAATCCGCCGAACGACTCGCCGGTCAGAATCCCGGCGAGGTCTTGAAAGCGCTGGCGAGCAACGATCAGGGAACGGCGCTGGAAATGGTGCGCCTCGCCGGGCGGTTGCGGTTGACCGGCGCTCCCGAAGGCATGGAGCGGCTGCTCACCGAAGGGAACCGGGAGATGAAGCTGGCGGTGTCGGAGGCGCTGATCTCCATCGCGTCGCCCACGGCGCTGCGGCTGCTCGAGCGGGCGGTGGAAGACTCGGAGCGCGAGGTGCGCATCGCCGCCGTGAAGTTTCTCGCGAGCCGCGGGCATCGTGGCGCATTCCAGCGGGTCGAGAGCGCCGTCAACGGCAGCAAGCTGCGCCAGGCCCATCTCACCGAGAAGATGGCGTTCTTCGAAGCGTACGGCTCGCAGGCGGGGGCGGCGGGGATCCCGGTGCTGGAGCGCATTCTCGTGCCGCGCGGGCTGCTCGGCCGGCGCGAGGACCCCGAGACGCGCGCGTGCGCGGCGATGGCGCTGGGGAAGATCCGCGGTCCGGAAGCGCGGGCGGTGCTGGAGCGGGCGGCGCAGGACAAGGAGCCGATGGTGCGCAACGCGGTGAGCCGCGCGCTGCGGGAGACGGTGCGTTGACCGACGTCCCGCCCTCCACCTCCACGACGCCGCCGCGCCGCGCCACGATCGCCGAGACGGTGGCGGCGTCGGACAGCTTCCTGCGCCACGCGGGGCGCGAGTTCCTGGTGGTGTTCTACGCCGCGCTGCGCTCGCTGAAGCTCTATCCGATCGAAAACGCGCAGGTGCAGAAGGCGCTCGACGATCTCGCCTCGGTCGCCAAGCAGGTGCTCGACGTGGAGCAGGAGCTGGAGCTGCGGCTGCAGGGAGAGTTCATCTTCGTCAACGCGACCCGGCTGCGGTTGGCGCTCGAAAACTACGCGTCCTTCTCGCACGTGCTGCAGGTGATGCGGCACTGCGGCGTGGGCGCCATCCGGCTCGACGCCCAGGTCGACCGGCGCCAGCTGCAGATTCTCGTCTCGCTGCTGCTCGCGCACTCGGCCGGCGAATCGAGTCCCGACACGATTCACGAAATCATCGGGAAGCTGAGCGAGGCCGGCGCGACGCACATCACCGTCGAACCCCCCTTCGAGACCGACGAAACCGTCGCCGACACCGAGAAGGCGAAGGAAGCGGCGAAGCGCACCTACGTCCGGTCCGTCGCCGTCACGAAGGAAGTGATCAACAGCCTTCGCATGGGCCGCACCGCCAACGTGAAGCGCGTGAAGCGCGCGGTGCAGGCGATCGTCGACCAGGTCCTCAACAACGAATCGTCGCTGCTCGGCCTCACCACGCTGCGCGACTATGACGAGTACACGTTCGTCCATTCCGTCAACGTGTGCATCTTCTCCGTCGCCCTGGGACGCAAGCTCGGATTGACGAAGCTGCAGCTGTACGATCTCGGCATGACGGCGCTGTTTCACGACGTCGGCAAATCGCGCGTGCCGCTCGAAGTGCTGAACAAGGAAGGGGGACTCACCGAAGAAGAGTGGCGCATTCTCCAGGCGCATCCCTGGCTCGGCGTGTTGACGCTGTTCGGGCTGCGCGGCTACGGTGAGATCCCCTACCGCGGCATGGTGGTCTGCTACGAGCACCACATGAAGATCGACCTCACCGGCTACCCCAAGGCGATCCGGCCGCGCTCGTTGT
>DATFTG010000088.1:0-13215 GCA_035262265.1 Gemmatimonadales bacterium
AATCCCTGATGCAGCGGCTGGTCGGGTCTTCTTCGGGATCCACTTACACGCTGTCGCGATGGATCTTCCTGCGCGCCGTGGGGGTGATTTTCCTGATCGCCTTCGTGTCGCTCTGGGTGCAGGTCAAAGGTCTGATCGGCAGCCAGGGGATCCTCCCCGCCCGCGACCTGCTGGCGGCGGTGCAGGCCCAGTTCGGCAGCGAACGCTACCGCATCCTTCCCACGGTCTTCTGGATCAGCTCGAGCGATGCCGCGCTGCAGCTGGCCTGCGCGCTCGGTGTGGTGTGCGCCGCACTGCTCATTGGCGACGTCGCTCCCGGTCCGATGCTGGTCATGCTGTGGCTCCTGTATCTCTCGCTCACCGTCGTGGGACGGGATTTCCTGTCGTTCCAATGGGACGTGTTGCTGCTCGAGACGGCGCTGCTGGCGCTGTTCCTCGCGCCGTGGCGCCTCCTGCCCGCCCGATCGGACACGGCGGTGCCCGCACTTGGCCTGTTGCTGCTGTGGTGGCTGCTGTTCCGCCTCACCTTCGCCTCCGGGCTGGTGAAGCTCACCTGGCACGATCCCACCTGGCACAACCTCACGGCGCTCGATTACCACTACTGGACGCAGCCGTTGCCCACCTGGACCGCGTGGTACATGAGCCACCTTGCGGAATGGGTCAAGCGCGTGTCGGTGCTCGCGACGCTCGTCTTGGAGATCGGCTTTCCCTTGCTGCTCTTCGGAACGCGGACGATGCGCCTCATCGGCTGCGCCGGAATCGTGCTGATGCAGCTGCTGATCGTCACCACCGGGAATTACAACTTCTTCAATCTGCTGACGCTCGCGCTCGCGGGGCTGCTGCTCGACGACCGCGTCTGGTCGCGGGTGTTGCCGGAGGCGGTGGTTCGCTGGGTGGCGGGACCGAATGCCGCGGCCCTGGAAGCGCGTGGCCTCGGAGTCGTGGGGACGGTGCTCGCGGTACTGCTGTTCGCGCTCGCCAGCGTGCGCTTCGTGCAGGCGCTGAGGCCCGGTGGCGGTGGGTTCGGCCCGCTGGCGTGGTTGGACTCGTTCCGCAGCGTCAACGGCTACGGCCTGTTTCGCGTGATGACCACGACACGGCGCGAAATCGTAGTGGAAGGCTCGGACGACGGGACGACGTGGCGCGCGTACGAGTTTCGCTACAAGCCGGGGGACCCGATGCGCCGGCCGGGGTTCGTCGAGCCGCACCAGCCGCGGCTCGACTGGCAGATGTGGTTCGCGGCGCTGTCACCCTACGAGGTGACGTACTGGTTCCAGGAGTTCCTCACGCGCCTGCTGCAGGGATCACCGGCGGTGCTGGGCCTGCTGCGTACGAATCCCTTTCCGGATCATCCACCGAAGTACGTGCGCGCGGACCTGTACGACTATCACTTCACGTCCCCGGCGGAGCGTCGCAAGACGGGGGCGTGGTGGACGCGGACGTACGTTGGTCCCTACTCGCCTGTGTTGTCGTTGCAGTAGCCAAATGCGTGAGAGGTAAGAGGCGAGAGGCCTCAACCGCCTGTTCTCACCTCTCCCCTCTCACTTCTCACTTCTACGCTTCTGCGTGAGCTACCCGCAGAAAGTTCTCCAGCAGTCTCTTGCCGTGTTCCGTTCCGATCGACTCCGGATGGAACTGCACGCCGTACAGCGGGAACTGGCGGTGCTTCATCGCCATGATCTCGCCGCCCTTGCCACGGTCACCCGACCAGGCGGTGACGATGAGGTCGTGCGGCAACCCTGCCCACTCCACGATCAGCGAGTGATAGCGCATCGCCGTGAAGGGTGAGGGGATGTCGTCGAACAGCTCGTCCTCGAGATGCTCGACGGGGCACGTTTTGCCGTGCATCAACCGGTCGGCGCGCACCACGCGACCACCGAACGCTTCGCCGATCGCCTGGTGACCGAGGCAGACGCCCAGTACGGGGATCTGCCCCGCCAGGGCTTTGACGAGGGGGACGAGAATCCCCGCCTTGGCGGGAACGCCGGGGCCGGGCGACAGCACCGCCGCGTCGGGCTTCAGAGCCAGCGCATCGGTCACCGACAGCGCGTCGTTGCGGTAGACGACCGGCTGCTCCCCCAGCTCGCCCAGATACTGCACCAGGTTGTAGGTGAAGGAGTCGTAGTTGTCGAGCACGAGCAGCATGAGGAGAAGTTAACCTGCCAGGTCCAGGGCTTCGAGGCGGTCCAGCTCGCCGACCAGCTCCGCCCCGAAATAGTAGGCGATTTCCGATCGCACGCCGCGGTACAGCGTCGGCCCGGTGCGCAGGCATACCAGCTCCTCGTCGGCGGCCTCCCCTGCCGGACACAACACCCCCTCCTCGAACGTCAGGGGGAAGAGCACGTCGACGATCGACTTCAGCTCGCGGTGCTCGATGCCCTGCTCCAGACAGAAGGCGTGCAACCGGCAGCCGCGCCCGCTTCGATTCAGAAACACGCAGGCGCCGTCGACGACCCGCGTGCGCCACGTCTCCCCCCCGGGGACATCGGGGTCCAGCTCCACCTCCCCGCTGAACCACTGGTCGCGGGGGACTCCCAGGAACGCTTCCAGCGCATCGGCGTGGGCGAGGATCCGGTCGACGTGGTGGCGGTCGACGTCGACGCCGAACTGACAACACCAGTCGTTGCAGAAGCCGCAGTCGAGACAGTGGGTGAAGTAACGGCGCCGGAAGATCGCGGGATCGACCGAGCGCAGCACGGGGACGCCATAGCGGGCGGGAAAGGCGCGGGTCAACGGGAGCAGCATGGCCGGCTCAAAGCGACAACACGTAGTGGCGGAACTCCAGGTCCCTCTCGTACCCGAGCGATTCATACAACGCCTGCGCCGCGGAATTCGTGTGAGCGGTGTCGAGCTCGATCGCCGCTGCCCCCTGCTCCCGCGCGAAGGCGTGGGCCGCTTCCATCAACCGGCGTCCGACTCCCCCGCGTCGCCGCCGCGGGTCGACGAACAAGTCCGACAGCATCCAGATCGGCCGACAGCGCAGGGACGAGAACAGCGGGTAGAGCTGCGTGAATCCGCACAGTGCGGTGTATTCCAGAGCAACCAGCACGACCGATTCCCCGCGGCCGAGGCGGTCGGCGAGGAAGCGGCGCGCGAGCGGCAGGTCGCTCGGCCGGCCGTAGAATCCGCGGTAGGCGTCAAACAGGGGAGCCAGCATGTCGGCATCGGACGGAACGGCGCGGCGGATCTCGACCATGACGCGAATCTTAACGCGGAGTCGGCTGGACAGCCCCTGCCACCGGCAGTTAGCCTCAAACCTCACACTCGGAATAGCTCGGAGGGGAGCGATATGCGTCGGATCCACGGTGCGGCCGCCGGTCTCCTGACCGCGGCCGTCATGGCCACATTCGTGGCCTGTAGCAGCGATAACGGAACGGGTGGTAACGCCAAGATTGATCTGTCGGGGTCTTACACCCTGGTTCAGCTTCTGCTCGCCACGATTATTCCGGCACCCGGCAGTACGGGCACGTTAGTCGCGACTGCCGATTCGGTGCACGCAAACATCAGCATCGTGTCTCCGGACACGAGCATCGTGCACGATACGACGCTCGCGTTGTCGGGATCGTATCTGGCTAAACAGGCCGGAGGGAAGGACTCGATTTATGTCGTACTCGGAGGGGCTCTGGGGACAGTCCCGGGGTCGTTCACGATCACCGGAGCGGCGAAAGACACGCTTTCGCTGACCCTCCTGACTCCCGCGGGATCGTTCAAGGCAATCTGGCATAAGAACTAAGCCCTTCATCTTCGCGCTCCTCGCGGCCGGCTGCGTGGTGGCCCGGTCGTCGGCCCAGGGGGCCGGCGCGGTCATTGCCGGTACCATCACCGACCGCCAGACCGACAGCGGCGTCGATGGGGCGATCGTGCAGTTGCACGGAACCCTGCTGCGCACTCGCACAAACGAGCACGGTCGTTTCCGCCTCACCGCTGTTCCCCCGGGGAGATACACCGTCGTCGTGTTCGGGCTGGGCTACGCGAGCGATTCCCTGCCGGGAGTCACCGTGGCTGAGGGCGAAGCGCGCGACGTGTCGCTCGGACTGCAGCGGGCGCCTGTCGGATTGAGCGACATCGTCGTGACGGCGAGCCGCGCCCCGGAGCGCGCCGAGGAGTCCGGCGCGAGTGTCAGCGTGCTTTCGCGGAGCGCGCTCGTCGGGCGCAACATCACCACCCTCGACCAGGCGCTGGTGTTCGCGCCGGGCGTCACGATCAATGCCGGGCAGCTCGATATCCGCGGCTCGACGGGCCTGGCGCGCGGCGTGGGCAGCCGCGTCCTGCTCATGCTCGACGGCCATCCCATCCTCAGCGGCGACGGCGGCGAAATCGATTTCGAATCGCTGCCGCTGCTCGACGTCGATCGCGTCGAGGTGGTACGCGGCGCCTACTCGGCGCTGTACGGCAGCAACGCGCTGGGCGGCGTCGTCAACGTGCTGACGACGCCGATCGACGACCAACCGGAAACCGCGGTTCGGGTGCACTTCGGGGCGTGGCAGCAGCCGGAGCGATTCCGGTTCACCGACAGCCGGCTGGAAGAAAAGGGATTCGGGATCGCGCACTCGCAGCAGGTCGGCGACGTCGGGGCGCGGCTGTTTCTGGGACGCGAAGTCTCCGACGGCTACCGCCAGGACGACGCGCACGACGCCTGGCTCGGCCGAGTCAAGCTGGCCTCGACCCCCGAGTCCTCCCACCCCTGGGATGCGTACGCGGTTTGGGCGCGCGAGAACGATGGCGAGTTCTTCATCTGGCGCTCCGACAGCCAACCGTACGAGGTCGATCCCACGACGCGCACCGATCACGAGATCGATTACAAGTTGCTCAGTGGCGGGACGTTCACGCCGCTCGCCGGGGCAACGACCCTGCTGCGCGTCAGCCCCTACGTCAACTACAACAGCGTGCAAAACTATTTCCCGAGCGACAGCAATTCCGATCATCACCGGGCGACGCGGCTGGGCGGCACGGTCGATGTGTCGCTCAGGGCCGGGCGGCACGCGCTCGATTTCGGAACCGACGTCGCCCATACGGTCGTGGCGTCGAACTTCCTGGGCCCCCACCACATCAACGACGACGCATTGTTCGTCCAGGACGGCGTGCGCCTGTCGGACCGGTGGGCGGCCTCGCTCGGCGCCCGGCTCGATTACCACGACGCGTCGGGCGGCAAACCGGAGTGGTCGCCCAGTCCCAAGATCGGGGTGACGTTCCGGCCCGGCGCCGGCCTGTCGACGCGGATGTCGGTGGCGCACGGCTTCCGCTCACCCAGCGCCATCGAGCAATTCGTCAATACGACACAATTCGGCATCCGCGTCGTTCCCAATCCCGACCTGAAGAGCGAACGAGTCTGGTCGGCCGAGGCGGGGGCCACCGCGACGCCGATCGTCGGCCTGCGCTTCGACGCGTCGTTGTTCGAGAGCCAATACCGCGACCTGATCGCGCCCTGCGCGGTGAACTTCTCGACCTACACGTTCTGCAACCTCAATCGCGCCCGCGTACGCGGTCTCGATGTCAACGTCAAGACCGGGCTGGGCGGCGACCTGGTGGCGCTCGAAGGGTCGTATCTGCTGCTCGACAGCAAGGACCTGGACACGGGGCTGCCGCTCGTCTATCGCTCGCGCCACAACGTCACCGGCACGGTGACGGCGCTGCGCGGTCTCGTGGCGCTCGATATGCGGTTCCGCAGCCGCGTGCAGGAAGTGCTGCAATACCCGCTCGATCCGCGCGGCACGATCACTGTATTCGATCTGCGGATGGGATATCGGGTGGCTGGCGTGGCGTTACAGGCCAAGGTGACGAACCTGTTCCAGACCTTCTACGTCGATGTGATGGAGAAGAACCCCGGCGCACCGCGCAACGTCAGCCTCACCGCGTACCGCACGTTCTAGGAGGGGGCCGCCCCGGAGCCTTCACCGAGTGCGGCGTCGAGTGTCGCCACGAGATGTGCGGCGTTCTCCCCGGTGAAGACGAGCGGCGGCTTGATCTTCAGCACGTTGTGCCGCGGGCCGTCGGTGCTGACGAGCACCCCTTTCTCGCGCATCCGACTGGCGATGTACCCGGCTTCCTCGGCCGCGGGCTCGAGCGTGGTCCGGTCGCGCACCAGCTCCACACCGAGGAACAGGCCCAGCCCGCGCACATCGCCGATCAGCGGGTGACGCGCGCTGAGCTCGCGCAGGCCGGCGAGCAGGTCCTGGCCGACGGTGCGCGCGTTGCGCTGCAGTCCCTCGTCGGCGATCACGTCCAGCACGGCGAGTCCGATGGCGCACGATACGGGGTTGCCCCCGTAGGTGCTGAAGTACTCCATCCCGTTCGCGAACGCCGCGGCGATCTCCGGAGTGGTGATCACCGCTCCGATCGGATGGCCGTTCCCCATCGGCTTGCCGAGCGTCACGATGTCGGGGACGACGTCCTGGGTCTCGAACGCCCAGAAATGGCTGCCGACGCGGCCGAATCCCGTCTGCACTTCGTCGGCGATGCAGACCCCACCGGCCTTCCGGACATGACCGTACGCCGCGGCGAGAAAGCCGTCCGGCAGGACGATCTGGCCGGCGGAGGAGAGAATGGATTCGCACAGGAACGCCGCGGGCTGGGTGCCGCGCGCCCGGATGCGTCCGACGGCTTCCGCGGCGAACGCGCCGTAGCGCTCTCCCGCCGCGGGCTCGTCCTTGCGATAGCGCCCGCGATACAGATCGGGCATCGGGATCTTGTGGACCCACGCAGGGGCGCCCGCCCCGCCCGGTCCGTCGTGTTTGTACGGACTCACGTCGACGAGCGTCGACGTGTTGCCGTGGTAGGCGCCTTCGACGACGATCACGTCGCGCTTGCCGGTGTAGGCGCGGGCGAGACGCAGTGCCAACTCGTTCGCCTCGCTCCCGGAATTGACGAAATAGCAGACCGAGAGCGACGACGGCAGAGTGGACCCGAGCCGCTCGGCGTAGCGCACGATCAGCTCGTGCAGATAGCGGGTGTTGGTGTTGAGCACCGCCATCTGTTGCTGCCCGGCGCGCACGACGCGAGGGTGGCTGTGACCCACGTGCGGCACGTTGTTCACGGCGTCGAGGTAGCGCTGTCCGGCGGCATCGTACAGGTACTGGCGCCAGCCGCGCACGATCTCGAGAGGACGCCGGTAGGCGATGCTGAGCGACGGTCCGAGGTGCTGGCGCCGCTTCTCCATCAGCTGCGGCAGCGGCTGGCCCGCGGGCGGAAACCGCTCCACCGGAATGCGGGCGATCAAATTGGGATCGGGCGACAGGCTCTTCCACGCCGAGCCTTGGGTCGGACGGGCGACCCCCGGAAAATCTCCCTGATACTCGAGCAGATCGGTGACGATCTGAAAGTGAAGGTGTGGTGCCCAGCCGCCGTTGACGTCCACATCTCCCACGCGCCCGACGACGCTTCCCAGAGCGACCGGCTGGCCCGGTCGCAGCCAGCCGAGCGAGTCGCGGTCGAGGTGCCCGTACAGCGTGTAGAACGCGATCCGGCCGCCGTCGACGGTGTGCTTGAGGATCACCGTCGGGCCGTAGTCCTTCTTGGCCGCGTTGTCCCGGAACGAATGCACGACGCCGCCGAGCGGCGCGAACACGGGCGTACCGGGAGGAAGAAACAGGTCGAGGCCGAGGTGGACGGTGCGCCATTCCGGTCCATCGTTGCCCTCGACCCGAAAGGCGTCGCTCGTGTACACGAGCCGCGGCTCGTCGTAGCGGCCCACGCCCATCGTTCCCCCCTGCCCGACCGTGGCGTCGGCGATCGCCCGGCCGAACGCCGCCGCATCCTCGGCCACGTCCAGATCGCCGATCAGCAGGCTCGAAACGGAGAGATCGACCACGCGGGCGTTGGCACTCCAGTCGGGCGACACGAGCGGTCCGAGCTCGTCGGGGTGCGCGTGCAGCCACGATTCGACGGCCGGGGCGGTCGCGACGCCGGCGAGGCCACAGGCGTCGCGCAGCACGACGCGGCACAGCCGCGGCGGGAGGGCGAGCAGGCGCTCGAGGGAGGCCCAGGCGGCGGTTTCGCTCACCGTCAGGTAGGCGTTGCCGGGAACCGCGGCCCGCTGGATCGCGGCATTGACGACGCTGACGGCGAGGCGGGTCGCGATGAGGCCGGCGAGCAGGTCGCTCTCCGGCTCGGTGATCTGGCGGACCGACTGATAGCCCGCGACGACGCGCGCCGCGGCGGTGATGGGATCCGCCTTCCCGAGTGAGGCGTAGGCGGCGGCGATGGCGAGATCGCAGATCACCGCGCTGTCCACCAGGTCGCCGAAGTCGATCACTCCGCTGACGCGGCGGGTCCAGGGGTCGTCGCCGCGCACCAGCACGTTGTGGTCGTTGGCGTCGTTGTAGATGACGCCGCTGCGCACGCCCGGGAGTGCGGGTGTGATCTCCTCGTCGAAGCGGTCGAGCACGGCCTGCACCAGGGCGCGTCGCGCGCGGTCGTCGATCGCATCGAGGTGCTCGCGGATCCATCCCGCGCGGGCCAGGTCCCACTTCAACGGCCGCCGCGCCGCCGCAGCTTCGAGGCCCTCGAGCCCGACGTCGACCTGCCCGATCACCCGTCCCAGGCTCTCGAGCAGCTCCGGAGTATGCGGCCGGACTTCGGCGAGCGTCGCTCCGTTGATCCACGAGAGCAGGCGAACGTAATGCGATTCTCCTTCACTCCCCGGCGTCTCGAGGATCTCGGCGCCGTCGGTGGCCGGGAGGATGCGAGGCACGGCGACCCCGGGTGCGCGCTCGGCGAGCCGCTTCAGAGCCAGGTGCTGCAGCTCGAGGATGCCGCGCTCTTCTCCCGCGTGCGAGATCTTGAGCACGGCGCGGCGGCCGTCGGCGAACCGCACCAGGAAATTCTGGTCGCGCTCGCTCGGCAGGGCGCGGACGTTCCCCGCCCCGCCGTAGCGACGGGACAGGATCTCTTCCGCTTCCGCTGGGGAAAACGCCGGCTGCCGGAACGTGATGCTGAGCGTCACACCGTACAGATCGCGACGGCCGCGCGAAGCGAGGTGAGGGGATCGGGGGCGGTCGGCATGAATTCGTGGGCGACAAATCCCGTAAAGCCCGCGTCGGCGAGCGCGCGCGCCACCGCCCGATAGTTCAGCTCCTGGGTGTCGTCGATCTCGTGCCGGCCGGGAACGCCGCCGGTGTGGATGTGGCCGATGTGGGCGATCGAGTCGCGCAGCGTCCGGATGATGTCGCCTTCCATGATCTGCATGTGATAAATGTCATACAGCAGCTTGACGCGAGGCGAGCCGACCCCGTCCATCACCGTGACGCCGAAGGCGGTATGGTCGCCCTGATAATCCTTATGATCGACTTTGCTGTTCAACAGCTCGACGCACACCGTCACGCCGTGCGCTTCCGCGACGGGCGCGACCTGGCGCAGCCCTTCGATGCAGGCGGCGATGCCGTCGGTGTCGCTGATGCCCGCCCGGTTGCCGAACATCGTGATCACGTTGGCAACGCCCGCTGCCTGGGCGAGTGGAATGGTGCGGGTGAGCTCCTCGATCAGCTGTTTATGGTGGCTGCGATCGTTGAACCCGAATGCGATGAAGTCGCGGCGATCCGCGGGGTAGCCCATCGACACCACGAGCCCGGCATCGCGCGCCACCGGCCACTCCGCCGGCTGCAGCAGGTCGATGCCGGTGAGCCCCATCGCCTTGATCGCCTTGCAGAATTCGGGAAGCGGGATGGAGCCATACGGCCAGCGGCACACGGACTGCTTCAGGCGGCCGGTTCCTAACGGGCGGTCGGGCCCTAACGGACTTCCTGACGGTCGCGGTCGGGCGGTGGGTTGTTGTGCCGCTGCGAGCGAGGGTGCACTGCTTTCCAGAGCCAGTAACGCAGCTCCCGCGGAGGCGGCGAGCATTTCCCGGCGCGTGATGGTGCGATGTGTGTCGTCGGTCATTCGGAGACCCCTCCGAAAACTGTATGTCGGATGCGGCGCGTGCGCTACCCGTTCTGCCCGATATCCTCGTGCCATAGCTCCGGATGCGCGGTAATAAATCGTGCCATCAACGCTTCGCAGCGAGCATCCTGCCGTACTTCAATGGTCACGCCGCGGGAACGCAACAGCTCCTCCTCGCCGAGGAAAGTCCGGTTTTCCCCGACGATCACCCGCGGGATACCGTACAACAGGATCGCTCCGCTGCACATGGCACAGGGCGACAGCGTCGTGTACAGGGTGGCTGCCCGGTACACCTCGGCGGGGTGCCGGCCGGCGCGCTCGAGCGCGTCCATCTCGGCGTGCAGGACGGCGCTCCCGTCTTGCACGCGGCGGTTGTGCCCGCGGCCGAGGATGCGCCCGTCGTGTACGAGGACGGAGCCGATGGGGATGCCACCCTCGCGGGCTCCCTGCTCCGCTTCGGCGATCGCCGCGTCGAAGAAATCAGGCATCGTAGACGCGGCGGGCAGCGGCCACCAGGACCGCATTGGTCGGCGCGGGAGTGTCGTCCGGGAGATGCACCGTGTCCTCGAACCCGATGCGCGTCTGGTAGCCGCGGCGGGCGGCTTCCGCGATCATCGGCCAGGCGGTCCGGTCGATGCCGTGCAGCAGGCGCGGGATCGTGATCTGGGCTGCGTCGAGCAGCGCTTCGACTGCGCGCACGACGTCGAGTGCCGCGTCGAAGTCCTGGACCTGCGGCTCGAGCAGGATGCGCAGACATTGCGGGGCCAGGCCACTGCGGGCGAATCGCGTCGCGGCGGTGCGGTTCGCAACACCGGCTTCGATGCCGATCCCGCGCTGCAGCAAGAGACCCGCCAGAAGCTCCGAACCCGGCTCGTCGAAATTGACCGACGCGTAATCGGGGAGCTCGGTCCAGCGCTCCACGAGCAGATGGCGCTGCTCGGTATTCGGGACGATCCAGGCGCCGGTACTCACGCCGCACGGCACCCGCAGCTCAGCGCGCAGCGCGCGCACGGTGCGCGCGATGTCGGCCGGCTCGAGGCTCTCGACGCCGCGTTCGTCACGGACATGGACATGGATCGATTCGGCGCCCGCGACGACGGCACCGGCCGCGGAGCGCGCGAGGTCTTCGGCGCTCCAGGGGATGGTCGGGTAGTCAGTACGACGACGCGCGCCGTTCAGCGCCGCTTGCAGCATGCCCCCCAAGGTAACTCTTGGGGGGCACGGAGCATTCAGCTCAGAAGGTGAAGCCGGCGAGAATCAGGAACGACCGTGTCTTGTAGCTCTGCGAGGACGTCACGGTGCTGAGCTTCAGGTCGTTGAGACCGTAGATGTAGCGTCCTTCGATCGTAAAGCCACTCTGCGCACCGAGCCGCGCGCCGCCGCCCAGGACCGCCGCATAGGTCGTCTTGGGGCGTCCGTTGTCGGGACAGGTCGCGCCACCACCGGCGTTGCAGTTCACCTCAAAAGAGAATTGCGGACCAGCGTACGCGTATGGGGTGATGCCGGGCGTCGGAAGTCCGACGCGCAGGTACAGCGGCACATCGACGTAGTTGAGCTTCCAGGAATCACCGTTCGTGTTGCTGATCACGCCGCGCTGCGCGTAGAGTCCCTCGACGCCGAACCCGATCAACCCGGTCCCCGAAATCCCGATGCCGGCTGCGAAGCCGGTGCGGTTCTTCAACGCTCCGGGCAACAGGCCGCGGTTCGTCACGTCGCCGTACGAAAAGCCGCCCTTGATTCCGAATCCGCCCTGCGCGCTCGCCCGCTGCGGCGCCAGCGCGAGGCTCGAGGCTGCGAGAACAGCGAGAGTCCACTTCATAGGGCCCGTCTCCTCCGGTAGAGTGCCCCCCTGTGCCACGGCTACACCCGGACCGGCGGCGGGGTGCCGTGGAACCTTTTTCGGGAGATGCAGTCTGGAACCGGAAGCCCAGCGACTACTTCTTCTTGTCTTTCGGCTCGTCGTCCTCGACCCACGCCTGGCGCGGGATGCCGGTGGCGGCCGAGAGCCGCCACAGGAAGCGGAGCGGTCCTCCCCCCTTCTTCACTTCGTCGGGCGTCACCTCGATGGCATCGACATGCTGGCCCGACAACCGGCGGATCGTTTCGCGCTGCTCGGGAGTGAGGACGATGCGGACTTGTTGGTCTTGCTGCTCATCGGACACGGTATCCTCCGGGTGGAGAACGAGATCGCGGCGACGTACGATTCTACCGCGACCGTGTCACGGAATTGTCACAGCGACTGACGCGTCGACTAGTCCAGCACCTCGACGGTGGCGACGTCGGTGCGGCCCTCGTACAACGAAAAAATCGCGCCGGGCTTGAGGCGGTGATGGGGCGCCGACTCGGCGAGGAAGCGGACCCGGGCTTCCGCCGGATTGCGCTGCAACACCGGCGGTGCGTCGAACGCGCACACGACGCTCCAGGCATCGTTGGGCCAGCTGTCGTCTTCGGCGAAGCGGGCGATGGTGGCGTACTGCAGCGTAGTGGGCAACGATCCGCTGCCTCCGGCGCGCGGGGCCCAGGTGATGCGTGCACGATGCGACGTCACGACGTGCTCCACTCCGAGTGTGCGAGGGCAAAACCAAAGCTGGCCGGGCGAGGGTGCGAGTTCAAGTGGCGTTGAGGAATTCGCGCGAGCGAGGTGTCGCCTCCGTGCAACGGATGGCGCGACGTCGATTCCCATCGCCGAGGCGACCCGTTGCTCAGCCGGCGCGCAGCCAGCCGACGCGCACGGTCCGGTGAGTTTCGCGATGGCGTCGCATCGTGCTCAGCGTAGCCGCTTGCGGAACAGCGCCGACGGGGTGTTCTCGTGCAGACAGTCGCGCTCGTAACGCAGACCGACCTTCTCGAGGACGTGGCGCGAGGCCAGGTTCGCTGGATCGGTCAGGCCGACGATCTGCGCGAGCCCCAGCCCGTGCTCGGCGAGCGCCACACAGCGCGCGGCGATCTCCGTGGCGAGACCCCGTCCCCAAAACGGCTGATAGAAGGCGTAGCCGACCTCGACTTCGTCCACATCCTCGATCGTGAGATGGCGCAGCACCGCGCGCCCCACGAGATCGCCCCCACCCCGCTCGCGCAGGACCCACAGTCCGAATCCGTAATCAGTCCAGTGACGCAGGTTTCGCGTCATGTACGCCGCCGTCTGGTCTTCGGTGCGCACTCCCCCGAGCTGTGCCATCACCGCAGGGTCCCGGTGCATACGCCGGACTTCAGGAAGGTGGTGGGGAGTGAGCCGCTCGGCGTGGAGCCGTGCGCTGGTGAAGCGGTCGGGAAAACCGTCGATCATCGACCGCGCCGCTTGAAAAACTCGATCTGTCGCTCGTGGCGCAGCGCGGCCGC
>DATFTG010000089.1:0-2240 GCA_035262265.1 Gemmatimonadales bacterium
AGGAGGAAGCGTCCCAGCCGCCGCACCGAATCGATCCCGGCCACGTAGAGGCTGACGCTCATGCGTCCGAGGAACGGGACGGATACTCGCGGAGAGACGTGCAGTACGCCGGGAATCGACTGGGCTTTGTCCAGCAAATCGCGGCGCAGGACGACGCGCTGCGCGCTGTCGAGCTGCACGCCCCGCATGTTCCAGTCCACGATCAACACGGGATCGACGTCGTAGCCGAGGCGTACGTCGCCCACCTGGCGTAAACTGCGCACGAAGAGCCCCGCCCCGACGAGCAGAGTGACGGAGAGCGCGTACTGCGCGACGAGGAGCACGACGCGGGTTCGCGATCGCTGATAGGTCCCCTCGCGGATGCCGGCCTTGAGGTCAGTGGCGAGGTCGGGTCGCAGCACCCGCAGGGCGGGAACGAGTCCCGTGAGCACGCCGGTCACGAGCGCCGCCAGACCGGCGAACATGAACGTGCGCTCGTCGCCCAGGACACTGACGTCCGCTGCTCCCGCGAGAAACTGCGCGCGCAGCAGCGTCCCACCCCATTCGGCGATGATCACACCCAGGGCGCCGCCGCCGGCCGCGAGCACTAGGCTCTCCGTGAGGAGCTGGGCCAGGAGACGCCGGCGCGTGACGCCGAGCGCCAGGCGGATGGCGATCTCGCGGCGACGCCGGAAGCCTCGCGCCAGCAGGAGATTCATGACGTTGGCGCACGCGATGAGCAGCACGATCACGGCGACGCCACTGACCCACGTCGCCACCTTGGCGAAGCTCGACTCGTTCGGCCCGCGCTCGCTCAAGACCGACGCGACGATGCCGTGCGGCCGTGCGAGGGCGACGGGCGGGAGCGTCGGGTCGCCGGCCCGCTCAGCCTCGAAGCTCCGGAAGAACGCGCGGGTCAGGTCCGCCGTCGCCGTCGCGGTGCTGACCCCGGGCTTGCGCTGCGCGAGCATCGACATCCAATCCCAGCTGTACGTCGTCCACCAGCGCTCGTTTTGCATGAACCCCGCGGCCAACGCGCCGGCGTACGCGGAAATCGGAATCAGCGCAGCCGGTGGCTGATTGGGCCACAGGCCGGCGAATCCCTGCGGCGTGACCCCGATGATGGTGTAGATGACCGGGCCGATCTGCAGCGTCGAGCCGAGGATGTCCGCGCGGCCACCATAACGGGTCTGCCAGAACCCATATCCCAGAACGGCGACCGCCGTACCGGCGGGCGGCGCGTCCTCAGCGGTGGAGAAATAGCGGCCCAGCGCCGGCGGCGCGTCGAAGAAAGAGAAGAAGCTGGCGCTGACGATCCCGATACGCAGCTCTCGCGCATCGGTACCGACGCCGACCGCGATGTCGTCCTCGGTGAACGCTGCGGTGCGGGCAAACGAGGTCGTCCCCGCAGTCAGATCGACATAGCGCGCATACTGCATGCTGGCATCCGCTGTTTCCGTGCCGCGGTAGGTCTGCGCCAGGTAGACACGGTGTGTGGCTGAAGGATCGCGCAACATCGGTGGCGGCCGCAGCAGCATTCGGTCGACGATCGAAAACATGGCGACGTTGGCGCCGATGCCGAGCCCGAGCGTCAGGACGACGCCGAGCGTGAAGCCGGGACTCTTGAGGAGCTGGCGGATGGCGAATTTGAGATCCAGCATCAGGGCTTCCATTTGCCCTCCAGGGAGGCGTCATGGGTCTTGAGTCGTGGGTAACGGCGTTTACTCATTACCCACGACCCAGAACGCCTCTATTCAGTCCGCAGCGTCACCATTGGATCCACTCGCGTAGCCTTGCGCGCCGGCAACCACGTCGCAAGCAGCGCCACGAGGCCCAGCAACAACGCCGTCCCTGCGAACGTTAGCGGATCCCAACGCTGCACCCCGTACAGCATCGACACCAACGCTCGGCTCGCCACCAGCGCGATCACGAGGCCCAGCACGACTCCGATCACGACCCGCATCAGGCTTTCGCCGACGAGCAGCCGCATCACGTCCTTCGGCCCGGCGCCAAGCGCCAGACGGATGCCCAGCTCGCGCCGGCGCTGCGCCACCGCATAGCTCGTCACGCCATAGATCCCCACGAGCGCGAGACCGACGGCGAGCAACGCGAAGATGCCGAGCAGCGTCGTGTTGAAGCGGCGCGCGGCCGTCTGGCGCCCGATCAGCTGCTCAAGACTCACGAGATCGCCCAACGGCTGATCGGGGTCCGCGAGCTTCACGGCGTCCTTCAGCGCCCCGATGAGGGCGAGCGGGGCGCCG
>DATFTG010000090.1:0-6010 GCA_035262265.1 Gemmatimonadales bacterium
ATGGGAGGGGTCAAGGTCGACATCCCGCGGACGGACGTGAACGTGGTGGACGCCGCGGCGCGCGGGACGATCGACGGATTGCACCTGATGCTCAACGTGATCGCGATGTTGATCAGCTTCATCGCGATCATCGCTCTCATCAACGGAATGTTCGGCTGGATTCATCGCCTCGATTTTACCATGTTGGGGATGCACATCGACTTGTCGTGGTTCCCGGCCAGTATCCAGACCGTGCTCGGTTGGATCTTCGCGCCGATCGCCTGGGTAATGGGCGTACCGTGGCACGACAGCGGCACGATCGGCAGCCTGCTCGGCACCCGGATGGCGTTGAATGAGTTCATCGCCTACTCTCAGCTTGGCCCGATGAAAGCGACGCTCAGCCCCGTGTCCTTCACGATCGCGACGTTCGCGCTGTGCGGGTTCGCCAACGTCAGCTCGGTGGGAATCCAGATCGGCGGGATCGGAGCGCTCGCGCCGGACCGCAAGCACGATCTCGCGCGCCTCGGCTTCCGCGCCATGCTCGCCGGTACGCTGGCGAATTTCCTCTCGGCGACCCTGGCGGGAATCCTGCTATGAGTGGCCGGTGGTCGGTGGTCGGTGGCGCGACTGCGGTGACGCTGATGGCGATATCCTGCACAACCCAGGCTCCGCCACCGCCGGCAAAGCCCGTAGTCACCGCACCCGCCGATTCCGAAATCCCGAAAGACGCGTTTGGAACGGGCGTGCGGCGCGGGCTGGCGCTGCTCACGGCCACGCGGGAGAGCCTGCCGAAGAACGATGGCAGTGGGTTGCGCTGCGTCAGCTGCCACCTCGACCAGGGGCGGCGCGCCAACGGCAGCTGGATCGGGAGCTTCGCGCGCTTTCCGCAATATCGCGCCCGGCGCGGCGCCGTCGAGCTGATCGAGGACCGGGTCAACGACTGCTTCGCCCGCAGTTTGAACGGCAAAGCCCTTGACCCCGCGAGTCCCGAGATGCGCGACATCGTCGCCTATCTCGCATTCCTGTCGTGGCGCTCGCCGGTCGGCATCCCCCCCGCGGGACCGAACGCGCGGCTGCTGCGGTTCGCGTCGCTCACCGCCGACAGCGCGGCCGGCCACCGGACCTTCGGGACGATTTGCGCCCGCTGCCATGGACCGGACGGGCAGGGAATGCCGGGAATACCGCCGCTCTGGGGACCGAAATCGTTCAACATCGGCGCGGGGATGGCCCGGGTGCGCACGGCGGCGTCGTTCGTACGCGACAATATGCCGTTCGACCAGCCGGGAACCCTCACCGATCAGCAGGCATTCGATGTAGCGGCGTTCGTAGTGGCACAGCCGCGTCCGGACTTTCCGGGGAAGCAGTTCGATTGGCCGCACGGGGATCCACCCCCTGATGTAGCGTATCCGACGCTCGCCGCCGCCAAGAAGACGGCGGGACATTGATCCACTCAGCCTGGAGGTAGGTCGTCATGCTCGATCTGAATCTCTCCACCCACCGGCGCGGGTTCCTGGGCCGCGTCGCCACCGCCGCCGCGGCCGTCGGACTCGGGGGCCTGATCCCCGGCCAGGTCGAGGCCCAGGACTACTCGTCGACCGTCAGCCCCACGGGTGACGCGACCTACGCCGCGTGGCTCGCCGGAATCAAGGGGAAGCAGCGCCAGGTGTACGATGCCGTGGAGACCAATGGCGGGTTTTCGCTGATCTGGGCTCACGTCTTTCTGCTCACCGGCTCGACGGCGTACGGCCTGCCGGAAAGCGACCTGGGCGTCGTCATCGTGCATCGCCACGCGGCGATCCCGATCGCGTTCAAGGACGCGATGTGGGCGAAGTACAAGTTCGGCGAGTTCTACAAGATCCAGGACAAGAGCACGAACGCGCCCGCCGTGCGCAACGTCTTCGCCAATCTGAAGGACGGCGATCTGCCGTTCCCCGAGGCGGCGGTCGAGAAGCTGGTGGCGCGCGGGGTACGGTTCGGCGTGTGCAATATGGCGATGCTGTTTTACAGCATGATGTTCGCCCAGCAGATGGGGCTCAAGGCGGAGGACGTCAAAGCCGACTGGGCGGCCAACCTCCTGCCCGGCTACACGATCGTGCCGTCGGGCGTCGTCGCCGTGAACGGCGCGCAGTCCAAGGGATGCAGCTACTGCTACGCCGGCTAAACCCAAGAGCGTGAGATGTGAGAGGTGAGAGGTGAGAAGTAAATGTGGTTAAGGCATTTACCTCTCACCTCTCACTTCTCACTTCTCACGCTGTTTGGGTTGTCGGAGGAGGGCGCCGGAAGCGCCGCACCACGAGCCACCCCGCGCCGGCGACCACACCCAACGGGATGATGACGCCGAGGGACTGAATCAGCAGTGCGAGCACTGCGATGAAATTGCGCCACGCGTCCCGCACCGCTTCGCTCATCACGCCGGGAGAGCCTTCGTCCACGACCGGAATGGGCTCGTGCACGGTCAGGCTCAGCGTGCTCACCGCGGCCCGGCTCCGCAGGTACCGCAACCGCCCTTCGTAGCGCTCGATCTCCTCACGCACGCGGGCCAGCTCGCGCTCGACATCGAGGACGTCGGCCAGCTTGCCCGTACGGTGCGCCAGCAGATCGATGAGCCGGGCTTCCAGGCGCCGGTCGTTGGTCATCCGGGCCTGCACGTCGACGTACTCCTCGCCTACGTCTTCAGCCGTCACGTTCACCGTCTCGATCTTGCCGATCATCCGCAGCCCGTCCACCGTGTCCTCGAAGTGCTCGGCGGGCATACGGATCTCGAGCATCGCGGAGTGGAGCTGTCCTTTTCCGGCCTGTGCGGTGCTGCTTCCCACGAAGCCGCCCACGCGCCGGGCCAACGCCCGCACGAGCGCCATCGCCCGGTCGAGGGAGTCAACCTGGAGCGACGCGGTTCCCGAACGGATGATGAGGTTCGGGAGGACGTCCGTCGCACCCGGGAGGGAAATGGCCGCTGCATTCTGGTCTTTCTGGATCTCGTCTCCACTCGCATCCTGACGCGGGGCCATGTCCGCCAGGGCGGGAGGTGCAGCGGCGGGGCGCGCCTCCGCGTATGACCGCCCTGTAGCCAGCATCCGGTCAGCCGCCGCCGTTGGTGCGGCCCGCTCCCGACAGGCGCAGAGTACCAGGGCCAGCGCGAGGTAGCGTAGTTTCCCGGTCATCGTTCCTCCCCACATTCGAGTGTGGTCACGTGAGAAGGTAGAGACGCAGTGCCACCGAGGATTCACACAATGCAAGTAGGACGATTACTGCTCGCCGGCGGACTCATTACAGTCCCGTTAACGTCGGTCACGCGACCGGCGGCTGCTCAGGCAACGACGTCGTGTATCACCACCTCGTATGCTTCCGCAGCACCCTTCCAGGCCGCCATCGCCGCCGCGCAGCGCCTCATCTGCGACAGCCTCGCCCCGAAGATCCCGGGGTTGCAGGTGGCGGTCGCCATCGACGGCAAGCTCGTCTGGTCGGCGGCGTTCGGGTTCGCCGACGTCGCCCGCCGCACCCGCGTGACCCGCACCACGATGTTCCGCATCGGCAGCGTGTCGAAGCCGCTCACCTCCGTCGCCGTGGCCCAGCTCGTCCTGGGCGGCAAGCTCGACCTCGATGCCCCGGTGCAACGCTACGTTCCCTCGTTTCCCCAGAAACCCTGGCCGGTGACCACGCGCGAGCTGGCCGGGCACCTGGCCGGGATCCGGCACTATCAGGGGAACGAGTTTCTCCTCAACACGCCCTACCCGTCGGTTACCGCCGGGCTCGCGATTTTCGAGAACGATTCGTTGCTGTTCGAACCGGGAACGCGCTTCTCCTACTCGTCCTACGGATTCAACCTGATCTCCGCCGTGGTGGAGGGTGCTTCAGGAGAGAAGTTCCTCGCCTATATGGGCGCGCACGTGATCCGGCCGCTCGGCCTCACGCACACCGCGCCCGATCGCGCCGACAGCCTGATCCCCGAGCGCACCACCTTCTACGATCCGGACACCGTGCACGGTGGGTTTCAAGTCGCCCCGCAGGTCGACAACAGCTACAAATGGGCGGGTGGCGGCTTTCTCTCGAGCGCCGAGGATCTGGTGCGATTTGCGTCGGCTCTCGACCAGCCCGGATTCCTGCCGCAGTCCGCTCTCGACCTGCTGTTCACGAGCCAGAAGACGCGGGACGGACAGCTGACGGGATACGGTGTGGGATGGTTCGTACGGACCGACTCGCTCGGGCACCGGCGGGTGTTTCACGGTGGGGGGTCGGTCGGCGGGACGACGGCATTCGGGATGGATCGCGATGCGCACGTCGCGTTCGCGCTGACGTCGAATCTGACGGACGCTCCCCTGGGGCCGGCAAGCAGGATCCTGCCGCTTTTTGTCACGGCGGGGAACCCTCGCGGGCGCTGAGGGTTCGTTTCTTGGTATGAGAACACACCTGGCACAGCTCGTGGCCCGCCTGGTGCTCGCCGCCGGTTTCCTGCTGGACGGGATTCCGCGGCTCAGCGCCGGCGGCCACTTTGCGTTCGTCTCGCTGCTGCGTGACATCGGGATTCCGGCACCCAACATCGTGGCGTGGCTCGGCGCCGGCGTGGAAATCCTGCTGGCGGTGGCGATCCTGCTCGGAGTCTATGTGACCGTGGCGGCGATGGCGATGCTGGCGGCGATGCTGGTGCTGCTGTTTCGCGTCCACATGACTGGCGGGTTCAGCTTCGCCCATGGCCCGGGCCTCTCCGCACAGGTCCCGCCGTTCGGCGGGCCTGCCTACGAGGTCATCGCGCTGTATTGCGTGCTGGCGCTGATCGTCGTCCTGGGCGGTGGGGGGAAGTGGTCGGTGGACGCGGCACGTCACCGCACCGCCTGAGCGCGGCTACTTCGTCGTCTTCCAGCGCTGCCCGTCGAACGCCCCCTCGGTGAGCGGGACGTCGACCTGAATCTGGTCGTATTCCTCCATCCAGACGCGCTGGCCCTTGTTGAGGAACAGCACCTGGGCCGATACCCACCCTTTGCCGAACGCCCTGTAGTCGTTGAACTGCGTCTCACTCGTGATCGACGTGTCGCGCTGTCCCGGCTCGAGCATACGCACGAACAAGAGCCGCTCCTTG
Organism: Gemmatimonadales bacterium; assembly: GCA_035262265.1. Classification (GTDB taxonomy): domain Bacteria; phylum Gemmatimonadota; class Gemmatimonadetes; order Gemmatimonadales; family GWC2-71-9; genus DASTHG01. The sequence continues at coordinate 5,054 of DATFTG010000090.1, forward strand.
TCGACCCAGAACTGGCGGGAGTGCAGGTCGCCCGCTTTGGCGCCGACGACGTACACCGGCCGGCCCTGCCAGGTGTCGCTGCGGATCGAGGAAAGATCGAAGCCCAGCGACTGCAGTTTGTTGAGCGTCTGGTCCACGGGCTGGGCATACACGTCGAAACCGAGCACCATGAGCGGATGGATGAAGGCGCTCGACTGCGCGACGGTGTCGCCTTTGAAGGCGATCAGCGAGTCGTTGACGAACAGGATGCCACCGTCGGGCGAGAACCCCGGACCGTCCCGGAAGTCGATGCGCAGCTTCCCGGGAATCGCGGCGCGCTCGAACCAGGTGGAGTGCTGTACGCTGTCGGTCCCGAAAAAGCGGGTGTTGTGCTGCAGGAACGTCAACGAGTGATACCACTTGCCGTCGTAGCGGTCGTGCATGGCACGCACCAGCTCGTCGCCGTTCTTGGGGTCGGTCCTACCGCCGAGCACGGCGAGCAGCAACAACAGGGCACTCATGGCTGGTCCTCGGATCGGCTCAGGTTTGCAACCGGTAGCCGGCCTTGCGCGCCGTGAGGATGTGGCGCGGGGCCTGCAGGTCGTCTTCCAGCTTGCGGCGCAGCTCGGCGATGTGCGTGTCCACGGTGCGCGACAGCACGGCCGCGCTGTAGCCCCAGACTTCGGTCAACAGCTCGACCCGCGACGCGACGGCGCCGCGGCGGCGGATCAGCGCGACGAGCAGCTCGTATTCCTTCGGGGTCAGCGGGACGGGCGCGCCGTGGCGCAGTACCGTGCGAGAGGCGCAATGGACCTCGACGTCCCCGAAGCGCTCCACCAGCGGTGCCGCGGGCTCGGCCGCCGTCGCGACACCGGCGCGGCGCATCAGCGCTTCCACGCGGGCCAGCAGCTCGAGCACGCCGAACGGCTTGGTGACGTAGTCGTCGGCGCCGAGCTCCAGGCCGCGGACCCGGTCGAG
>DATFTG010000091.1:0-4317 GCA_035262265.1 Gemmatimonadales bacterium
GATCCTGATCTTGTTGCCGCCGCTCAAGATGCCGGCGCTGACGCCGTTCGCGACGCTGGGAGAAGGACCGGTGTTCGCGGGCAAGATCTTCCCCTTCGCATTCATCACGATCGCCTGCGGCGCGATCTCCGGTTTCCACGCGCTCGTGTCCTCGGGGACGACGCCGAAGATGCTGGCGCACGAGCCGGACGCGCGGCTGATCGGCTACGGTGGGATGCTGATGGAGTCGTTCGTCGGGGTGATGGCGATGATCGCGGCGTGCACCCTCGAGCCGGGCGTCTATTTCGCGATGAACACCGCTCCCGCCGCCCTCGCCGGCGCCGCCGACGTCCTCAAGACGGCGGGATTCGTGGTGACGCCGGAGCAGATGCAGGCGCTGGCGGCGCAGATGGGTGAGACGACGCTGATCGCGCGCACCGGCGGCGCGCCGAGTCTCGCCGTCGGTATGGCCCATATCTTCTCGGGCGTCACCGGCGCCCTGGGCGGCAAGACGGCGACGGCGCTGTGGTACCACTTCGCGATCATGTTCGAGGCGCTGTTCATTCTGACGACGATCGATGCCGGGACACGCGTCGGCCGGTTCATGCTGCAGGAGATCGTCGGCCATGCCTGGCCCCGCTTCGGAGAGACGTCGTGGTACCCGAGCGTGGTGCTGTCGAGCGCCGCGGTCGTCGCCGGGTGGGGTTTCTTCCTGTACCAGGGGGTGACGGACCCTCTGGGCGGGATCAATTCGTTGTGGCCGCTGTTCGGCATCGCCAATCAGCTGCTGGCGCTGGTGGCGCTGTGTGTCGCGACGACGATCATTATCAAGATGGGGAAGCAGCGCTATGCCTGGGTGACGATCGCGCCGCTCGTGTGGCTCACCGCGGTGACGATGACAGCCGGTTGGCAGAAAGTCTTCTCGGCGGACCCGAAGCTGGGGTTTTTGACCCACGCCGTGGCGCCCACCACCGCGTTGCTTCCCAGAGCCTCGGATGTCATCCGCAACGATTATCTGAATGCCGTCGTGGCGATTGGCTTCATGGCCGTCGTCGCGTTGTTGCTCGTTGTATCGCTGCGCGAGTGGTGGCTGATCCTGTCGCGCCGCAAACAGGGGACGCTGACGGAGACGCCGTTCGTGGAGAGCGTGTATGCGCGGTAGGAAACGGAAGGAGACCCCAAAGGACTCCCTGCGGGTCGCGCTAGGGGACGGTAGGGGTTGGCGCCGAGTCCTGGGTCGAATCATCGGAGCACCCGACTACGCAGCGTACCTCGAACACTGCCGCGAAGCGGGGCATCCGCCGCGGCTAAGCGAGCGGGAGTTTGTCGCCGCCTTCTTTGAATCGAAAGGAAAAGGAGTGCGCTGCTGCTGACCGATGCGCAGGATCGTCTGACGATCGCCCTCGGCGGCGTTATGCAATCGAGCGCGAGCTCGTACAGGCGGCATGGCCACGGTCTATCTCGCTCAGGACCTGAAGCACGATCGCAAGGTCGCCATCAAAGTCCTGCGAGCCGAGCTGGCGGCGCCGGATTCCACCAGTCCTACGACGTGGCGGCCGACGGCCGATCCCTCCTGTTCGTGAGCCCGCGGCGCGCCACGGCCACCGGCGCGCCCCAGGTCGTGTGGGTGGACAACTGGTTCAAGGACCTGGCGAACCGGCGCACTCGGTAGCCGGGACGAGCAGAGCTAGGCCAGCGCGCGCCGCTTCTTGCGCGAGCGAACGTCGATTTCGCGCGCGACGGCTCCAATCGCCGCGAGGGCGCCGGCCGCGAGCGCCGCCTTCCCGGCGGTTTTCAGCACGCGGCTCGCCTGTTGCAGCGTACGCCGCACCTTACGCCGGCGGGCCGCTGTCTCGGCTTTCTGCCTAGCGACTTGTATGAGAGCATCTGCTTGGTGGGCGGCGGCAACGGCGAACCGCTTCGCTTCCCGTCCCGCGGTCAGGATTCTGGATTTCCACCGTTCACGATCCGGCATAAAGACCCTCCGCGTGAGTAGACCCCAACGGGGATAGGTACCGGATGGCCTGCGAAAATGTTTCCGGTTACGGCACGCCGCATTTCACGCTCCAGCGGACCTTTTCGATATCGGCGTCGGAAACGACAGTGCTCGCACTGTCAGGCCCCTGGACGAACACATACCCAGCACTGGCAGGCGGCAGGGCGAGGCGCACCGTCCTGGCGCTCGCTACCGTGCCGAGCAATTGCGCGCCCGCGGGGCTGAACGTGTAGACCGAGACCGCCGCCAGGAGTGGATTCGTCACCTCGACGACCCGCCCCTGTGGGCACTCGGCCGCAGCGGGTGGCCGCGGCGGACCCTGGCGCGTAACACGTACCTCGACCGGAAACCGCACCAGGCCGGGAACCCGAATCTGATTGATCAGCTCCGGTGTGAAGTGCAACAGCTGCACGGTATTCAGAGCCACCCGATCGAACTGCGCATCACCCGAGGGGACCTGCACCTTGAGCGCCGCGAGCGACCCGTCGGGTCGCACCAGGAACTGCAGCAAGGCCCGGCCTGGCGGAGCGCCGGCGGACTGCATGGCCGCCGTATAGCGACGGACTTCCGACTGGCTGCGCACCACCGGCGGGCACTCGAGTGCCGGCGCCAGTCGCAGTCGCGGCTCTCGGTTCAGATCCATCCGAACCAGCAACCGTGTAGCGAGCCGGTCTCGCAGCGCGGCGAGCAGGGCGGCGCGGACCGGACTCCGCAACGAGTCCGGCAGCGTCGTCTCGACAATGACCAGGCTGTCGGGGCGCGGGCCGAACTCCTCGTGCCACGCTGTATCCGCGGGCCAGAACGCGAGGGCGGCCACGACACTCCCCGACCCGAAGCGGGAGACGGCTCGACTGAGCGCGGTCATATCGAACAGATCGAACGCTGGTAACGGCTTCTTACTGACGGAGCACTTCTGGCCGGGCGGGGGCCGCCAGGGAGCGAGGAAGAGGCCGCGGGGATCGATGCGGGCGGGCGCGCAGGCGCTCTGGCCCAGGACTGCGAGCGTGCAGATACCCAGGGTGTAGCGCTTCATCCCACCTATCCTGCTGTCGCGATGCACTCGATTTCGACTCTGGCACCAAGCGCCAGGCCGCTCCCCGCCACCGTGGAGCGCGCCGGCGGATCCTTCGGAAAGTAGGTCGCGTACACCGCGTTCATCGCCTGGTAGTCGCCCATGCTGGTGAGAAACACGGTGCACTTTACTACGCGCTCGAGCGAGCTGCCCGCGGCCGTCAGCACGGTCTTGATGTTCTCGAACGCCTGGCGCGTCTGTCCGGCGATCCCGGTGTCGGCGAGCTGGCGCGTTCCGGGAGTATTGCCGATCTGGCCCGCCAGAAACAGCAGATTCCCGACCCGGGTGGCGCTGGAGAACGGCAGCCCCGCGGGCTCGTTGACGTGGATCGTCTGATGGTCCTGGGCGGCGAGTGGAGCGGCGGCAAGTGCGGCAGCAACGACGACGGCGAGGCGCATTGTGCTCTCCAGGTGATGGGTTGTCATCAGCGTCTTTCAAGACCGTCGCCGCAGGCGCCGAGCGGCGGCTTCAGCCGCCGTATCCAGCGGCGTCCTCAACCGCTCGAAGATTCTCTGATCCGCCCCAACATCGGCCACGCCAGCGCCACGGCAACCCCCATCACAGCGCTGGCGGCGAACGCCCAGCGAAAGCCGAGGTAGTTCGTCGCCAGTCCCAGGAGCACGCCGCCGGCGAGCGCGGCCACTCCGGTGGCGGCGTAGTACACGCCGAAGCCCGTCCCCTGCTTCCCGCCAGCGAGCCGCGACACGATCGCGCGCTCGGGACTCTCGGTCAGCCCGGCCACGACCCCGAAGACGAGGAACAGCGCCCACGCGGCGGCCGGGCTCTCGGCGCGCGAGAACCCGAACGCCACCGCCGCATAGCAGACCCACCCCGCCCACATCGTGCGCCCGGGACCGATGCGATCCGACAACGCGCCGCCGATGAAGCTCGTGCTGGATCGCACGACGTGCAGCGCGGCCCACAGCAGCAGCACCGAGGTGACGGTCACGCCGAGCTGCTGCGTGCGGAACAGCATGAGGGTCTCGGGCATCCTGAGCAGATAGAAGGCGCTGATGGCGAGGAGAGGCGATGGTAGGAGGCGGTAGGGGACGGACGGTAGGGGACGGTAGGGGACGGTAGGGGACGGTAGGGGTTGTTCTGATGAAGTAACTCCTACCGTCTCCTGCCGCCTCCTACCGTCCCTTACCGCCCAGGTCGCCAGAACCAGCACCGCCACGCCAGGTATCACGCTCGCCCCGATGACGCCGCGCAGGTCGAGTGTCTTCGACTGCAACAGATACCAGGCGACCAGGGGCCCGAGGATGGCGCC
>DATFTG010000092.1:0-8447 GCA_035262265.1 Gemmatimonadales bacterium
ACAGGAGCATCGCAGTCCCCAAATGGAGCACGATCGTCCACGGAGGGAGCCTCAGCTTGACGGTCACCGAGCCGAGCAGCACCTGCACGAAGAGCAGCCCGAGAGCGACGTAACCGGTCCTGCCTGGAACGGACCGCTCCGCACTCCCTGCTCCCCGTTGCCTCTGCCACCACACACTGGCCGCCAGCGCCGCCACGAGCATCGAGACGATCGCGGCCACCAGCCGGTGGCTCCACTCGATCAACGTGGGAATGTCAGCGAACGATGGGATCAGCCGGCCGTGGCAGATCGGCCACTCGTCGCCGCAGCCTAACCCGGAACCGGTGATACGGACGATGCCGCCGAGGACGATGAGCAGGTAGCAGGCGAGGGCAGCGGCCCAGGCGAGACGGGTGAGGGGGCGTTTCATGAGGACGGGAATTTATTTGCCCCGTGTGATTCGCGCCTGAAGGCGAGTCGTCTCTCAGCCGCGATCCATTCGCACCGTATATTCACTCACCTATGACGACGCCAGACCAATTCGGCGAGCGCCTGCCGCGCCGCCTCGGCCTGTGGAGCGCCGTGGCGGTCGCCGTGGGCTCGACGATCGGGAGCGGCATCTTCCGCACGCCGGCGAGTGTCGCGGCGCGCGTCCCGGACGTCAGGATCTTCCTCGCCATCTGGGTCATCGGCGCCGTCGTGGCACTGTGCGGCGCGCTGACCTACGCCGAGCTCTCCGCCATGTTCCCGCGCTCTGGCGGGATCTACGTCTTCATCCGCAAGGGATTTGGGCCGCTGCCGGCGTTTCTGTTCGGCTGGGCCGAGCTGCTGGTGATCCGGCCGGGCGCATTCGGGGCGATCTCGATCACCGCCTCGGCGTATTCGCTGCGGCTGGTGGGGATCGATCCGCAGGCGAGCGTGGCGGGGTTGTCATTGCACGCCGAGCAGGTGCTGGCGGCGGCGTACGTCGCCATTGTCGCGGCGGTGAATCTGCGCGGCATCCACCGCGGCGCCGTGCTGCAGAACATTTCCACGGCATTCAAGGTCGCCGCGCTCGCCGCGTTGATCGTGCTTGGCTTCGCGCTCGGCGGCGGGGTCCCGCCGGTCGGCGAAACGGGGGCAGCCACATCGGTGACGCTGTCGCCGGTGCTGCTCGCGCTGGTGGCGATTCTCTGGGCGTACGACGGCTGGGGCGACCTGGCGTTCGTCGGCGGCGAGGTGCGCGATCCGCAGCGCAACCTGCCGCGCGCGCTGGTGCTCGGCACCGTGATCGTCGTGGTGCTGTATCTCGGGGCCAACCTCGTCTACCTGCACCTCATTCCGATGGCGCGCATGAAGGACGCCGAGCTCGTCGCGGCCGATTCGGCCCAGCTGCTGTTCGGCCCGGCCGGCGTCGTGGCGGTGTCGGCGGCGGTGGCGGTCAGCACGTTCGGGACGCTGAACGGCTCGATGATGACGTCGCCGCGCATCTTCTTCGCGCTGGCTGACGACGGCCTGTTCCCGGCGGTGATCGCGCGCGTCGACACGAAGACCGGCGCGCCGGCGCCCGCGATCATGCTCACCGCCGTGCTCGGCATGGTGTTCGTGCTGGTGCGCAGCTTCTCGCAGCTCGCCGATCAGTTCGTGATCGGGATCTGGCCGTTCTACGCGCTGGCGGTGGCAGCGATCTTCGTGCTGCGGCGCCGGCAACCCGACCTGCCGCGGCCCTATCGCACTTGGGGATATCCGATCGTCCCGGCGGTGTTTCTCGTCGCGTCGCTGTTCCTGCTGGGCAACTACTTCGTGTCACAGCCCAAGGAATCGGCGTGGGACATCGCGGTGCTGGTGAGCGGCGTTCCCGTCTACTGGTGGTGGCGCCGCAGGCAGGGCGCGGCCGCGACGCGATCGTGACGGTGCCGTAGCCCGCGGTCCGATTGACAACCTCGGGGCCCCGGGCATCTTTGCAGCGCGCTTGCAGAAACTCCGCAATCGAACACTCGTGGTCGACTCACTCTTCCGGAGCAACCGCTATGAATCGCTGGTACCGGTCAGTGGCTGTTCTCGCCGTTCTCGCCGCCGCGTTGACGCAGTCGCGACTCGCGGCCCAGGGGGTCACGACCGCCGCCGTCACGGGACGCGTCACCGATGACGCCGGCAGTCCCGTCCCTCAGGTGGAGCTGACCCTCACCCTCGGGTCCACGGGCGAGCGTCGCGCCACCCGTTCGCGTGAAGACGGCGTGTACAGCTTCGAGAACGTCACGGTTGGGAGCTCCTTTGTGCTGGCCGCACGGGCGATCGGCTTCGAGCCGAAGACGTCGGGCGTGTTCGCACTGGCGCTGGGACAGCGCCTCACGCTGGACTTGAGCCTCAAGCGCGCCGCTGTGGAAGTGGCGGGCGTCACGGTGGAGGCCAACTCCGACCCGCTGCGATCGAGCGCGCGCACGGGCGCCCAGTCGCTGCTCTCCGACCTCGCCATCCATCGGTTACCGACGCTCAACAGGGCGTTCACGGATTTTGTCAGTACGTCACCGCAGGTGGTCCGGACACCTGGCGGCGGCAACTCGATCAACGGGCAGAACGACCGTTTCAACAATGTGCAGATCGACGGCGGTTCGAACAACGACCTCTTCGACCTCGGCTCAACGAACGGTGTCCCTGGCGGCACTGTGAACGCGCGGCCGCTGGCCATCGAAGCGGTGCGGGAGTATCAGATCCTGGTCGCGCCATTCGACGTGCGCCAGGGCCAGTTCACCGGCGGTCTGGTGAACGCCGTAACGAAATCCGGCACGAACGAGCTGCATGGTTCGGCGTTTGGATACATCCAGAACCAGAACTTCGTGGGGAAGGATACTGCCGGAATTCGCGTGCCGGTCGCGGATTATCAGCAACAGCAGTACGGATTCTCCGTCGGCGGTCCCATCGTAAAGGATAGGCTGCACTTCTTCGCCTCGGGGGATTTTCGGCACGACGCGCGGCCGTTCGCAACGGCGATTCAGTGCTCGGGCGGGTGCACGCCAGCGGATACCGCGGGGATCGGGATCACTGGCGCGCGGTTCGATTCGGTGCGCAACATCCTGCAGACCAAGTACGGGTTCGACCCCGGCAGCTACGCGGCGCCGACGATCCCCAACCCCGAAACCAACTTGTTCGGCAAGCTGTCCTACGAGCTCGGCGTCAACAGTCACGTCGAGGTGACCGGCGCCTTCGTCAACGCCGACCAGGTCAATCTGACCCACCGCTACACGGCGCCGTTCAACGGACGCGACGGGTATCAGCTTTCCAATTCGGGCTACGACGTCACCGATCACACGCGCACGGTGCGCGGGAAGTGGACGGCGCAGCTGTCGAGCCAGTTGTCCAACGAGCTGATCGCGGCGTACGGCTCGATCTCGGACGTGCGCGACCCTCCCAACCGTGTGCCGCTGATCCTGGTCGCCGGCAACTCACCGTCGACGTACGTGGCGGCGGGGGCGGAGCGCTTCTCGCAGGCGAATTCGCTGAAACAGACCGTGATCGAGGTGACCGACAACCTGACGTTCCCGGTGAAGCAGCACCTCATCACCGTGGGAACGCACAACGAGTTCTTCCACTTCGTGAACGTCTTCTTCCCGGCGTCGATCGGAGTGTGGAACTTCTCGAGTCCGGCCGCACTCGACTCGGGCGTGGCGAACCGTTTCGAGCGGGCGCTTCCCACGGCGCTGCGTCCTGACGGGCCGGTGGCCGACTTCCGTGTCAGACAGTTCGGGTTCTATGCCGAAGACCGGTTTTCGCCGGCCCCGAACCTCACATTGACCGCCGGCGTGCGGATGGACGTGCCGACGCAGCCGTCGCCGACGTTGAACCCGATCCTCGACACGATCCACTTCGCCTTGCTCGGCGGCGGCACGGTGAACACCGGCTCGTTCCCGAGCGGGAACATCCTCTGGTCGCCGCGGCTCGGGTTCAACTACAACGTGAACGGCGAAGGTCAGACCATCCTGCGCGGCGGCGTCGGGATTTTCAGCGGCCGGCCGCCCTACGTCTGGCTCTCCAACGCCTACGGCAACACCGGTCTCGAGCAGGCGAGCCTGGTATGCAGCGGCGCCACGGTGCCGACGTTCACCGTCGACCCCAACAACCAGCCGACGACGTGCAACCCCGCCTCAGCGCCGTCTGCCGGTCGGCCCAGCGTCGTGTACTTCGATGGCAACTTCAAGTTCCCGCAAGCGGCAAAGTTGGCACTGGGGATCGACCGCGAGCTTGGCTGGGGCGTGCTCGGCACCGTCGACTTCATTTATACGAAGTCGATCAACGAGTTCCTATTGGAAGACGTCAACCTCAACGGGGTCCAGGGTTCGTCGGCAGCCGAGACGGGGCGGCCGTTGTATGGCACGATCAACCCTGGCACGGGAGCCGCTACTGCATCGCGCGTCACCGGCACCTACGCTGACGTGATCCGGAACTTCAACACCAGCGGCGACCACTCCGCGTCGCTGGCGGTGCAGTTCCAGAAACGGTTCTCCAACGGCATCGAGTTTTCGGCGAGCTACACCTACTCGCACACCGTCGACTTCCGGTCGATGACGTCGGACGTCACGAGCTCCAACTATCGCTTCGGCGTGCTCAACGGCCCGGTCGACGCGCCGACGCTCGCGACCTCGTCGTTCGACCGGCCGCACAAAGTCACGATCAGCGGCACCGTCAACACGCCGTTCGATTCGCACTTCTCGCTGTTCTACACGGGCGTTTCCGGGACGCCGTTCACCTACGTCGTCAACGGCGACATCAACGCCGACGGCTTCAGCGGCAATGACGCTGTGTATGTGCCGATCAACACCGCGGACATCGCGATGCCCGTAGCCGGGCAGGCCGCGACGCTCGACAACTACATCAACAACGAGCCGTGCCTCCGCAACAACCGCGGCCACATCCTGCCGCGCAACAGCTGCCGCAACCCGTGGCAGAACTTCTTCAGCGCCCGCCTGAGCAAGACGTTCAGCACGCTGCACGGGCAGTCGATCGAGTTCACGGCCGACATGCTCAACGTGCTCAATTTCCTGAATTCGAAGTGGGGCCTGATCAAGGTGACCGGTCAGAACGAAGAGACGAACCTGATCCGGCTCACGGGCTACGACCAGATCAACGGTCGCGGTATCTACGCCTTGAACCTGCCGATCAAGAACCAGGTGACCCTGAACCGGATCGACTCGCGCTGGGTGTTCCAGCTGGGGGCGCGGTACGCGTTCTGAAGGGGACGGTAGGGGACGGTAGGAGGCGGTAGGGGTTATCGACCTGCCGCCTCCGATGCTGTTCCGGATCTATTTAGAGAGCGATACAATTGCCAAGTGAGAAACCCAGCGCGCCGCCGGAGCTCATCCAATCGATTCCATGTTTCAGGGGACAGGTATTCGAGATCTCTGGCAAGACGAAGCACAAACGACAGCTCGGCGAGCGAGCCAATGGCAATGTCGAGGAATCTGCGGAATTCGCGAGGGCCGCGCTTGGCAGACCCCTCGGCGATATTCGCGGCTGCGGAAAACGCTGCTCGCCGAGACTGAGATGTTACGCCGTACAACTCGTGCTTGGGGAATGATGCACTGCACCGATAGACTTCCAGCGCAAGTTCGTAACACACCTGCCATGCGATGAGCTTCTCATAGGGCAGCATCCAGACAACATGCCGCCAGCCTAGATGGATGCATCATCATTTGAGCGCGCGCATAGCCGTTTCAGCGCGTGCATAACCCTTCCCACCATCCCCTACCATCTCCTACCGTCTCCTACCGTCTCCTACCGTCTCCTACCGTCTCCTACCGTCCTTTACCGTCTCCTACCGTCACGTCTGGACTCTTTTCAACAGCCACGCCGCTCCCCCCGCCGCCAGGATATTCGGCAGCCACGCCGCGAATGTCGGGGGCAGGAGTCCACCGCCGCCCACCGCGCGAGAGAGCTGCATCAGCAGCAGAAAGAGGAACGTCGTAGCGAGGCTCACCGCCAACCCCCACGCCACCCCGGCGCGCGGGTTGGTGACGGAGAGCGGCGCGCCGAACAGCGCGATGATGATGCAGGTGAAGGGAATCGCGATCTTCAGCGCCCGGTCCACGGCGAGCTTGCGGGTGTCCGATCCCGAGCGCGCCAACGCGTCGATATACCGCCCCAGCTCGGCGTAGCGCATCTCCTCGGGGGCCTTCGGCTCGGCCAGGAGATCCTCGGGCGTTTCTACGAGCGTCCGCGTGCTCAGCGTGTGAAAGTCGAAGGAGCGTTCCACGCCGGGGCCGAGGAGGTAGCGGACGCTGCCGTTCTGCAGCGTCCAGCCCGCCATGCGCCGGTAGCGGGCGCGCTCGGCCGTCACGACGATCGTCGGGTACTCGATGCCGGTGCCGACGCGCTCCATGACGAGATCGGTCATCTCGCGCTTCGCGATCTCGAGGGTACGCACGGCGTAGACCCACCCGCCGTCGGCACGGTAGACGAAGTTGACGCGCGAGCCGCTCCGCACCGTCTTCTCGCCCAGCAGCTCCGCTTTGCGCGCCGCGCCGATCGGCACCAGCTCGCTCAGGCCGATGCCCAGCAGACACGACAGCGCGGCGGCAACGATGATCGGCCGCACCAGGCGGTGAAACGAGATCCCGGACGCCTTCGCGGCGGTGAGCTCGGAGTGGCGTCCCATCGGCCCCACGGTGAAGACGGTCGCGAATAGCACGGCCGCCGGCAGCACGAGGAACATGGTGTCGGGCATGCCGTACACGTACGCCAGCGCCACGTGCCCCTTGGTGAGGCCGCGCATCAGGTAGCGGTCGAATTTGTCCGTCAGGTCGATGACGATGACGAGCAGGGGGAACCCGAGCATCACCACGGAGAACACGATCAGCCACTGGCGCAGGACGTAGCGGTCGAGAATGCGCATGATGCTAGAGGGCGGCAGCAGACGGTAGACGGCGGACGAGGATCATCGAGGCCGGCCCCAGCGCACCAAACCCACCAGCGCCGCTCGCACATCCGCCCAATCGCCGCCCCGCGCCGTCGGTGATGAGCGCCGCATCACCCACATCCCGATCAATCCCAGCGTGCCGAAGATCAGGTTCGGTCCCCACATCGACAGGAAGGGAGACAGAATGAGCCGGTCGCCGACGTCTTCGCCGACGATCAATCCGATGTAATAGATCGCGAACACCACGACGCTGACGGCGAACACCAGACCCGCGCCACCGCGCGGGAAGCGCAGGGCCAGCGGGACGCCGAGCAGGCCGAAGACGAAGCAAGCGACGGCGATCGTGAATTTCTTCTGGATCTCGACCTGGTAGATCGCCTCGCGGCGCCGCGCGCCGTCGACGCGCTCGTCCTCTCCCGCGGTCCCGCCCGGCGTGACCAGCGGCTGATGGGCGTAGGGGTTCGAGACCGGAGGCGGGACGACGGGCGTTTGTGCCCGCGGCGGCGGGACGTCGGCGTTGGTGCGGCCGGCGTTGGGATGCGGGACGCCCTGCGCCTCGGCGGTGTCCGGAAGCAGCCAGCGCCCGAAGCGTCCGATCAGGCGGCACCAGGGTCCCGGCGTCGAATCGGTGGCGGGAAAGACCTGGACGGGGCCGGCAGTGAGCCCGGCGAGGCGCCGCAGGTCGTGCTCGACGGTGGAGTTCGCCTCGACGTGCGCCGCGCGGGCGTCGCTCTGCGCGGCGGACACGACCTGCTCCATCTGGCAGATCGACATCTCACGGTCCGAGCGATAGGTGTCCTCGGGCGTTTTCACGAACTGATTGGACACGTTTCGGACGCGGACATGATTGGTGTGAAAAAAGGTGCGATTGAACTGCGCGTCGGCGGCGCGGCGCACTTCCTGGATGTCGCCGTCCAGCAGGGTGAGGTACAAATCGGTCTGGCCGGGGGTATAAGCCATCTGCCCGCTGTCGGCCGTGATGATGCGACGGCGCTCGGCATCGCCCAGATCATAGATCGTTACGTCACGCAGCCGGTTGGTTGCCGGGTCGATGCGGGCCGCCCGCAAAAAGAACTGGCCCGGCACCACCTCGTTGATCACCTGCTCCTTGAGAGCGAGGGACGGCTTTTTGCGCTGGATATCCACGAGCAGCGTGCGCAGCCGGTGATTGGAGCGCGGCAGGACCTGGTCGTTCCACAGAAACGCGAGCAGCGCCACGGCCGTCGCCCCGAGGAGCACCGGCCGCGCGATGCGGCCCACGCTGATGCCGTTCGCCGTCATCGCGGTGATTTCGGAATCGGCGGCGAGTCGGCTCATCGTGTGCAGCACGGCCACCAGCACCGCCATGGGGAGCGTCATCGCCACGATGAACGGAATCGACAACACGAACACCTCGACGATGACGCTGGTCGCCAGGCCCTTGCCGACCAGATTGCCGAGCTGTTTCGCGATCTGATTCAGCAACATCAGCGCGGTGAGCGCCGAGAGCGCGAAGGCGAGCGGAGCGATGTGCTGACGCAGCAGATAGCGGCTGAGGATGCGCACGAGTGGTCCGGGCAGTATATTCGGAACTCCAAGC
>DATFTG010000093.1:0-5069 GCA_035262265.1 Gemmatimonadales bacterium
CACGTGGTCCCAGCGCTCGGACGTCTGTCGCGCGACCTCCGGCTCGGCGCTGAACAGGGCGTCGGCCTTGAGCACCAGGTCGTCGAAGTCGACGAGCCGCCTGGCGCGCAGCGTCTCGAGGTAGCGATCGCACAGCGCCCGGACGTCCGGCTCGAGCGGCGTGCCTTGCAGGCGATGGCGGCCGAACTGATTCAGCAGCCACAGGCGGCGCTTGTACACCGCCACGCCGAGCCGCCGCAGCACGACGTCCTGCGTGTCCTCATCGGCGATGCCGAAGCCGCGGGGGATGCCGATGCGCTCGCCGTGCTCGCGCAGCACCTCGGCGCAGAGCGAGTGGATCGTCCCGCGATGCACCCGCTCGCTCGAGGCCCCGAGCTCACGATGCAGACGCCCCGCGATCTCTTCCGCGGCTTTGTTGGTGAAAGTGATGGCGCAGATGCGGCCGGGATCTGCGCCATAGCGCTCGACCAGCGCGCGCACCCGCTCGATGAGGCAGAACGTTTTCCCCGCACCGGGACCGGCGAGCACGAGCACCGGGCCGACCGGCGCCTCGATCGCGCGCCGCTGCGGCTCGGTCGGTGCCGTCAGCGATTCCGGTGCGAGTTGCGTGGTCTCGATCATTGCCCTCGGGCGTCCGGATTGGAAGCTAAGTTGTCGCCGTGCCCTACGACATCATCCTCGCGGGACTCGGCGCCGTCGGCAGCTCGACGGCAGTCCATCTGAGCGGCCGCGGTCTCCGCGTCCTGGGGCTCGATCGTTTTCATCCTCCCCACACCATGGGCTCGAGCCACGGCGGCTCGCGTGTCATCCGCCAAACGGCGTTCGAGCATCCGCGGTACGTGCCGCTCGCGCGACGCGCCTACGAGAACTGGCGGCGTCTCGAAGCGGCGACGGAGACCTCGCTGCTCCACGTCACCGGCGTCCTCTACGTCGGCCCGGAGCGCGGAGAGATCGTCGGCGGTACGCTGGCGAGCGCCCGTCAACACGGCATCAAACACGAGATTCTCGATACCGCGGCGCTCGCCCGCCGCTATCCCCTGCTCCACGACCTGAACGCGGCGATCGCCGTCTTCGAACCGGGCGCGGGCTGGATCGATCCCGAGGGAGCCGTGGCCGCGGCCCTGCGGTACGCCGCGACCAGGGGCATCGAGCTGCAATTCGACGAGCCGCTCACACGGTGGGAGGCCGCCGGCGAGGGTGTTCGGGTCACTACGACGCGCGGCACGTACGAGGCGAAGCGCCTGCTCCTTGCCGCCGGCGCCTGGATGCCGCAGCTGCTCGGCGCGGCGGGCCGCGGGCTCACCGTTGAGCGCCAGGTGCAGCACTGGTTCGAGCCGGCCTCTCCCGTCGCGACGCTGCCGGTCTTCATCCGTCAGACGGAGGAGGCGGTGTGCTATGCGCTGCCCCCCGCCGTGCGGGCGGACGGAGCGATCAAGATCGCCGTCCACCACGACGGTGCCCCTACGACCGCGGATACGGTGCGGCGCGAGGTCGGCCCCGAGGAGGTTGCGGCGACCCGCGGGCTCCTCGAGCGCTATGCCCCGGCGCTCGCCGGTCCCCATCGCGGCAGCGTGGTGTGCCTGTACACCAACTCGCCCGACGGGCAGTTCGTGATCGACCGGCACCCCGATCACCGGTCGGTCGTCGTGGCAAGTCCCTGCTCCGGGTTCGGCTTCAAGTTTGCCAGCGCTGTGGGGGAGATCCTCGCCGGACTGCTCCTGGACGAGGTGGCCGGGGACTTCGACCTCGCCCCATTTCAGGTCGGACGCCTCTCCGGGAGGCCCGGCTGAGGGCGTCGCGGGGGTTCTGTGGAGCAGACGCAACGGGCGCCGGAAACACGGGGCGTTCTCGCTGAACCATTTGAAACGCATCCGGGTATATTCGAGCCCTCAGAGCTTCTGATTCGCAGAATAATGTCGACAGTTGAGCGACCGTCGGAGTAGTGAGGTTTCTCACAATAAGTTCGGGCGGGCGGCGGGGGGTGCCGTCGGCTCGGTCCGTCAGAGAGCCCCCCGCAGGGAGGATGTCGCTATGGTCGGTAAGTCCCGTAGCACCGCGATCGCTGCTCTCGCGCTGTTGGGAGCGCTCGCGTGCAATTCGAAGCCCTCACCGCAGCTCCAGGCGCGGATCGATTCGCTGCAACAGGCGGCGAACGAGCGCGATCGCGTGGTGCAGGAGATGGCGCAAGATGCCCGCATGATTTCGGACATCTCCAACGAGCTGGCGAAGGTGCAGGTCCACGGGAAGCTGAACGTGACGAGCGAGTCGCCGGGACAGGCGTCGCGCGACAGCGTCGTCGCCCGGGTGCGCTACATCGCGACCCGGCTCAACGCCAACGAGTCGCAGCTGCGCTCGAGTGAACGCCGCATCCGCGGTCTGTCGTCCCTGTCGGACAGCCTGCGCAACACGCTGCAGGCGACGATCGCCAACTACGACTCGGTCGTGGCGTCGCAGCGCACCCAGCTGGTGGCCTTCGCCTCCCAGCTCGATTCGCTGAAGGGCGAGAATACCGCTCTGGCCGCGTTGAACACGGCGCTGCGCGACACCGTCGGCGACCTGACGGTCCGCGAGAACACCGTGTACTACGTGATCGGGACCAAGGACGAGCTGAAGAATCGCGGGATCATCGACGAGACCGGCGGCAGCCGCTTCCTGTTCATTCTGTGGAAGTCGGGCGCGTCGGTGGTGCCGTCGCGGAATCTCGACCCCGGCGCCTTTACGGCGATCGACCGCCGTCAGGTGACCACGATTCCGCTGCCCGATTCGACCAAGAATTACCGTATCGCCTCGCGCCAGGACCTCTCGGCCCTCGCGACGCCGCCGGACGGCAGCGGCAATATCCGCGGCAGCATTCAGATCGCCACGCCGGCGAAGTTCTGGGCCAACTCGAAGTATCTGATCGTCGTCGAGAGCTGAGTCCGTCGTAGACTGACGCATTGAGCGGGCGGTGTCCGATGTGGACGCCGCCCGCTCGGTGTATCTTCCCCGCCCCATGTCGCTCGCCCGTACCCTGCTGTTGCGCGCCTCGCGCAGCCCCTGGCTCGCGGCGCAGTTCCGCACGCGCGCCTTCGCGCGCCGCGCCGTGCGCAAGTTCATGCCCGGAGAATCGCTCGCCGACGCCGTCGAGGCCGCGAGTGCGCTTGCGAAGGACAATCTGGGGACGGTGCTCACCCAGCTCGGCGAGCAGGTGCAGAACGCCGCCGAGGCGGCCGCGGTACGGGACCACTACGTTCAGGTGTTCGACCAGATTCGCGAGCGGTCCCTTCCCGCCCACGTCTCGGTGAAGCTCACGCACCTCGGCCTCGACACGAGCCGCGAGGCCTGTACGCACCACGTGCTCGATCTCGCCGCCAAGGCGCGCGCCGACCGCACGTTCCTGTGGATCGACATGGAAGAGGCGCGCTATGTCGACGCGACGCTCGAGATTTACCGGCGCGCGCGCGCCGACGGACCGGGGATCGGCGTGTGCCTCCAGGCGTATCTCCGCCGCACACCGCAGGACCTGACGGCGCTCTTGCCCATCGGCCCGGCGATCCGGCTCGTGAAGGGGGCGTACAAGGAGTCCGCGGAGCTCGCACTGCAGCGTAGCGACGAGGTCGATGCACAGTATGAACGGCTCGCGAGCCAGCTGCTCGACGCAGCGGCCGGCGGGCGGGCAACCGTCGTCTTCGGCACGCACGATCTCGGCCTGGTCGAGCGGATCGGCAAGGACGCGGTGAACCGCAGCGCGGACGCGCGCTACGAAGTCCACATGCTGTACGGCATCCGCTCGGACGACCAGCGCGCCCTCGCCCGCCAGGGGGTGAAAGTGCGGGTCCTCATCAGCTATGGCAGCCACTGGTTCGCCTGGTACATGCGCCGCCTCGCCGAGCGGCCCGCCAACATCTGGTTCGTGGTGCGCAGCGCGTTCTAGCCGCTACCCGAAGATCCGGCGCTTGAGCGCCCGGCCGATGAAGCGCAGCCGGTCCCGCCAGGGCAGCCGCAGCAGATTCGTCTTCACCACACCCGCCGTGAAGTACGTCCGCCGCGAGTAGTCGATCGCCACGTCGACGAGCACCGGGCGTCCCGCACCCGTGATCTCCCGTACACGGCGCAGGATGGCGGGAATGTCGCCATCGCGCTCGAGCGAGAGGGCCTCGACTCCGAGCGCGGCGGCGATCCCGCCCGCGTCATAATCGGCCAGCTCACTCGCCGTCTTGCGATTCAGCGCGGTCGCCTGGAACTGGGAGATTTGGCCCAGCTCGCGGTCCCGCAGCACCAGCACCGCGAGCCCCAGGTTTTCCTGCGCCGCCGTCAACAGCTCGAGCCCCGTCATGAGCAGCGCGCCGTCTCCCGCGAGCGCGACGACGGGACATTCGGGACGGGCGAGCTTGGCCCCGATGGCGGCCGGGACGGCGTATCCCATGCAGGAGTAGTCCACGGGCGCGAGGAACTTCCCCGATCGCTCGAGTCGCAGACACTCCATCGCGAGAAACGTCCCGTTCCCGCTGTCGGTCGTGAAGATCGTCTCCGGCCCGAACGCGTCCTGCACGTCGCGCAGCAGCCGCGCCGGCGTCACGCGCTCGCTCTGCTGGGATCGCCACTCCTTCCACACGCGCTCGTGGCCGCTCGCGATCGCCCGTCGCAGCGCCGCATCGGTGGGGCGCTGGGTGACGAGTGGCAGCAGCCCGCCGATGAACGCCGCCGCATCCGCGGTGACCGCCTGCTGCACCGGATAGTTGCGGCCCGGGACGCCGGGATCGATGTCGACATGGATCAGCGGCCCCGGCGGCTCGAGACCGTAGCTCCCGGTGCCGACCTCGCTGAAGCGGCATCCGACGGCGAGCGTCACGCGCCGGCCGCCGGCCACCGCGCGCGCGAACGGCGGTGCCGCCGCCCCGAAGCCGTTCCAGAGAAACAGGGGATGCGACTCCGGGAACACCCCCTTCCCCTGGAAGGTCGTCGCCACCGGCGCCTCGAGCCGCTCGGCGAGCAGTAGAAGCTCGGCAGCCGCGCGCGCGGCCCCGAGCCCGACATAGAGAAAGGGACGCGCGGCAGCATCGTTCAACAGCGCCGCGACCGCGGCGAGT